>NZ_CP031030.1:7122500-7432530 GCF_003711225.1 Runella sp. SP2 | reverse complement strand
CGTTTTGGCTGCGGGTGGAAAGTGTTTTTTTACGAACAATTGCCCCAACAAATCGCCCAATCCGCCATCAACGGCGTTGGTAATTTGTTTCCAACGAGCCTCTTGCACTTGCTGACCGTTGAGGGTTTTTCCGTAAAACTCAAACTGCGCATCCCGAAAGCCTTTGCTCAACGAAGAAGCTGCACCTGTCAAAATGTAAAAGCGAATTTTGTCTTTGATGACGTCGATAGGCTGTTTGCTCAATAACTGGTCAAGGCCACGGTAATAGTCGGGCTGGCCAATGATAACCGTATCCGTTTTTACGCCCATTTTTTGCACCAACTTCACCCAATCCATGCCAGGTGTCAACTTTGTAAGGTCTTTGGTGGCAAACTTGTTGTAGTTTTTCTCGGGATTCCGCAACTCCACAGGACTACGGTGCGATTTCGCAATCTCGGTTTCGAGTTGGAGAATACCTTCGGCTTTTTTCTGCGCCGTGGCCGCATCGGTTCCGCTCAAGGTAAAAAGCGTAGTCACGTATTTTTTGAAAGCATCGCGTACTTTTTTTGTTTCGTCATCCGTGCGAAAGTAGTAATCTTTTTCGGGGAGCGTCAACCCCGTTTGGGTAAATTGCAGCGCATTATAGCCTGGATTTTTCTCATCGCTGCCCACGTACAAACCAAACCACACACTACCTGGGTCGGACGGAAGGCTGGCTGCGTAGTCGATGACGTCTTGTTTGCTCTTCAATCCATCGACTTTGGCCAAATCGGCTTTGATGGGTTCGTAGCCTTTCTTCTCAATCGTGACGGTATCCATGCCCGATTTATACAAGTCGCCAATTTTTTGTTCCAAACTCCCTTTGGTATGCGAACCCTTGGCCGTTTCTTCCAAAATGGTATGGAGTTTGGCCAAATTTTCTTCGTACAAGGTATAAAACGACCCCCAGCCCGTCTGGTCGTCAGGGATTTTGGTATTTTTCATCCAGCCACCGTTGGCGTATTGAAAAAAGTCATCGGTCGGTTTGGCCGTTGAATCCATGCCCTTTACGTCAAAAAACGACGTTCGCTTCGGCTGGTCAGACTCCGACTTGCAGCTCACCAAAAAAGCACCTACGGCCATTGCCGAGAGGATTTTCAAGGAATTGTTCATAGGAAAGGTTGTTTATTTCGAGGTACAAAAATTGAACATTAGCGAGATTTCAGAAAGGGTTGGATTTTTAGGTAGGTCAACGAGCGCCAAAGCCATTCGACGGGGCCATAACGGAAGCGCTCAAGCCACCATTGACTAAACGCAATTTGGGCGAAAAACACCATAATTCCAATCAAATATCCGACGGCTGGCGATACCTTCCCCAGCAAATCGAGCCCAAATCCGAAGAAAATAAACCAGCCCAAAAGGGTTTGGGTAAGGTAACTCGTCAGGGCCATTTTACCGATGGCTGCCAGTGACGAAAGCACCTTGTTCCAGCTTTTTTTAGACAGTAAAAAACTCACCCCTGCCACGTAAAACAGCACCATGCAGGCATTCATCAGGTCGTAGAGCATCGACAACAACGCCGATAACCACATCGGGATAGTTTGGTTAAAAACGCCGCTCAATTGCAAACCTATCCCAATCAGAAGCAATACGCCTACCACCGAAATAGTGTAAATGAGTAACTTCCGAAAGAAAACACGGTGCTCATCGAACTGCTGGAGAAGTTGCTTACGTGCAAACCAAAAACCCAACAAAAAGAAGCCAAAAGTGATATAGAGACGTCCGCTGAGGACTTGGAATTTCATCTTTTTGGGAAACGCGGCCCAGTTATCTTCCAAAAATGGGAAATACTCCCCCGCTCGAATCAGGCTTAGGTAGCGTTTGTTGCCTGGTTCGTCAAAAATCTTTCCCCATATCGCCCCTGTATCTATGTGTTGAAAAGACATGTACGCATCCTGAATACGTGCAGGTACATTGACAATCAGGCCAATAGCGACCCATAGCAACACCTTATCAGGGACATTGACAAAAAGCAAAAGTCCGAAACCCACCACGGCATAAATGCTCAGAATATCGCCCCGCCAATGTAAGTGATGCAGCAATCCAATCCCCCCTAACAGAGTGATTCTCCACGCAAAACGAGCTAAAAATGCCGCTTTGCGGTCGCTGGTTCGGAGGAGCATGAGTCCAAAACTCACCCCAAACAAAAACGAAAAAAAGGCGAAGAACTTCCCCGTCACTAATATTCCGTCAAATGTCCAGATAATTTGAGAAAGTATGTCCGATTGATATGGTTTGCTCACTTCCTGGGGCAGCGACCAGCCGCCGTGCCATCCTATATAATGAGCCAAAATGATACCTAAAAGGGCAAAGCCCCGAAGCCCGTCGATAAGCGGGACACGTGAAGTAAGGGTAGTGTTCATCTGTTTTTTAAAAGGCTGTAAGTTGTGCATAAAAGAAGTAACAGTACTGTTATTACTCTATTATGTGGTATGACACCCAAGTTAGGCACTTCCCTTGTTATTTTATTATATTTGTACCTTACAATCATTCATAGTCATGACAGCTAAACTCACCAACGTACAAATTGAACTTCTGAGGACGTTTGCCTATGAACTTTCCGAAGAAGAATTGACGGAACTCAAGAAGGTGCTAGTTGCTTTTTTTGCTAAACGCATACGTCAGCGTACGTCTCGCCTTTGGGAAGAAAAAGGATACACTCCTCAAACAATGCAAGATTGGTTAAACGATGAAAACCAATAGATTACGCGTTGTATTAGACACAAATGTGTTTCTCGTCTCTTTGGCAGAATAATCACCCTATTCTATCATTTTTGATGCACTTCTTGAAGGAAAGTTTGAGCTAACTGTTCATAATGAAATCATTACTGAATATGAAGAAGTAATTGGAAAACGATACGATAAGGAAACTGTTAGCGATGTATTAGAGCTCATTCTACACTTAGACAACATCTACCGACAGGAGGTTTATTATCAGTGGGGTTTAATCCCCAACGACCCTGACGACAACAAATTTGTAGATGTATGCGTCGCATCTCAATCCGACTATTTAGTCTCTAATGATAAGCATTTCAATATTTTAAAAACTACTCGTTTCCCGCCTGTCAATTTGATTAATGCAGAAAATTTTATTCAAATTTTATCAGAGTTATCGTAATACTCCTCCAAATACACTCTTCACTTCTAGTTTCTTTTACTCTTCTTTTCGCCCCTTTTACTCCCGTTTTTGAGGGGTTTGTCAGAATTGCTCTGTAGAATCCACACTGGCAAAATAGCTTTGTATCCGTTATCAAAACAGCTATTTTTACCTCGTATGATTGTTTCATCACCCAACAGCCCCCAAACTTCCGCCATGGAACTCAGAGCCATTCACCTCGGCTTCGCCGAACTCATTTCAGAAACACAACGGTTTATCAACCAACATTGGATCAAAGTGGGTGCCCTCAACCTCATCGCAGCTTTTGGGCGGTTGACCCAAGAGGGTGGTTTTGGGATTATTTCTCCTTGGCTTTTTGCTCTCATTGATGTCCTTGTCGTCGTCGCTCGTCTCGGATTGATTGTCCTTGTTTTGGGACAAGGCTCTTGGCAAGCGGGAGTTAAACAAATTGTTCTTTTCCCAAAACGCATGACTACCGAAGGGGGACTTCTTTGGAAACAACTCAAACTGAACGTTTTTTGGAACAAAATTGCATTTTCGGTCAACTTCATCGTCATCATGATTATTGGCACCGTTACCAATTTGAGCATCCAACTTTTTACGCACCTGTTCTTCTTCAACTGGCTCAAATCGCATCAGTTTATTGACCCAAAAACCACCGCGTGGGGAGTTATTCAGTTTTTAGGAAACCTCAGCATTACGCCTTTTACGGTGGTTTTTATGGTATTAGTAGGGATGTTTTTGGTACGTAAACCTGAACAACGATGAGCACTGTAATCACTCCTGACCAACAATTAGGGACACCGTCTAAAGTGGTGACTTATCCCGCCGAAGGGCTAAAATACCTTCAATTGGAGACATTATCGGGCAACATAGAATTGATTGGCCACGACGAAAACGCCATTCGGGTAGAGGTTTTTGCTTCGGTACGCAGCTTGTTGTCGCTTTTTTTGTACCAAGAACCCGTTACCGAATTCCCACCCGACATCAATCCCTTGGTGATGACCATCGTGGGCGAATCCTTGAAAATCACGGCGCGCCCCAATTACTTTAACCCTTACAATTGGGTTCATTTTCACCGCACGTCGTTTCGCATTTTTTTACCTCCCTCGCTGCATTCGTTCATCAAAACGTACGGTGGGCACGTTCGGCTCCAGCACCTTTCAGGAAACCACAAGTTTGATACCTGGGGCGGGCATTTGCTCTTGCTTCACTCGCAGGGTAATTATCTTGGCAAAACCATGGGCGGCAACATCGAGGTAGCTCATTGTCAAGGTAATATTGAACTGAGTACGTTTGGAGGAAAAGTTACTGTTAGCGACAATGAAGGATCTATCCGCGCCGATACCAAAGGGGGTAATGTAGTCATACATAACCACAAAGGCAAAATCAACGGAAGTACGTGGGGAGGCAACATCGAGGCCACCAATATCACTGGCGACTTGGAATGTAGCACCTCGGGGGGAAACGTGCGGCTTCGTCACCTCAACGGCAATATCGGCGCCAGCACCCGTGGGGGAAACATCAACGCCGAAGTAACGTCGATTCACCAATATTCGTGGTTTGACACCTCAGGCGGAAACATCAAAGTGGCACTCCCGCTTCACCAAGGGCTGGACTTGGAAGTGGTAGCAGGACGCGTAATACATCCTCGTTTTCAAGACTTTAACGGCTATTCGTCCCGAAGCAATTTACGAGGAAAACTCAACGGCGGCGGCCCTAACGTTACCATTCGGAGTTTTGGAGGAAGGGTTACCCTGTCACCGTATCAGTCTGGCTCGCCTGCCCCTGCGCCTTATTCGTATGTCCCTACTGACTATCCGCGTCACCCGTTTACTGAGCCAAATACGCCCGCGCCTCCGTCACCCACTCCGTCAACGCCTCCCCCCGCAGTTTCCAACAATCACGAGCGAACACCTTCACCTTTTTCGCTTGAAGGAATGCTGATTGCATTTTTGTTCTGCTTGTTTTTGGGATATGGACTGAGTGGGGTTGTGTATTTTTCATTGGAGTTTTTTCGTTCCCATAACATTTTATCCACGGGCATCTTTTTTTCCAATATTGCCAATAGCCTCGGAGCCTGGTTAGCGCTGCAAATTTTTATTCATTTTCTCGATTCAAAAGTTCATTTCCCTTGGGCCAAGTACCTCACGGTCATTGGACTTACCTTTCTATTTGTTCTTTCGTTCCAGACCGTCATTGGCATTTTTTATTGGAGCAAAATCCCCGTTGCATCTTGGCCCAGCAACGTGAAGTCAACCACTATTTTTTACTTGATTTTACCCCAAATAGTGAGTTGTGCTTATTTGTATTATTGGCAACGCACGCGGCAGATTACCCGCAAGATTTCGGAACAAGAATACCAATTGCTCAACCTCGAAAAATTAAAAACCAAGGCCCAACTCAATGCCCTCGAAGCGCGCATCAATCCTCATTTTCTATACAATTCACTCAACAGCATCGCGGGGCTTGTCCACCAAGACCCCGACAAAGCCGAAGAAATGACAATTCAGTTATCGAAATTGTTTCGCTCTACGACGGGCCGTTCTGAGGCATACAGCCACAGCATTGCTGAAGAATTGGAAGTAGTAAAATCGTATTTGGCCATTGAACAAATGCGGTTTGGGAATCGGCTACAGTTTAAGGTAGAAGTACAACCTTCGTTGTTGGACGTAAAAATCCCGCGTTTTTTGCTGCAACCATTGGTCGAAAACGCCATCAAACACGGTATTTCGCAGTTGCTTGACCACGGAATTATCGAAATTTGCATCGAACGCACCTCCAACCATGTTTTGTTTACGATTCACGACAATGGCCCAGCCTTTAAGGAAGAAGTGGCCAGTGGGTATGGTTTACGAAGTATTCGGGAAAAGCTTCAATTGGTATATGGCGACAAGGCCACTTTACAAATTCAAAACAACGACCACAAAGCAGTGATTATCAGCCTTCCGCGTGACCACGAGTGGACTGACTGGAAATAAACCATTGCCTCTAACGACTTTTAGCTATGTTTACTACCCTTCTTATCGACGACGAACCCATTGCCTTAGGGCGTCTCAAACGTTTATTGGCACAGTTTGACGACCTCATTGAGGTGGTTGACGAAGCCCTAAACGGCCTCGAAGGCATTCAAAAAATTGAAACGCTACGCCCCAATTTACTTTTTCTGGACATCGAAATGCCCCAAATGACGGGTTTTGAGATGCTATCACGGCTGTCGTATATGCCTATGGTCGTTTTCGTGACCGCCTACGACCAGTACGCTATCAAAGCCTTTGAAGAAAATTCCATTGATTATTTGCTCAAGCCCGTTGAAAAAGAACGTTTGGCCAAAACGATGGACAAACTCCGAAACCTACGTCCCGAACAAGAACCAACACTCAGCCAAGAAAGCCTCAGGCAACTCATCGGAAGCATGGTACCGAAGAAAGAAATGCACTCTATTTCGGTCAAAAGCGGCGATAAAATCTTGTTTGTCCCGCTGTCGGACATTAGTTTTTTTCAGGCCGAAGACAAGTACGTGCTACTCAATACCGTCGATAATAAACAATATTTGATGAGCTATACCATTGCCAGTTTAGAAGAAAAACTACCGTCAAATTTTGTCAGAGTAAGCCGCTCAACGATTGTAAATAGCGCCAAAATCAGGGAGATGGAGCGGTATTTTACGGGCAAATACATGATTGTAATGCTTGATCAAAAACAAAGCAAAATCGAGTCGGGCAGCGCCTACCAAGAAAATGTAAAACGCCTGATGGAATTTTAAAAATATCGACAAAATCAATCATTCCGTCGAGCGATAGGGGTGATTTGTACATTTTACTAGGTAAATTAAGGGCTTCAATCCACTTTTACAGTAGGACGAAAGCCCTTTTTTATCGTAATAAACTTACAAAAGGGATTGTAGCGTCAAAAAGCCGTTTGCTCTCATTTTTAGGGGCTTTCGGTACGATACCTAAACACCATTTTTGCATAACACTTACATTTGTTTACTTGTTAATACCTCACTAAACGAACTACAGAGCTCTCTAAATCTTATTTTGAATGAATTATTCCAAACCCGCGCATTCTTTTTACATAAGTTTATCGACAGTATTGGTTTGTTTGTCGCTGTCTGCTTGTAAAGAAAAAAAGGGAAAAGAAGGAGGTGGCGGCGGTCGCGATGAAAAAAAAGATAAACCTACCCTCGTAGATGTGATGGTAGCAACCCCCCAACCCCTCACCAACGTAGTAGAAGTCAACGGAACGATTATTCCGAGCGAATCGACCGAGCTACGCCCCGAAGTAAGCGGACGCTTAACCTATCTCAACGTTCCCGAAGGAAAAACGGTTACGCAAGGAGCGGTTTTAGCCCGCATCAACAGCGCCGACCTCGAAGCCCAAATGCAACGAACCAAAGTGCAATTGGACAACGCCGTGCGCACCGAGGAGCGTTTCAAAAAACTTCTTGACGTAAACGGCATCAACCAAAGTGACTACGACGCCGCTTTGAATACCGTCAACACCCTCAAAGCCGACATGGCCTATACCCAAACGTTGATTGACAAGACGGTACTTCGGGCACCTTTTACGGGCACGATTGGTCTTCGTCAAATCAGCCCAGGTTCGTACGTAACCCCTACGTCTATCATTGCAACGATTCAGCAGTTAGGTAAAAAGAAAATTGATTTTACCCTTCCCGAAGAATACAGCGAATTGGTTCGGATTGGTTCGACAGTGAAGGTACGCGTGGACGGGCGTGATTCGGTTTTGACCAGAGCAACCGTGATTGCCCTTGAACCGCAAGCCAACCGACTCACCCGTAGCTTGGTCGTGCGCGCACTCATGGACGATTCTCGCGCCAATCCTGGGGCTTTTGCCAAAGTAATTATTGGCAATGGCAACAACAAAAAAGCCATCATGATTCCGACCAATGCCATCATTCCCGACGACCGAAACAACCAAGTTATTCTGGTCAAAAACGGAAAGGCGGCGTTTGTCAATGTACAAACGGGAGTCCGTAGTTCCAACAACGTAGAAATTACCCAAGGTCTTAACGTGGGCGACTCTGTGGTCGTAACAGGGGTATTGTTTGCCAAACCTGACGCCGTTCTCAAAGTAAGAAAAGCAAAGAAATGAACATTTCAGAATTATCCATAAACCGCCCCGTGCTTGCCACAGTGATGAACTTGGCAATCATTATTTTTGGAGTCGTGGGGCTTTCGTTTTTGGCGGTGAGGGATTATCCCGCCATTGACCCTCCGCAGATTTCGGTGAGCACTTCATATACAGGTGCTAACCCCGACATCATTGAGAGCCAAATCACCGAACCTCTTGAAAAACAAATCAACGGGATTCAGGGTATCCGCACCATTACTTCGTCAAGCTCGCAAGGAAGCAGTCAAATCAGCGTAGAGTTTAACCTTGGCGTGGATCTCGAAGCGGCGGCCAGCGACGTGCGCGACAAAGTAAGTCAAGCCTTGCGTAGTCTTCCGCAAGACATCAACGCCCCGCCAGTAGTATCGAAAGCCGATGCCAACGGCGACTTTATTATGATTTTGGCCATTCAGAGTGAAAGTAAAAGTTTGCTCGAATTGAGCGACTACGCCGAAAACGTCCTCCAACAACAGCTTCAAACCGTTGACGAGGTAAGTGCTATCAACATTTTTGGGCAAAAAAGCTACGCCATGCGTATTTGGCTTAACCCCGACAAAATGAGTGCTTATAACGTTGCCTTTTCTGACATTCGTTCGGCATTGAACAACGAAAACATTGAGCTACCTCCTGGAAAAATCTACGGTAACAACACAGATTTAACCATCCGAGTCTTGGGTCGTATGACCACCGAGAAACAATTCCAAGACCTCATCATTCGTGAAGATGCGACTGGAATCGTTCGCTTGAGCGATGTGGCCAAAGTAGAACTAGGCCCAGAGCAGCTCGAACAAAGCTGGAAATACAACGGTTTACACGCGGTGGGCTTGGCCATCATCCCCCAACCTGGTGCCAACAACATCAAAATTGCGGACGAAATCTACAAACGCGTTGCGCAGATTCAGAAAAGCAGCCGAAGCGACGTCCAAATCAAAGTATTGAGCGACAACACCAAAAACATTCGGAACTCACTCGCCGAAGTAGAAGAAACGCTCATCATTTCGTTTATCTTGGTGGTTATCGTTATCTTCCTTTTCTTCCGCGATTGGCTCATTGCGATTCGTCCATTGATTGATATTCCGATTTCGCTCGTGGCGACATTCTTCATAATGTACCTAGCGGGCTTCTCGGTCAACATCCTTACCATGTTAGCGATTGTACTTGCCACGGGTCTGGTAGTTGATGACGGTATCGTAGTCACCGAAAATATCTTTAAAAAGCTCGAACAAGGCTTCCCGATTCGTAAGGCCGCCATCGAAGGAAGTAAAGAAATCTTCTTTGCCGTTATTTCGACCTCCATTACGTTGGCGATTGTGTTCTTACCCGTTATTTTCTTGGAAGGGTTTATTGGTAGTCTTTTCCGAGAATTTGGGGTAACGCTGGCTGCCGCTGTACTCGTCTCGGCCTTCGTATCGCTCACAATCACGCCTGTATTGAACGTTTATCTTTCACGCAAAAACGCAGGACATGGTTGGTTTTACCAAAAAACTGAACCTTTCTTCCGTGGTATGGAAGATGGCTACAAGGCAATGCTTACGGGCTTTTTGAAAGTTCGCTGGATGGCATGGGTCATTGTATTGGCCTGTGGAGGGATTATTTGGTATTGCATGGGTACGTTGAAAAGCGAGCTTGCACCGTTGGAAGACCGCAGTAGCATTCGTTTCAACGTAACAGCTCCTGAAGGAACAAGTTACAGTGCTATGTCCAAAATCGCGGATGATTTAGGCAAGTTTTTGTACGATTCGATTCCTGAACGCGACTTTATCTTTGTTCGTACGCCAGGCGGAGGCCCTGGCGGAGGTGGTGCTACCAACAGCGCAGCACCTCGTTTGGCCTTGGTTGCACCCACCGAGCGAACCCGTAGCCAAAGCGATATTGTGAACGATTTGCAGAAAAAGCTCAGCCGCTTTAATCAAGCACGGGTGTTTGCCGTTCAAGAACAAACGATTTCGGTAGGGTTTGGCTCACGCGGTAGTTTGCCAGTACAGTTTATTCTTCAAAACCAAGACCTTGATAAGCTCCGCAATATTATCCCGAAATTTTTGGACGCGGCTCGTTCAGACAAAACTTTTGCCAACGTCGATGTCAACTTGAAATTTAACCGTCCTGAGTTAAAACTTTCAGTTGACCGTATGAAAATCAGAGACTTAGGACTCACTACTCAAGACGTAGTCGCCACCATTCAGGCCGCGTTTAGTGGTGGTCGCTTGGCGTATTTTATCCAAAATGGTTACCAATATTCTGTCATAGCTCAGGTAGAACGTACCGACCGTAACAAGCCCGAAGACATTGGCCGCTTGTACGTACGCAACTCTCGCGGCGAAAACATTCCGTTGAGCTCTGTCATCCGTTGGGAAGAAAGTACGACCCCTACGACGATTTACCACTATAACCGTTACAAAGCAGCGACGATTTCGGCATCTTTGGCCGAAGGCTACACCATCGGCGACGGTATCAAAGCCATGGAAAGTATTGCCAACAAACTTCTCGACGAAAGCTACCAAACGGCGCTATCAGGCCCTTCGCGTGACTTCTCAGAGAGCTCGTCAAACATCCTTTTTGCCTTTATGTTGGCCTTGGTACTTATTTATTTGGTCTTAGCGGCTCAGTTTGAGAGTTTCATTGACCCGTTCACCATCATGATTACGGTGCCATTGGCCTTAGCAGGGGCGTTGCTAAGCTTGTGGGCTTTTGACCAAACCCTCAATATTTTCTCCCAAATCGGAATGATTATGTTGATTGGTCTAGTAACCAAAAACGGAATCTTGATTGTGGAATTTGCCAACCAACGGCGCGAACATGGCCTCAAGAAAGTAGAAGCCGTTATCGACGCTTCAACGCAACGTTTGCGTCCTATCTTGATGACCAGCCTTGCTACTTCTTTGGGAGCTTTGCCGATTGCGTTGAGCTTGGGAGCTGCCAGTACCAGCCGTATTCCGCTCGGAATTGTGGTTGTATGCGGTATTATGTTCTCCCTTGTTCTTACATTGTTTGTCGTTCCAGCGGTATATACGTTTGTTTCGGGAAAACACAAAAACGCCGATAAAGTAGAAGAAAAGACAGTGGAAGTTAGCAATGCCTAACTTCCACCATTTTATCTACAATTAACCAATAATGATTAACTGTGCTTTAGCACGTAATCTCATCACAATGAGGAAATTTTTGATCGTATTAGGTTTGGCCATTTCTGGTCAAATCGCCTTTTCTCAAAACTTGACCCTGAACGATGCCATCGGCATTGCCCTCAAAAATAACCTTGATATTGAGGTGTTGAAAAACAACGTTCAGGTAGCCCATATCAACAACGACAAAAGTATCGCTGGTGCCTTGCCAACCGTAACGGCTACCATCAACGACAACGAGCAATACACCAACGTCAATCAGAGGCTAAATACAGGGGTAGAAATCAAGCGAAACGGCGCGGCAGCCAATCAGCTGAACTCCAACGTCACTGGGAGTATTTTGCTTTACAATGGTAACCGCGTTAAATCGACAAAAAAACGCCTTGAGCAACTCGAAATCCAAAGCAAGCAGTTGCTCAACGCCCAAGTGCAAAACACGATTGCGGGTGTAATGGCGGGTTATTATGACGTCATTCGTCAGCAAGCGTATATTCGTACCATCGACCAGTCGATTGATGTAGCAGAGCGCCGCCTGGAGTTGGTAAAAGTTCAACAAAATGTAGGATTGGCCAACAACGCTGACTTGTTTCAGTCTCAGCTTGATTTGAACGCTTTACTTCAAACCAAACAGTCGCAGCAACTGATTGTGAACCAAGCCAAAACTGATTTATTACTTTTGTTAAACCTTCGCCCTGACACGCTAATTACCATCCAAGACACGATTATGGTTGATAAAAGCCTTCAAATGGACGATATTTTGCGCAATGCTAACCGCAACGCCGACGTGATGGCGGCCGACAACCAAATCAAAATTGCAGAATGGGCAGCCAAAGAAGTTCAGGCACAACGCTATCCAACGCTGCGGGCAAACATGGGTTTCAACTACAACCGTAACCAACAAACCGCTGGGCAGCTACTCCTCAACCAAAGTAGTGGGCCGTTTTTAGGCGTAGGATTAACCATTCCTATTTACAACGGAGGTATCTTCAAACGCCAAGAACAAATCGCTGCCATCAATACCAAAAATGCAGGCTTACGCAAAGAGATTCTCCAACGGACATTGAGCAACAACGTCGTGAAAGCATACCAAACTTATACGATGAATTTGCAGCAGTTGGAAGAGCAAAAGAAGAACGTAGAGCTTTCAAAAAAACTACTCGATTTGACACTCCAACGTTATCAGCTTCGCCAAGCGACGATTGTAGAGGTACGCCAAGCCCAACAGAGTTTTGAAACCATCGGGTACGCGTTTGTCAATTACAGTTTTGCCGCCAAAGCAGCCGAAATCGAATTGCTTCGTTTGGCCAATGACTTAAAATAAAATGTTGTGGTTGGGGTGTGTTGGGGGTTTTGAGAAACCCCAACACACCCCAACCACAACATTTACCCCATTTGAAACTTCCGTTGGCTATCATAAGCCAATCCCACGCCTACACTGTCCAGTTTGTTGGTATCCGATACTTCGGCATGAGAAAACAATTCTCTAAAGGCAAGTTGAACTGCGGGAATCTCGGTAGAACCTCCCGTTAAGATAATCAACTCAATGTCTTGGAGTCGTACACCCGCTTCTTGTACGCAGGCCGTTGCGGCCACGGTCACTTGCTCAATTTCTGCAGCAATGGATTCTTCAAAAACGGCTTTGGATGTCTCAACGGTACACCCTTCCGCCAAAAAATCAAGCGACGAGCTATTGACATCGTGGTAAGTCAAAGCAATTTTTGCCTCTTCCACAGCGCCTAATAACACGTGCCCACTTTCTTGGTCGATAACATTCAACAAGCGTGAAAGTCGCTCAGGGTCGTGCGATTGGCCCAAATACTGGTAAATCTGCATTCGGTTTTTTGGCGTGTAAAGCGAGTTAACTTTACTCCATTCGGCCAAGTCGTAGTAATACTTGAGCGGTACGGGCAAGTGTTTGTCACCGTACGTGCTACGAAAACCCAACTCGGGCATAAACGAAACCAAACTCAAGTCTTTGTCAAAATCATTTCCGCCAATTCGCACCCCTGTGTTGGCCAAAATATCGTTGGCGCGGTTGGTTCTATTCAAAAAATGCTGCGAAAGGCGAATCACCGTAAAATCGGAAGTACCCCCGCCGATGTCCACCACCAACGCCAGTTTTTCACCCGATACGTTTTTTTCGTGGGCAAAAGCGGCGGCAATGGGTTCAAACTGAAACTCAATGTGTTTGAATCCTACTTGTTGCGCAATTTTCCGTAGCTCTTCTTGGGCATTTTTATCGCCTACGGGGTCGTTATCAATAAAATGAACAGGCCGACCCATCACCACACTGTCGATTTCTTGACCCGCTTCCAGTTCGGCTTTGTCTTTAAGGTTTTTAACAAACTGGCCAATGATTCGACTAAAATACATCGGACTGCCATTGACGAGCGTTCCTTGTTTCATAATCGTTGTTCCCAATATCCGCTTCAAACTGCGCATAAAACGGCCTTTGTTCCGTCCCAAAAACAGCTGCACGGCATCACGTCCGTAATGGGGCGTGTTGTCGATGCGTTCAAAGAATATTGCACTAGGAATGGTGGTGTTTGTCCCTTCGACGGGCACCAACGTAAGTTGGTTATCTCGGTAAAATGCAATGGTAGAGTTTGACGTTCCGAAATCAACGCCGCATGAAATTTCCGACATTTGTGCTTGTTATTGTTCTCCAAAAACTTCTTTTGCCAACGCACTATCCAGCCCGTATAAGTCACGGCGGAAGTTGAGCTGACCCGTATTATCCACCCAAGTTGTAAAATAGACAATATACACTGGAAGCGAAGGACGAACGGTTATCCATTTCTCGTTTTGTGTTTTCCAAACGGCATTTAGCTTCTCTTCGTTCCATTCTGGGACACTTTTTAATACGTGCAGTGCCAATTTTTCGGGTTCTGACACCCTGATACAGCCGTGGCTAAAGGCACGCGCCGTCTCGCCAAAGAGGCTTTTGGAAGGAGTATCGTGTAAATAAATGCTGTAACTATTAGGGAATAAAAACTTGACTTTTCCCAACGAATTTCCCTTGCCAGGTTTTTGTCGAATGGTATATGGAATGTTTTTGGTGTAAGAGCTCCACTTGACAGAGTACGGATTTACGACTTTGTTGCCCGACACCACTTCCATGTTGTTGCGTGCCAAATACCCTGGGTTGCGTTTCAGTTTGGGCAAAATTTCGTTGTTGATGATGTTGTTGGTCACCACCCAATACGGGTTTAACACCACGTACGAGAGATTTCCCTTAAAAATACTTGTCTTAGTCGCTTCTTTTCCCACCACCACTTTGCTCATCCACGATTGAACGCCGTTTTCAAACACGTGTAAGCGATACTCGGGAATATTCACCAACAACATATTCGGTTCCAATTCATCGGGTACCCACCGCAAGCGTTCCATGTTGAGCATCATTTGGCGGATGCGTTCTTCCACGGGGCGGTTCATTTCCACCAACGTCTTTTCGTCCAATTTACCCGTTTCAGTAAGACCCATTCGGTGCTGAAAGCGTTTTAAGGCCACGGCTACCGAGTCATCAAATATGCTCGTCGAATCCAGTGTTTTTAAGTCGCCCCAGCGGTGTAAGTTTTGTTTCAACACCAAAACCGTCGAATCTTCATCGCCTTTTTTGGGCGCTTTCCCTTCAAATTCCAATTTAGGCCACCCACCCTGTTGCTGGATGATACGATACTGCCGCAGTTTTTCTTTCAACAACGTATAATAACGATTGACAGGCTCGCGAATAGGCTGGCCTTTGGCGAGAACGAGCGTGTCTAACAAGGCTTGAAAATTTTTCTTTTTACGAGGAATAAACCACTCCAAATCCAACAAATCTTTGACTGTACCCGCGTAGGCTTTATCGGCATACTGAAAAAACGCCGTGGTCAACAGCAATTCGAGGGTTTGTACTTCTACTTTATTGGCCAAAAACTTCGTTCCTTGGGCTTCGGCCTCGTTCACCAATCGGTCGATTTCGGCGTTGTACAAGCTGCTATCGGCAAAATCGCTGATGTAACTTTGCCGTAAGTTATTGAAGTTGTTGGCGGCGTTGGCTAGACGGTTTTCACTAAACCACGCATACTGATAGCCGCGTCGCTGATAAAACGAGCTCACATCCGATTGAAGGCTATCGGCCAGTGAGCGCGACGCAAAAAACGACGCCAACACGGTACTATCGAGTACCAAAGTGGTATAATCTTGTTTGGAATAGACCGTTGAGTCGGGGGCAAATGCTTGTTTAACGGGTGCTTTTTGGCGAAATTGGTAATAGACAGCGGCTCCAATCAGGAGCAACACCCCAACGGCGATGGCGATATAACGTTCGTTTTTATTCATAGGAGGCATAGGATTCCAGAAATAGTGTCGGAAGAAAACATAAAAAAGTCGTTCCACCTAGCTGGGGAGCGACTTTTTATTGCATTGTTAAGTAAATAATTTCAATGTTTTTCCCGCAGATGCACGCAGAAGAATACAAGCGCAGATTTTCGCAGAAAAAGGGCTTAATGAAGCCATTATTCTGCGAAATCTGCAGGTAGTAGCTATTGCAAAGTTTTTGAAATTACAAATTTCACTTCACCCTGCCACTAGGCCGTACATTCTTACCTTCGCGTTTGGTGAGGTCATCGCCTAAGTCGTCGCGGGCTTCGTCGGCTACTTTTTGAAGCTCGGTCACAATCTCAGGATAAAGCTCTTTCACGTCATAGCGCTCCGACGGGTCGCGGCGAAGGTCGTACAATGCCAACGGAAATGGATGATTTTCGGGGGCTTTTCCTGGGAAACCGTCGTTACCTGGCTGTTGCCCTTCGTAGGTGCGACCTTCGTGCGGCAGTACAAGTTTCCAGTCATCGCGACGCACGGCTTCTAAGTTGTTGCGACGGTAATAGTAGTAAAAATACTTCCGAGGCGTGGCGTCCATGTTGCCTTTGAGCAGCGGTAAAATATCCACCCCATCAATTTTTTTCGTAGGAAGTTTCGCCCCGCAGATGTTGGCGATGGTAGGCAGCAAATCAATGGTCGAAGTAAGTTTGTTACAAACGACTCCTTCGGGCGTGACGCCTTTCCAGCGAACGATGCAAGGGACGCGCTGGCCGCCTTCAAAACTATTGCCTTTTCCTTCGCGCAAGCCGCCCGATGAGCCTGCGTGGTTTCCGTAGTTGAGCCAAGGGCCGTTGTCGCTCGTAAAAATTACCATTGTATTTTTATCCAACCCATTTTCTTTCAAGGCTTTCATGATTTCTCCCACCGACCAGTCGATTTCGAGCAGCACGTCGCCGTAAGTTCCTTGGTTACTTTTCCCCTTAAACTTGGCTGATGCCGCAATCGGTACGTGGGGCATTGAGTGGGGTAAATAGATAAAAAATGGGGCTTTTTTGTTCTTTTTAATAAAATTAACGGCACGTTCGGTATAAATCCCCGTCAATTTGGCTTGGTCATCGAGGGTTTTTATTTCTTGAATCGTGTCGTTGTTGCTCAACAAAGGCAAATACGGAAAACTCTTTTTGCGGTTATCAGACTCGTTGCTAATCGGTTTTCCGTCGTAATGCACAGGCCACATATCGTTGGAGTAAGGCAAACCAACGTACTCATCAAACCCTTGTTTGGTTGGTAAGAACTCAGGTTTATCGCCCAAATGCCATTTTCCAAACATGCCCGTGGCGTAGCCTTTTTCCTTCAACAACTCGGCAATCGTCGTTTCATCGGGGTTGAGTCCCACTTTTGCATTGGGAAACAACGCACCCGAAATACCGACACGATTGGGATAACAGCCCGTCATCAATGCTGCCCGCGAGGCGCTACATACCGCTTGGGCAGCCAAAAAATTGGTAAAACGCACCCCTTCACCCGCCAATTTATCGAGGTTAGGCGTACGGTATTGAAGTGCCCCATAACAACTCAAATCGCCGTAGCCCAAATCATCCATAAAAATCAAAATGATGTTGGGCGAAGTGGATTTGGGGGCTTGTTCGGTTGAAAAAATGGTAAAGGCCGAAATGCCGACTACGGCACACATTGCAAAAAAAACAGTTGAAAGCTTTTTCATAATTTTAAGTGGCAAGCCACTGTTATCTGTTAATCGTTATTTGTTAACCGTTAATTGTAAATCACAGTATATCAAATAATTATACAACTATACAAAAGTAAATATGACTACTATTCACTACTTCTTCACTTCAAATTTGGGATCCACAAATTCCCATTCATGAACGTGCGCGGGGCGGTGTTCGCGCTGTACGATTTCGTCAAATTCCTTGGCCAACTCAGGATGAGCGGCAGCCACGTTGGTTCGTTCGCCGATGTCGGCTTTTAGGTTATAAATCTCCCATGCGCCGTTGCGGTTTGCTTTTACGTTTCGTTTTACACCCTTCCAATCTCCTTTCCGAATCGCCAGCTGCCCGCCGTTTTCGGGGTATTCAAAATACAAATAAGGGTGTTGAGCCTGCGTAGATTTGCCCAAAAGCGTAGGCAAAAACGAAACTCCATCAGTCGGAAGGGCGGGTTTTGTTCCCAACAAATCGGCACAAGTTGCCAGCACGTCGTACTGCGTCGAAACATGGTCAGTGACTTGTCCAGGCTTAATTTTTCCTTTCCAATAC
This sequence comes from Runella sp. SP2, assembly GCF_003711225.1. Lineage (NCBI taxonomy): Bacteria > Pseudomonadati > Bacteroidota > Cytophagia > Cytophagales > Spirosomataceae > Runella > Runella sp. SP2. The sequence continues at coordinate 7,414,558 of NZ_CP031030.1, read as the reverse complement.
GCAATCATTGGCACTCGGATTCCGCCCTCATACACGTCCATTTTTAGCCCACGAAACGGACCAGCACTTTCAAAAAACGCCGCATCAACGTGCTTCACAAACGTCGCTCCATTGTCGCTCGAAAACATAATGATGGTGTTATCTTCTATCCCTAGTTTTTTCACCAACTCCCAAATCTGCCCTACTTGCTTGTCCAAATACGAAATCATGGCCGCGTAGGTCGAGTACGGATAACGCGTTGAAGCATAGCCCGTTTGGCCACGATAGGGCTTTTCGTCAAACTTCCCGATGTATTCTTTGACCGCTTCTTCGGGGGCTTGCAGCGACAAGTGAGGCAAGGTATAAGGCAAATACAGGAAGAAAGGACGGCTTTTGTTGTCGGTGATAAAGCCCGTCGCCTCTTCCGTCATTTTGTCGATGGCGTAGTCTTTCCCTACGTAATATTCGTAGTTTTCGTCTCCCTCGGGCATGGGGCGGTGGACTTTGATGTAGGGGTTATTTAATGCCACTTTTTCCCCATTTTTCCACAAGTGGGTTGGGTAAAAATTGTGCGATTGTTTTTGGCAAAGCAACCCGTAGAAGAAGTCAAAGCCTTGTTGGTTGGGGTTTCCTGTGGTATTGGCCATCCCCATCCCCCATTTTCCAACCGCGCCCGTTTTGTAGCCCGCTTTTTGGAACAAATGCCCAACGGTAAATGCACCTTCGTTCAAAGGCATCTGTCCACCTTCTTTTTCGTCCTCAAAACCACCGAGTTCGTAATTTCCGCGAATGTACGTATGACCTGTGTGGCGTCCTGTCATTAATCCGCAACGCGAAGGCGCACACACGGGCGCCGACGAATAATGCTGCGTAAAACGCATTCCTCCCGCCGCGAGTCGGTCGAGATTAGGGGTTTTGATTTTCTTTTGTCCATAAGCACCTACTTCACCGTACCCAAGGTCGTCGGCAAAAATATAGATGACGTTGGGTTTGGAGGTCGATTTCTGGGCCAATGCCATTGTTCCCCAACAAAGGAAAAACAACAAAAGTATTCGTTTCATATTCTGCTTAGGTTGATTAAACCAGCGGTAGGAACGCACTTGACGTCCTACCGCTGCTTGTTTGTTTTAAAATAGAAATGGAGTTGGATACTACTGATGTGTCAGGTTAAATTACCAGCCCGAATTTTGGGTAAGCTCGGGGTTGAGTTCGCGTTCTTTCTGTGGAATAGGCCAGAGGTAGTGCTTGGCAGGATCAAAAACGCGGGTAAATGAGGCAATCTGAATGGTTTTCAAATCGGTACCATCCACGTACGTCATTCCGTACACATCTCCTACCATTGCTTTTTCGGCAGTTTTCCAGCGGCGAATGTCAAACAAACGAAGTCCTTCAAACGCCAATTCAAGCAAGCGCTCTTTACGGACAGCCTCGCGCAACTGTGCTTGCGATAGCCCCGTCGTCAAAGCAGGCAACTTCACATCGGCGCGCTGACGAATCTGATTAATGGCGTCGTAAACGGTGGCATCTATCTGGTTAAGTTCAATTTTGGCTTCGGCATACGTAAGTAAAACTTCGGCATACCGCAACAAAACGATGTTGATTCCGCAGTTTCCGCCCGTGGTTAAGTCTTCTTTGTTGATGTATTTTTTCAACACAAAACCCGTCGAAGTGGCTAAGTACGTATTGCCGATGGCATCGGCCGTACCGCTTGTTGGACGCGGGTCGAATTTCTTCCCATCGGGCAAATCGTCGCCTTGTACAAAAATCGAGGCCCTCAAACGCGGGTCGCGGTTGGCATACGGATTTTTAGGATCAAAACCGCTGGTAGGGTCGGTAATGTCCTTGCCGTTTGCCATCGGATACGCATCCACCAGCGCTTTGGTAGGCACGTAGGTATTGTTGGCCGTACGTTGGCTATACGGCCCCATGCTGGCAAACACGTTATTGGAATAGGTGTCTTTGATAAACTGTTTGTCCAAAATCACTTCCGAATTATTTTCAGCCGCGTACGAGAAAAGGTTGGCATAACTCGAATACAAAGTGTAGGTTTTTGAATCAATCACCGCTTTGGCCGCATCCGCCGCGTCTTGATAACGCCCCGCCCACAGCGCAGCCCGTGCTTTCAAGGCCAAAGCAGCCCCTTTGGTGATACGCCCTTTGTCGGTTTGGGTAGCGGGCAAATCGTTGGCCGCTTCGGTAAGTTCTTTGAGCACAAAATCCCAAATTTGGGTTGACGATGTCCGCTTGAGCGTCCGTCCTTCTTCAATACCAATGGTCGTCGTTACCAAAGGTACATCTCCAAAAAGCCCCACAAGCTTGATGTACTGATAGGCTCTAAGCGTACGCGCTTCTCCTTTGAGGCGGGCAATGAGGGCAGTATTGGTAGTTTGGACTTTGTCAATGTTGGCCAAAAAATCGTTGGCAAGGCGAATCCCACGGTAAGCCGCCGTCCATTCGGTTTGAGGACGCGAATTGAGGGCGTCGTGAATGCCTTTCTCAATGTTCGACTCTACTTGAAATACTTGGTTGACGTGCGAAATGTCGGTGACACCTTCAATGGCAAAAATATTGACACCGTCCAAAGCAGGATAAAGGCCGTTTGAGGCAAGAATTGCGTCTCTTTCGGTTTTCCAGAAAATATCCGAAGAAATACGGTCGTTGGGTACGGTGTCAAGCAGGCTTTGTTCGCAACCTGACAATACACCTAAGCCTACGACAAGAGGGAAAATATATCTGATTTTCATTGTTTTAAGCTTTTCTTAAAGGTTAAAATTGTACATTAAGACCAACCGTGGTCAGCGACGTTTGAGGATAATAGGTCGCGCGTCCTGAGTCAGCTTCGGGGTCGAGGTTCCATTCATTCAACTTCGAGAACGTGAGCAAATTAGTGCCGCTCACATAGACCGTAGCCCGTCCTGCTTTGACACGCTCCAACAAGCCTTTTGGCAAGCTGTACGAAAGCTGAATGGTTTTCATTCGGAAGTATGACCCGTCGATAATCATACGGTCGGACGTGGCTACGTTGCGCAAATCCAGTTTTACAGGACGAGGGAAGCGCGCATTGGGGCGCTCGGGCGTCCAGTAGTTATCAGTATAAATTTTGTGGGTAAAACCTTCGTAGTTCCCCATTTCGGCCAATGCCCCCGACAAGCGCGTGTCCACATCTGCCGCACCTTGCCACTGCGTGAAGAGCGTAAAGTTTTTGTAGCTAAAATTGGTGTTTAGTCCAAAGGTATAACGCGGGAACGTTAGGCCAATAAACGTCATGTCATCGCTGTTGATTTTTCCGTCGTTGTTCAAATCCACGTACTTCACATCGCCAGGTTTCATGTTAGTCACCAACGTAGGATAGGCTTTGATTTCGTCCGCCGTTTGGAACAACCCATCGGTTTTGTAGCCCCAGTGGGCATTGTAAGGCAAACCTTCTTTGATGATGTAGCGCGGGTCAATGTCCGAGCCTGAAATATAAGGCCCTGTTTTAGCCAAATCAATTACTTTATTGTTGTTTTGGGCAAAGTTTCCACCAATTTCGTACGAGAAACCACTCTTGGTTTTGTTGCGATACGTCAAGCCCAATTCGATTCCTTTGTTCCCCACTTTTCCTGCGTTTTGCGGAGGGGCATTCAAGCCTACGGTTGTTGGAATAGGCAAGTTCAGCAAAATACCGTCGGTCAATTTGTCGTAATAATCAAAGGTAAAGCTCAAGCGGTTGTTCCAAAGCTGCGCATCCAGTCCGATGTCGGTTTGAGCGGTCGTTTCCCACGTCAAGTTCGGGTTGGCCAAGTTCGACTGAACGTAGCCTTGCACCACCGAGCCGCCAAACGTATAGGTAGAAGAGTTAAGGGTTTGAAAATAACTATACAAGCCTACTGCTTGATTTCCAGTTCTCCCCCACGAACCACGTACTTTCAGCTCACCCACCACGGCGCGGAGTGGCTCAAAAAACTTCTCCTCTGACAAACGCCAGCCTGCCGAAAACGACGGGAAAAAGCTATACACTTTGTCGCCCGTAAAACGCGATGAGCCGTCGTAGCGCGCATTGGCTTCAAACAAATACTTGTCGGCCAAAGCGTAGTTTACCCGCCCAAAAAACGAGCGAAGTCCCCATTGAGAATCTACCCCACCGCTATTTTTGTTGTTGTCAGAACCTGAGCCAATCGATTGTACGTCGTTGTTGTAAAAATCTTCCCGATAAGCGTTGATGGCGGTGAATATACGACAGCAGTACCAGTGGCATTGGCAGATAATCAGTACCACAACTACCGTGTGCGCTGTCGAGAGGCAAGTGGTATTCTGTCTTGCGTAGAAAGTGAGTCTGGAGTGATGCGGTTAAAATTAGTTCCAATTCCCGCGGCTCCTCAAGTGTCCCTTTTTCCCGAAACCAGTTGCAACCCAACCGCAAGTTTTAGCGGCCAATCATCTTGCAGTTCCCTAAAAACGGTTTGGTACAATGCCACTACCAACGTGGTTTTGCCTAACCTACCTTCTACTATTCCTACCGAAACGACTTCTTACTACGCTCGTTGTCAGACAGAAACGGGTTGCCTAAGCGAAAAAAGCCAAGTCGTGACTTTTACGCTGCAAACGACTGTTCAAGCGCCCGTCGTGACTGTTTCGCAAGAAATTGTATGTACAGGAACGACCGTTGTTGTCGCGGCCAATTGCCCCGCAGGAAGTCGAACGTACTGGAATACAGGTATCACCGCGACAAGTTTTGAAGTGGCATTCAGCAACGTAACCAAACAGACCTACTGGGCCAAATGTCTTTTTGACGGAGGTTGCCAAAGTCAAGAAAGTAACCGTAAAGAGGTCTATTGGAACGCCTTCGTGGTTACGTTGATTAACATTGGCGAATCAAGGTCGTCGGTAAAAACCAACGACCGAGCGGCGTGGTCTAGCCAATTCATTACGCGCGACGGTGGTCCTACGTTAGAACAAAGCACGCAGCAAAACCCAACGCTCTTTTTTGTGGAAAATCCCAACAAAATAGCTCCTCGTTTTTGGACAATCAATGCTGATGCCTGTGCTTTGGGAACAAGCGGTTCGCTGACTTTTGATATGTTGGCAACCCCCGAAATGGGTGTGGTTCGTTCCTTTAATACTCATGAAAACAACGCCCCCTATTTTATGTATGCCAATCGTGAAGGCTGGACGGAGCTATACGCCCAAAATCACCCAGCCTATGGTTTCTACGCCGATAACGGGGCGGGAGGAAATGCCTATGATTCAGGGTTACCGAAAGGTTTATACAAATTGAGTATTCGTTACTGGGACCAAAAAGGCTGGGGCAGTATTTATCCTTCCACCCGCCAAGCGCAAGGCAATGTCTTGGCTTATCAGGAATATTGGTTCCGAATCCAATCGCGAGACGGGGTAGGTGTGGGTGCAGCAAGAGAAGAGGCAAAGGGCAGTGGGCAAGGGGCAAATGGCAAAGAGCAAGGGTCGGACCGTCGCACGGCAACTAATTTGTCACCCTGGAAGGGTCTAAAATCCACCGATAACGGGTCTTTCGCCACCGTTCTGCCCAATCCTGTCACTAACATTCTCCGTTTGAAGGTCCAGGGCAGTAAGGGGCAAGTAGTACAGACTTCGTTGATGGATGCTTCGGGACGTCAGGTGTTAAGCCGAGCATTTACCGCTGATACTGATGCACATACGGAAGAAATCTCAGTGGATAAATTAGCACCTGGCGTGTATTTTTTGAGCGTAAACACAGCGCAATTGGTTCGTACGTTGAAAGTTTTAAAAATAGAGTAGGGTTTTTCATACAGGTAGTGCTCAACCGTCACCTTTTGAAGGTGGCGGTTTTTTTGTACACATTTCATCCTCAAAAATCCTAAAATTAGCCCCGTTTTCAACCACTCTTCTACTTACCAATGCCCTCCCAATAAAATCTTTTCTACCTTTATCGGCCTTATACGAAGGTTTTTATAACTTTCGTGGTAATACGCATTCGCATCGAAACAATCATTGAAAACATCAAACCTTTACAACAGTGGCAGACGAACCCCAAAAAAGTAAAATGAGCGGTTGGCTTCGCGATTTAGCAGGAGTTTTTGTGGTACTAGACGACCCAAAAACCGAAGAAAAACCAGCCGCACCTGCGTCCGCACCCGCTCCTTCCGCGCCGCCCAAAAGCACGCCCGTGAGTGCGCCTGTGTTTGTGGCTCCCGCTTCCAACGATTTTGTGGAAGACCTACGAAACCGTTTTCGGAAGATTTTGGAAGAAAAAAATCAGCCTGGTTTCGATTTTTATGAGTTTTCGCAAATGTTGTTGCGGACGAGCACTAACCCCAGCGTAGAGCATTTTAAGACGGCCTATGAAGGCGCTAAACTCCTGAACCCTAATTGTAATCAACAGTTTTTGTTGGAGTCGGCGGCCTTCTATAAAACAGAATTACAAAAAGCGTTTGAAGCGACAATTGCGGCGGGTGAACAAAAGAAAAACGCCCTCACCACTGAAAAAGCCAAAGAACAACAGCAGCTTAATACCGAAGTGAACGGCATTGAGCAACAGTTGGCGGATTTGAAACAGAAAATTGCCAATTTGGAAAAAATACAAACCGAGAAATTAGCGGCGCTCAACGGAATAGATAGTAAGTTTACGGACAAGTTTGCCGAAATTGAACAAAAAATTCAGGCTACCGTGACGGCCAAAGAAGGCGTTGCCAGTGAAATTAGCTTGATTGAAAACGGCATAAAACAGTATATTTCGTAAAATTTAACCACAACTACTATGAATCTAACTGGTGCAGGCAAAGTCCTTTTGATTTTATTCATCGCGGGGTTATTGGGCGCAGGGTATTATTTCTTGGGCCCCGATCCTAAAAAAGCCATAACAGAACTGACGACCAAATCGCCCGAAGGTGGCCCGTCGGCAAGTACCACAACCGAATCGACGGCCTCGGACGAAGGGTCTTCCTTGGCCAGCAGCGAGTCATCGGCAGAGGCTACTTCGACGGCTGGCGCTTTTTCTTATACCGCTCCTGAGCCCGTGGATGGGAAGCTCAAAGGTGTCGTCGAATTGGGAGCAAGTGGGTTTAACTCGTTTGTGGTGAACATCGACAAAGACAAAAATTGGAAGCTCGAACACGCTGAGTTTGGTAATAGCATGGTTATCGAAAACATGGCTTCTGATTATGACATTCGCATTGGCCTAAAACGCTACATCGGTAACATGATGGACCACGGCGTAAGTGGTAAAGACATTCATTTTGTGGTAAGCTCGGGCGCATTGAAGGCCGAAGTAACGGGTAAAATTATCAAAGTATTGAAAGACATGGGGTACATGGTCAATACCGTAACGCCCGACCAAGAAGGTTCGCTGGGCTTAAAGTGCGCGCTTCCTGCGTCGTTTAGCGATAAAGGCTTCTTTACCGACATTGGTTCAGGAAATACCAAAATCGCGTGGACAGAAGGTGGAAGTATCAAAACCCTTGAAACGTACGGCGCTAAGTACTACGAAAAGGGAGTAGCCGACGACAAGGTATATGAAGAAGTAGGGGCAATGTCGAAGCAAGTGCCAAAGAGCAAGCGAGAAATATGCTTCATCATTGGCGGTGTGCCGTTTGATTTGGCCAAAGAGGTACGAAATGGCAAAGAAAGATATACCGTTTTGAAGGCCGCCGAGGCGTACAAACTCGACAAAGCCAAATCAAAAGCAGGAGGAAATATCTACAAAGCCGTTGCTGATGCCACGGGTTGCAAAACCTTTGTTTTTGACTGGGATGCCAACTTTACCATTGGCTTCTTGTTGGGCTTGAAGTAACTGTTCGTTTTTTCTTTTAAAAGAGGCTGTTTCACCAAACAGCCTCTTTTGTTTTTATTTGTTTATGTTGTTTTGTACTTTTCCACGATTTTAAAAGATTTAAAAGAAATTTATATAACCTATTGTTTATGTATTCTATTTTTGCCTTGAAAAACTCGGCTTTCATTTTATGCAGGTATGAATTCTGACCAAAAGGATACACATTTGACAAGTTGGAATCGACTCAGGGCAGGTGATAACTATGCTTTGGGCGAATTATACGATGGGTATATACAAATCTTGTACAAATTTGGTCGCCGACTTTGCAATGATGAAGAATTACTAACGGACGCTATTCATGATGTATTTGAGGATATTTGGAAATACCGAGCGTCGTTGAGTGAAGTTGAGGCAAATAACATTCAATTTTATTTGTGCAAATCCCTAAAAACCAAATTGCTCAAGTACCTCAATCGGCAGTCGAGACATACGCAACTTTCTGAATTTGAGGAAATAAGCGATGACTACATAGAGTCTGTTGACACCTGGTTTGTCAATCAAGAAACTGAATCCCTCCAAAAACATCAGCTCGAAAAACACATTGCTCAACTTCCTAAGCGCCAACAAGAAGCACTTCTGCTTCGTTTTTACGATAATTTAAGCTACGACGAAATCGCCGAAATGATGTCGCTCACGCGTCATTCGGTCTATAATCTTATCTACAAAGCCCTTGGTCAACTGCGCGATAATTGGATATTTTTAGCGGTTTTTGGGCTGTTGAAATTTTTTTATAAAAATTTTTAAAAAAGAAAGAGGTAATCTTCACACTTCGTTTCTCTATGGGGTATAATGCCTCTGAGAGAATGCCTGAACCCTTAACAAAATACGCCTCGTTCGACGCTGTACAACTCGCAGCCGATGACTTTTTCCAAGATTGGGTACGAAATCCTTCGGGAGATGCAGACCAATTTTGGAACGGATTTCTCCACACCTATCCTGAACGCCAAACGACGATGGAAGAAGCCCGACAGCTGGTACAACGACTCGATGTTCGGTTACCTCACATGCCAGAAGCGAAGGTTCAGGCCCTCAAAACCCGACTTGAGCAAACCATTGGCTTGCCATTATCGCCGCAAGACGCTCCCGTCGTGCCTTTGCGCCGCTCGTTTGTGAAACGATTGAGTTGGGTAGCCGCCGCGGTGGTGCTACTGGTTGGTGGTGTGGTAGCCGCTTGGTACACGTCGCAACCCTCCACGGTGTCGTACGCCACTTCTTACGGAGAAACCCGCAAAGTTGAGTTGCCCGACGGTTCGGTGGTTAATTTGAACGCCAACACCACCTTGTCGTTTTCCGAAGATTTAAAAGACAAGGCCATTCGGGAAGTGTGGTTGCAAGGAGAAGCGTTTTTCGACGTGAAACATACGCCAACCGATGCGAAGTTTCGGGTACATACCAACGACCTCGTGGTGGAAGTACTCGGGACGGAGTTCAACGTCTCAGACCGCCGCAAAACAACCCAAGTGGTGCTTCAGTCGGGAAAAGTTCAAATCAAAGCTGCCCAACAATCGGCGGTCTTGCGGCCTGGTGACATGGTGGAATTTCGGGCCGATACGCGTAGCTTGACGCAGCGCAAAGTAAGAACCGAGTTGTACAGTTCGTGGCAACAAAACATCTGGATTTTGGACGGCGAAGCAATGAGTGATGTAGCCCAGCGCATCGAGGATAACTTCGGGATTGAAGTAAGTTTTGAAAACCCTGCCCTTGCCAACGAAAAAATCTCGGGAACTATTCCTTCGGGCAGTGCCGAAGAAGTACGAGACATTTTGGCCGATCTTCTAAAAGCGGACTGCCAACTATCAGAAAAAAAACTAACGATTAAATAAACCTAACTTTTGAGATAAACCATGTACAAACCATTACTATTATCCTTTTTGGTCTGTGGGATAACAGGTTTTGTTCAAAAAGCAAATGCGCAAGTGTTTGCCGCCAATTACACAACCATTTCACAGCAAAATAAGACCCAACCCGACCGCAAAGCGTCTATTCCTTTGAAAGAAGCGCTACGCGATGCCGAAACGCGATTTGGGATTCATTTGGTGTATAAAACCGACGAAATTCCGAATCGGTTGATTGCAGCCGACGCCCTCAGTGGCAAACTCGAACAGGTGTTGGAGAACCTCCTCAACCCTGCGGGTTTGACCTACAAAAAAGTGAGAAATACCTACATTATTAAAACCCAAAAAGTAAAAACTTCGGGTAAGGAAATTCTCACACCTAGCGAGCCAAGTCCAGAAGCGTTGCCCAGCACTAGAACGATTTCTAATGATTTCTCAAGTCTTCGGACGGTGCCTTCGCAACTTCAATTTCCAACCTCAGCGGCCCGTGCTGTAGTGTTGGAGGACATAAAAATTGCGGGAAAAGTGGCAGAAGAAAACGGTCAAGGTTTGCCTGGTGTAAGTATTTTGCTCAAGGGCACTAACCGTGGTACAACCACCGACGTCAATGGTGGATTTCAACTTGCCGTCCCCGACGAAAAAGCGGTGCTGGTGTTTAGCTACGTGGGCTATTTACCCCAAGAAGTGGTGGTAGGTGGTCGCACGGCCCTCAATATCACGCTGGTCGCCGACACCAAAGCACTCGGTGAAGTGGTTGTTGTCGGTTACGGCGTTCAGAAAAAAACAAGCTTGACGAGTGCCGTTGCCGAGGTAAAAAGCGAACAACTAACGCGCCGCCCCGTGTCGAACGCTAACCAAGTCTTGCAAGGGATTGCACCTGGGGTGACGATTCTTGACCGTGGTGGTTCGCCAGGCCCTAACTCTCGTGCTACAGTGCGGGTACGTGGTATCACTACGTTGAGTTCAAACGACCCTTTGTTTATTGTAGATGGAGTAGAACAACCTTTTAACACCATCAATCTTGATGATATCGAAAGTATTTCGGTGCTAAAAGACGCCTCATCGACGGCGATTTACGGGTCGCGGGCGGCCAACGGGGTTGTGCTCGTGACCACCAAACGCGCCAAGTCAGGGAAAGCAGTGGTGGATTACAGCGGTTTTTATGCCGTTCAAAATGCCATTAACAAACCCGAAATGATGGACTTGGAGCCTTACATGCGCTTGCAGAACGTGGCGCTTATCAACTCGGGTGCAGCGGCGCGCTATAGTGAAACCCAAATTTCTGATTACGTCAATGCCACCGACCGTCTTAAATTTCCTCTGCCTAATACGTGGTTTAAAACCGTGTTACGGGCAGCGCCGCAGTTTAGTCAGAACGTGTCGGTTAGCGGGGGAAATGAGTTTTTTCGCGGCCGTGTAGGGGTACGTTACCAAAAACAAGGCGGAATTGCTCCTAATTTTGATAGCGATGTGAAAGAAATTCGCGCCAATACCGATTTTAAAGTGTCCAATCGGTTGAGCGCAAGCGTGGATATCAATTACCGCAACAACAACTGGCAAACGCCCATCAGTGAGTTCAACGTATTTAATACCATGTTTCACGGGTCACTGTGGGCTGTTCCAAAGTATCCCGACGGTACTTATGGCGTGAGTGCCCAAGGCAATAACCCCTTGATGTATGCCGAAATCGCAGGGCTTTCGCGCAATGTGCAGGACTATTTGTTTGGAAGTGGAAAAGTAGAATGGGAAATCATTCCGAACCTGAAATTTAGCAGCCAATACGCGATTCGTTATACAGCAGAGCAAAACAAAAACTACACCAATGCTTATACGGTCTTGGATTATTACAACCCATCGTTGGTCAGAAAAACCATTCCTCGCAGTAGTTTGACCGAAATCCGCAGCGTGACGCGCGAAACGACCCTCAATAATTTGTTAGGGTACAGCAACACGTTTGGCCGGCACGAAGTGAAAGCATTGGTAGGGTACTCAGAAATTTCGAATAAATTCAATACCATCAACGGAGTAAACAATGATTTCTCCCGCCCCACAAGTTGCTGTGAATGAAAGCGTAGTCGTTGATAGGACACAAACTTCCTTTGTTTCGCCAACTGACACCACTACGCCATCTGCTGTCAGTGATACATTTTGGGGAACAGAAGCCCGATAATTGATAGTGACCTCAATCACCCCCGAATAAGTAGCGGGGCAATTGGCGTCGCAAGCTGCTTGGTAACGGTGGAGTTGGTTATTGGAGGATTGGGAAATTGGTGGACTGGTGGACCAATTACTCCATGCACCACTGCCTACCTGCACTCGCCAAACGGGAGAAACCGAGACGCACGAACCCGAAATACTAAACTGTAAACTATTGACAGGATTAGCGTCTGTGTCGCAGAATACCTGGTTATTGCCTTCGTTTAGTACTTGGCTTTGAACTTGTAACGCAATGGAGGGTTTTGTTTGGATAGTAATTGTCGCCACTCCCACCAATGGTTGCGAACACCCATTCCCATCGCTTACCGACACCAACGTCAAGATTTGATTCGCCGTCGCGCTTGGTACGCTGACCGTTGCTGTTCCGCCCGTCAAAGTCGTGGTTTGGTTACTACCGCCATTGAGGGTGTAAGTCACCGTCGCGCCGCTGGTGCCGCTCAAAGTAAAGGTGGCGGTGTTGTTGGCACAAATGGGACTGTTGTTTGCTGAAATAGAGGCAGTTGGTAAATTGTTGACCGTCACCGTCGAAGTCCCCGTCAGGTTTTGGCTACAACTTCCATCAGTTACTGAGACCAGTGTCAAAGTTTTATTCGCCGTCGCGCTCGGGACGCTGACCGTTGCAGTTCCGCCCGTCAAAGTCGTGGTTTGGTTGCTACCGCCATTTATTGTGTACGTGACCGTCGCGCCGCTGGTGCCGCTCAAAGTAAAGGTAGCGGTGCTGTTGGCACAAATGGGGCTGTTGTTTGCTGTGATGGAGGCGGTTGGTAAATTGTTGACCGTCACCGTCGAAGTCCCCGTCAGGTTTTGGCTACAACTTCCGTCGCTTACGGAGACTAACGTCAAAGTTTGATTCGCCGTCGCACTCGGTACGCTGACCGTTGCCGTTCCGCCCGTTAATACGACTGTTTGGTTACTACCGCCGTTTATCGTGTACGTGACCGTCGCACCGCTGGTACCGCTCAGGGTAAATGTGGCGGTGCTGTTGGCACAAATGGGGCTATTGTTTCCTGAAATGGAGGCAGTTGGTAAATTGTTGACCGTCACCGTCGAAGTCCCCGTCAGGTTTTGGCTACAACTTCCATCAGTTACTGAGACCAGCGTCAGTGTTTGATTCGCCGTCGCGCTCGGGACACTGACCGTTGCCGTTCCGCCCGTCAAAGTCGTGGTTTGGTTGCTACCGCCATTTATTGTGTACGTGACGGTCGCGCCGCTGGTGCCGCTCAAGGTAAAGGTGGCAGTGTTGTTGGAACAAACGGGGCTGTTGTTTGCTGAAATGGAGGCGGTTGGTAAATTATTGACCGTCACCGTCGAAGTCCCCGTCAGGTTTTGACTGCAACTTCCATCAGTTACTGAGACCAGCGTCAAAGTTTGATTCGCCGTCGCGCTTGGTACGCTGACCGTTGCCGTTCCGCCTGTCAAAGTGGTCGTTTGGTTACTACCGCCATTTATTGTGTACGTGACAGTCGCGCCGCTGGTGCCGCTCAGGGTAAATGTGGCGGGGCTGTTGGAACAAACAGGGCTGTTGTTTGCTGTAATGGAGGCGGTTGGTAAATTGTTGACCGTCACCGTTGAAGTTCCCGTCAGGTTTTGGTTGCAACTTCCATCGCTTACCGAGACTAGCGTCAAAGTTTGATTCGCCGTCGCGCTTGGTACGCTGACCGTTGCCGTTCCGCCTGTCAAAGTGGTCGTTTGGTTACTACCGCCATTTATTGTGTACGTGACAGTCGCGCCGCTGGTGCCGCTCAGGGTAAATGTGGCGGGGCTGTTGGAACAAACAGGGCTGTTGTTTGCTGTAATGGAGGCGGTTGGTAAATTGTTGACCGTCACCGTTGAAGTTCCCGTCAGGTTTTGGTTGCAACTTCCATCGCTTACCGAGACTAGCGTCAAGGTTTGATTCGCCGTCGCACTCGAGACACTAACCGTTGCCGTTCCGCCTGTCAAAGTAGAGGTTTGGCTGCTACCGCCGTTTATTGTGTACGTGACCGTCGCGCCGCTGGTGCCGCTCAGGGTAAAGGTGGCGGTGTTGTTGGAACAAACGGGGCTGTTGTTTGCTGTGATGGAGGCGGTTGGGGAATTGTTGACCGTCACCGTCGAAGTTCCCGTCAGGTTTTGGCTACAACTTCCATCAGTTACCGAGACCAATGTCAAGGTTTGATTCGCCGTTGCACTCGGGACACTGACCGTTGCTGTTCCGCCCGTCAAAGTGGTCGCTTGGTTGCTGCCGCCGTTTATTGTGTAAATCACCGTCGCGCCGCTGGTGCCGCTCAGGGTAAAGGTGGCGGTGCTGTTGGCACAAACGGGACTGTTGTTTGCTGTAATGGAGGCGGTTGGTAAATTGTTGGCCGTCACCGTCGAAGTTCCCGTTAGATTTTGGCTACAACTTCCATCAGTTACTGAGACCAGCGTCAAAGTTTGATTCGCCGTAGCACTCGAGACACTAACCGTTGCTGTTCCGCCTGTCAAAGTCGTGGTTTGGTTGCTACCGCCATTTATTGTGTACGTGACCGTCGCGCCGCTGGTGCCGCTCAGGGTAAAGGTGGCGGTGTTGTTGGAACAAATGGGACTGTTGTTTGCTGAAATAGAGGCGGTAGGCAAATTGTTGACCGTCACCGTCGAAGTCCCTGTGAGGTTTTGACTGCAACTTCCATCAGTTACTGAGACCAGCGTCAAAGTTTGATTCGCCGTCGCACTCGGTACGCTGACCGTTGCCGTTCCGCCTGTCAAAGTGGTCGTTTGGTTGCTGCCACCGTTTATCGTGTACGTGACCGTAGCGCCGCTGGTGCCGCTCAAGGTAAAGGTGGCGGGACTGTTGGCACAAACGGGACTGTTGTTTGCTGTAATGGAGGCCGTTGGGGAATTGTTGACCGTCACCGTTGAAGTTCCCGTCAGGTTTTGGCTGCAACTTCCATCAGTTACTGAGACTAACGTCAAAGTTTGATTCGCCGTCACACTTGGTACGCTAACCGTTGCCGTTCCACCTGTCAAAGTGGTCGTTTGGTTGCTGCCACCGTTTATTGTGTACGTGACCGTCGCGCCGCTGGTGCCGCTCAGGGTAAAGGTGGCGGTGTTGTTGGAACAAATGGGACTGTTGTTTGCTGAAATAGAGGCGGTAGGCAAATTGTTGACCGTCACCGTCGAAGTCCCTGTGAGGTTTTGACTGCAACTTCCATCAGTTACTGAGACCAGCGTCAAAGTTTGATTCGCCGTCGCACTCGGTACGCTGACCGTTGCCGTTCCGCCTGTCAAAGTGGTCGTTTGGTTGCTGCCACCGTTTATCGTGTACGTGACCGTAGCGCCGCTGGTGCCGCTCAAGGTAAAGGTGGCGGTACTGTTGGCACAAACGGGACTGTTGTTTGCTGAAATGGAGGCGGTTGGGGAATTGTTGACCGTCACCGTTGAAGTTCCCGTCAGGTTTTGGCTGCAACTTCCATCAGTTACTGAGACTAACGTCAAAGTTTGATTCGCCGTCACACTTGGTACGCTAACCGTTGCCGTTCCACCTGTCAAAGTGGTCGTTTGGTTGCTGCCACCGTTTATTGTGTACGTGACCGTCGCGCCGCTGGTGCCGCTCAGGGTAAAGGTAGCGGTGTTGTTTGCACAAATGGGGCTGTTGTTTGCTGTAATGGAGGCGGTTGGGGAATTGTTGACCGTCACCGTCGAAGTTCCCGTTAGATTTTGGCTACAACTGCCGTCGCTTACAGAGACTAACGTCAAGGTTTGATTCGCCGTCGCGCTCGGGACGCTGACCGTTGCTGTTCCACCTGTCAAAGTGGTCGTTTGGTTGCTACCGCCATTTATTGTGTAAGTCACCGTCGCGCCGCTGGTGCCGCTCAGGGTAAATGTGGCGGTGTTGTTGGAACAAATGGGACTATTGTTTGCTGTAATGGAAGCCGTGGGTAAATTATTGACCGTCACCGTCGAAGTTCCTGTGAGGTTTTGGCTGCAACTTCCGTCGCTTACGGAAACCAAAGTTAAGGTTTGATTCGCCGTCGCACTCGGTACGCTGACCGTTGCCGTTCCGCCTGTCAAAGTAGAGGTTTGGCTGCTACCGCCGTTTATTGTGTACGTGACCGTCGCGCCGCTGGTGCCGCTCAGGGTAAAGGTGGCGGTACTATTGGCACAAATGGGACTGTTGTTTACTGAAATGGAAGCCGTGGGTAAACTATTGACCGTCACCGTTGAAGTTCCTGTGAGGTTTTGGCTGCAACTTCCGTCGCTTACCGAGACCAATGTCAAGGTTTGATTCGCCGTCACGCTTGGTACGCTGACCGTTGCCGTTCCGCCCGTCAAAGTAGTTGTTTGGTTGCTGCCGCCGTTGAGGGTGTACGTGACAGTTGCGCCGCTGGTGCCGCTCAAGGTAAAGGTGGCGGTGTTGTTGGCACAAACGGGACTGTTGTTTGCTGAAATGGAGGCGGTTGGTAAATTGTTGACCGTCACCGTCGAAGTCCCTGTGAGGTTTTGACTGCAACTTCCATCAGTTACTGAGACCAGCGTCAAAGTTTGATTCGCCGTCGCACTCGGTACGCTGACCGTTGCCGTTCCGCCTGTCAAAGTAGTAGTTTGGTTGCTACCGCCATTTATTGTGTAGGTGACCGTCGCGCCGCTGGTGCCACTCAAAGTAAAGGTGGCGGTACTGTTGGCACAAATGGGACTGTTGTTTGCTGAAATAGAGGCAGTTGGTAAATTGTTGACCGTCACCGTCGAAGTCCCTGTGAGGTTTTGACTGCAACTTCCATCAGTTACTGAGACCAGCGTCAAAGTTTGATTCGCCGTCGCGCTTGGTACGCTGACCGTTGCCGTTCCACCTGTCAAAGTCGTGGTTTGGTTGCTACCGCCATTTATTATGTACGTGACGGTCGCGCCGCTGGTGCCATTCAAACTAAAGGTGGCGGTACTATTGGAACAAATGGGACTGTTGTTTGCTGTAATGGAGGCCGTAGGGGAATTGTTGACCGTCACCGTTGAAGTTCCTGTGAGGTTTTGACTGCAACTTCCATCAGTTACTGAGACCAGCGTCAAAGTTTGATTCGCCGTCGCACTCGGTACGCTGACCGTTGCCGTTCCGCCTGTCAAAGTAGAGGTTTGGCTGCTACCGCCGTTTATTGTGTACGTGACAGTCGCGCCGCTGGTGCCGCCTAAGGTAAAGGTGGCGG
This sequence comes from Runella sp. SP2, assembly GCF_003711225.1. Classification (NCBI taxonomy): domain Bacteria; kingdom Pseudomonadati; phylum Bacteroidota; class Cytophagia; order Cytophagales; family Spirosomataceae; genus Runella; species Runella sp. SP2. Next base: position 7,397,567 of record NZ_CP031030.1, on the reverse strand, counting down.
TACTATTGGCACAAATGGGACTGTTGTTTGCTGTAATGGACGCCGTGGGTAAATTGTTGACCGTCACCGTCGAAGCCCCTGTGAGGTTTTGGCTACAACTTCCATCAGTTACTGAGACCAGCGTCAGTGTTTGATTCGCCGTCGCGCTTGGTACGCTGACCGTTGCCGTTCCGCCCGTCAAAGTAGTCGTTTGGTTGCTGCCGCCGTTTATTTTGTAAGTCACCGTCGCGCCGCTGGTGCCGCCTAAGGTAAAGGTGGCAGTGTTGTTGGAACAAACGGGGCTATTGTTTGCTGTGATGGAGGCGGTTGGGGGCGAAACTGTAAAAGTACCGCTTGGCCCCGCCGCCGCCGCACTATTGCCGACTCCATCGGTAGCCGTATTCGCGTTTATACTAATCCCTATTGTTCCTGCCCCTGTAATTCCACTCAAAGTTACCGTTCGAGTTGTTGTTCCTGCTCCTGAAATCCCTACGGTGGCAGTAGCCGAGCCCGTGGTATTAAGTGTGATGTTGGAGGCGGCTAAAGTAACGTTGGAAGCTCCCGTGTAAGTAACGGTGTAATTGACTGAACCACAGGCGACGGCCGTTGAACTTGGAGCGCCAATACTTACTGTCGGAGGTGATTTATCAATTGTATAGACCTCTCCTGAGTTGTAAGGAACCGTGACCGTTGGGTTTACCCCCGTTGCATTTACCATGTCCAATCGAATCGTACCGTCGCCCGTACCTGTATTGACAGGCACCGTCCAGGTAGTACCTGAACCAGAGGGTGTCCCTACACTCGCTCCCGTAACACTACCTGTGGTGGTGAGCGAAAAATTACTAGCAGACACCCCAGTTACACTTCCTGAAAAAGTGACGGTATAATTCACGACACTCGAATTGGAAGGACTAGGAGATGCCCGCACAATGGACGAGACGGTGGCCGCTCCACCACCCGCCACTGACACCAACGTAGCGTGGATATAAAACATTGGGGGGGTTGGATTGATTGTAGTACCACATCCGTTTCTGTGGATTGAGAAGGAGTATTTCCCCGATACAGTAGGTGTATAGTTGATTTGTGGGTTATTATTACAGGTGTTATCATTCCAAGCTACTACCACATCTGACGGATTTCGGATTGTCAAGTAAGTATCCTCTCCCACGTTTTCACAACCGTCAAATCGGTAGCTATTCCCCGCAGTGAGGTTGACCTCCACATACTCTCCTGGCCACATGCTATTGGCTAACTCTGCCCGCGTTCCCACAGTTAGGCCATCGGGGGTAGTAAAATTAGGGCTAACAAAAGTTTGTGTTCCTTTGGGACATTGGGCATGGCTTTGCAGTAGCCCTAAAAGTATAAAAAATACCCCCAGTACATAGTTTTTCATAGACGAAGCAAAAAGGTTTCTACGAAAATAGATGCCCGTCTTTAGCAGAATTGGGGAGATTGATAGTTGCTTAGAGCAAGTAGGTAAGTGCCCTCAAAAATCCAATAACTGTATGACTTGTTATTGTAAAAATTCGCTCATGGCTTTTAATAGCCCTTCTTTTCGGCGAACGGCCACGGGAACGACTGTCCCTGTATTCATAATGAGTTGTCCTCCGTCCGTTTTATCAAACTTTTTAATTTGATTGAGGTTCACAATGTATGAATGGTGAGATCGAACAAAGTGCGCGCTTTCAAGTAGTTTCTCGTATTCTCCTAGGTTTTTAGAAACCAAAATCTCGCGCTCGTCCGTCAGTTTGAAAATCGTATAACTACCTTCCGCGCGGCAATAAACTATTTCCGAAAGCGTCACGACGTAAATCGTATCAGCATCTCGCAGCACCATCTTTCGATTTTGGTGGGTTAGTTTTTCAAGGTTTTCGCGTAAAATTTCAAGTTGAAGGTGCGTTTGACTGAGTTGAATTTGCTGTTTTGCTCGTCGAATAGCCTCTCTAAGTTCATCGGTATCAATGGGTTTTAACAAATAGTCCAAAGCCGAAAGCCGAAAAGCTTCCACCGCAAATTCATTGTGTGCCGACACGAGTACCACTTGAAACGAACGAAAAGGCATCGTTTTTAGGAGGTCTAACCCCGTTCCGTCACCCAGCATGACATCCAAAAAAACAATGTCCGTCTCGTTGTAATTCAGCCATTCTCTGGCCTCCGACAATGAACTTGCCTCTCCCACAATTTCTATTTCGGAAAAAAACAACGTCAATAGTTGCCTCAACCCTCGCCGATGCGTTTCTTCATCGTCAATCAGAAAACATTTCATACCTCGATTAGGGGTAAATGGAAAGTTACTTGGGTGCCTATTACTTCTTGATTATCCAAAAGGTCTTCGACGTTAAAATCTATTTTTCCCCGCACTTGTTTGTTCAAGATAGCCACCCGTTCCTGCGTAATCTGGGTCGCCAACGACTGTTTTTCAGCATTGACCGTAAATTCTGCTGCTTTCTGGCGTCCAATGCCGTTGTCTTTAATAATCAAGCGTATTCCTTTGGCTTCGCGTTGAAAAAGCACCTCAATTTTCCCCTTTTTATTCAATGTTCGGATACCATGTTCGAGGGCATTTTCCAAAAATGGCTGGGCGAGCATCGGCGGCACCCCCATTCCGTCGGCACGTAGATTATCCTCCACCATCACTTCATAGTCAAACTGATTACCAAAACGAATCTTTTGAATATCAAGGTAATTTTTAATCATCGCCCCCTCTTCTTCTACCGAAATGAACTCTACTCGACTTGTTTCCAGTACTGAACGCATCAGCTTCGCAAATTTTGACAAATACGAAATTGCTTGCACCGGCTCTTTTTGTTCAAGCAAAAAGGTTTGAATTGAGGACAAAACATTAAAGAAAAAATGAGGGTTGATTTGGGTACGCAGCAGCTTTTGGTTGATGTCGAGGACTTGGTTTTGTTTTTTCAAAATCTGATGTCGCGCAAAAAAAGCCATGAATACAACCACCGCAAACAGGGTAACTCCCAAAAGTGCAAACCATAAGTTCCGCTCCTGTAACTCCAGGGTTTGGATTTGATTAAGGCGATTTAACTCCCTAATTTCAAACTCTTTGCGTTCTGTATCATACTTTACTTGCAGTTCCTGAATCTTAGCCAAACTCTTTTCGTTCAAAATACTGTCTTGCATTTTGGCTTTTTGCCGCTGATAAACCAGCGCTTTCGCAAAATCATTCTGCTTTTCGTAACTTTTGGTCAACGTATTGTACAACTTACTGAGGACTTCGCGGTCATTGAGTTCTTCGGCCAAGACAATGGCTTCTTGGGCCATTTTTTGCGCTTCGGGAATTCGGTCCAGCTGTAAATAAATACGCGCCAAATTGGACATTGCATTCAAACGCGGTTTTTTTGCCTTGATTTTATCGGCATACTCAATACTTTGAAGGAAATACTGCTCCGCTGCTTTCAACTTATCCCGCACCGATTCGATGCTCCCCAGGTTGTTGAGGCGGTTGGCAGCCCCTAACCAATCTTTACTTTGGTAAGCAATATCGAGCGCACGCTTGTACATTTTAATGGCGTCATCGTACTTATTGGTGAAAGTATAATACGTCCCCAAGTTATTCAGGCACACAGCAATGTAGGGCATCCTATTTAATTTTTCGGCATACGCCAACGCCTCTCGGTAATAAAACTCACACTTGTCCCATTGCTTTGTTTTGCTATAAATACTCCCATATCCTTGGGCAGCCAAATAACTCAACTCGTCAGATTGGCTCTCTCTTGCCACCTTTTCCACTTCATGAATCGACTCCAGCGATTTCTCATAATCGTTTTCAGCGGCGTAACTAATCGACAGATTATTGTGCATCGCAGCTCGAAAACGAGCGTAGCGTTTGGGTTCATAGATTTTGTTGTAAAGTTCGTTGTACTTGAGCGCTTCGTAATAATAAGCGCGCTCTTTGGCAGGTTTGCCGTGGTACGATTGGTAAATGCCTAAAGCGTGGTTGACTTTCAACAATCCCTTGAGGTCGTTAGTCTTGGTAAAATATTGAAGGCTTCTGGTATTTAATTGGAGTGAACTATCGGGATAAGTACGTACGATGGCGTTAGCCACGTAGTGCTCCAACCACGCTTTGGTAGGCGCATCTGTCATGTTGGGAAGCAACGGCCCAGCCCATTGGGCGTACTTCCGAATCGAGTCGATTTGGTTGGCTGCACTAAACAGGTCACACAACTGCACCAACGCCTCGCCTCGGGCATTGGGGTTGGAATTGGCGTAAAACTTTTGAAGTAACGCTCTGGGTTCTTCAACGGTTTGCCCCCGTAAGGCAACATGGGAAACACTTAAAATAACGAGTAGGGTGATTTTCCGAAAAAGCATAAGTTTTATACCGTTGATGTTGAATTTTACCTTTTCAGGACGAAACCCACAGACGATAAAAGTAAGATGTTAAAACCAAGAAGTCAAACTAATTTTTCAACGTAGTAATGGCATCCATTTTTCAAATTAACGCTAGTAGAGGCCGACAAACTCTCATTTTTTTATAAATGTCATCTTTTAATAAACAACTGTTTGTTTTTTGAGAACAACTGTTGCAAAACAACCCTTCAAAAATCCAAAAATGTTGACTATTAAACCATTGCGAATAAGCATCAGGTTTTTAATCCATCAAGAGGCAATGTAGATTTAGACCATTAACCTGATTTATAATCGTCCTAAATCTAGTTTTCCCCATGTTTTTACGCTCCCTTATTGCTATTTGTTGGATGCTGTTTATGGTAGGATGCCAGTCGTCCGAAACGACCCATTCTTCGCCCACCTCCCTTTTCACGCTTTTATCTCCCAAAGAAAGCGGGCTTTATTTTATCAACGAAGTGAATGAGACCGAAAAAATCAATATTCTCACCTATGAGTACCTGTACAATGGCGGAGGGGTAGCCATTGGGGATATCAACAATGATGGTTTACCCGATGTGTTTTTGACGGGAAACCTCTTTGGCGGAAGGCTATTCCTGAATAAAGGAAACATGAAATTTGAACAGATTTCGGAGAAAGCCAACGTCTTTTATGGGGGATTTACGACGGGAGTGACCATGGTTGACGTCAATCAAGATGGTTGGCTCGACATCTATTTGTGTCGCTCGTTAGACTTACACCCTGAAAATAGGGCCAACTTGCTACTCATCAACAATCGCGACAATACCTTTACCGAACGGGCCAAAGAATACGGATTGGCTGACACGGGCTATTCCAATCATGCCAATTTTTTTGACTATGACCGAGACGGCGATTTGGATTTGTTTTTGCTCAATCACCGCGTCGATTTCGAATCGGCCTTGACGCTTTACACCGCTACTAATGCGTCGGGTAAAAAAACGTTGGTGACTCCCCTAAGCAATCCTGCGACCCATAGCAAGCTCTACCGAAACAACGGAAACGGCTCATTTACGGACGTATCAGCCCAAGCGGGGATTGCTAAGAGTACGTTTGGGTTGAGTTTTTCGGTGGCTGATATTAACATCGACGGTTGGCCTGACATCTACGTAGCCAACGACTACGGTGACAAGGATTTCTTCTATATCAACAACCAAAAAGGCGGTTTTTCGGATCAACTCAACCGTATGTTTAGGCACATTAGCAAAAATGCCATGGGAAATGACATCGCTGATTTTAACAACGACGGTTTGCTGGACTTAATTAATCTCGATATGGTAGCCGAAGACAATTACCGCCAAAAGCAACTCAAAGGCAACAGCCCTTACGATAAGTATTTCTTAGCCGTGGGGCTGGGGCTACACCACCAAGTAGTACGCAATACGCTTCAACTAAACAATGGACTCAACGCAGATGGTCTCCCTGTATTCAGTGAAATAGCCCAACTGGCGGGGGTATCGCATACCGATTGGAGTTGGTCGCCGCTTTTTGCGGATTTTGACAACGACGGCTGGAAAGACCTTTTTGTGACCAACGGCTACGCGCGTGACGTCACTGATCTGGACTATTTTCGATACCGTTCGGTGGAAGCCCTGCAAAAAGCGGGAAACGCAAAAAATATCAACCCGTTGGAGTTATTGAAATCGATGACAAGTACGCCCTTAACCAATTATGTATTTCGCAACACCCATGATTTGCGTTTTGAAAATAAGTCAGCGGAGTGGGGAATCAACCTTCCCTCGTTTTCTAACGGCGCCGCTTATGCCGACTTAGATGCCGACGGAGACTTAGATTTAGTGGTAAATAATTACAACAGTGAGGCTTTTTTATACCAAAATAACAGTCGTTCGCACAACGCAAATCACTATTTACAGGTAAAATTGAAAGGTACACCGCCGAATCCAACGGGGATTGGTGCTCAAGTAACGTTAGTCACCGACGCAGGCCAACAAACCCAAGTGGTAGCATCAACTCGCGGATTTCTGTCTTCTACGAGTACGCCCCTTCATTTTGGTTTAGGAACAACTACGATGATAAAAGAACTGAAAGTGACGTGGCCAGATGGGACGATGCAGTCGATTTCAAAACCGCCCGCGGATCAATTGATGGTTCTTGCCCAGAAAGATACCCAACCCGCCGCCCCTCGCAGTTTTTCGCCAAAATTCATTTTTAAAAAAGCATCTTTAACGCAGCTTGACACCTATACGCAGCTCGAAAACAACTATATCGATTTTAAGGATGAGCCCTTGCTGGAACATCTTTATTCCAATAAAGGCCCCTACACGGCACAGGCCGATGTCAACCAAGATGGATTGGAAGATCTCTTTATTGGAGGAGCGGCAGGGCAATCGGGCACGCTTTTTCTACAACAACAAAAGGGTGGTTTTAAAAAATCGGTACAGCCTGCGTTTGAAAAAGATGCGGAATATGAAGACGCGGGAGCACTCTTTTTTGACGCTGATGGGGATAAAGATTTGGATTTATGGGTCAACAGCGGAGGCTATCAACACGAACATTCTTCGCCACTTTACCGCCACCGTCTTTATCTCAACGATGGAAAAGGACAGTTCGTGCTCGTTCCACAGCCGTTTGCTTCCAATGCTACTTGTGTGAAGGCACAAGATTTGGATTTAGACGGCGATCAAGACCTCTTCATTGGCGGGGGAGTTACACCTCATTCGTATCCATTGTGTGAAAAAAGCTTGCTACTTCTCAATGACCAAGGACGGTTTCGAGACGCCTCTCATTTGCTGCCCGATGGTGGCAAATTAGGCATTGTCAACGACGCGCTTTGGACCGATTTAGATAACGACCGTTTTCCTGATTTAGTGGTTGTAGGCGAATGGATGCCCATTACCGTGCTCAAAAATTCGTCGCGTCAATTTTTAGATATTACTTCCAAAACGCAATTGACTCAATCGAATGGTTGGTGGAATTGCATCGAAGGAGCTGATTTTGACCAAGATGGAGACATTGACTTTGTGGTAGGAAATCGAGGAGAAAATTCGTTTTTCAAAGCAAACCCCGCTCAGCCTGCGCGTTTGTACGCGGGAGATTACGACCAAAATGGTCGCTTGGATGCCATTCCGTGCTACTACTTTAAAGATGGGCGCGCGTATCCCAAACACAGCTTGGATGAGTTGGCGAACCAAATTCCGTTGATTAAAAAGAAAATGACTCGGTACGCCACCTATTCCAATGCAAGCATTGAGCAGGTAATTGGCACCAAAGAAACCAATGCTACTGAAGTACGACTCACCCATACTTTTTCTAGTTCTTACCTCCAAAACAATGGAAACCTGACGTTTCGCCTCACTCCTCTTCCCGTTGAAGCGCAATTTTCGACAGTGCAAAGCCTATTGGTGGGTGACTTCAATGCCGACAAACGCGCCGATGTGCTGCTTTGCGGAAATGAGTACGGAAGCGACATTGATTCGGGGCGGCAAGATGCGTCTTCTGGGATACTTTTATTGGGTAACGGAAAAGGACACTTTACGCCCGTTCCTGCCCACCGTTCTGGGTTGTATCTTGATGGAGATTATAGAAGGGTTATTAGGTTGAAAGTAGTAGAAAATCAGTTTTTTTATTTTTTTCTAAAAAACAACGGACGGGGCGAGATAATGCAGTAAGCAGGCCTATTTTTGCCTCCTCCTAAACCTAGTTATCCCAACCTTTTTATGAGAAAAATTTTCTGGTCTTTTGCCTTGTTTTGCCTTTGCTTGTTGGCGCATGGCCAAGCCTCCAAACCCAACGTCATTATCATTTATGCCGACGACCTCGGCTACGGGGATGTAAGTTGTTACGGTGCAAAAAAAGTCGCTACGCCCAACATCGACCGACTGGCTAAAAAAGGAATCCGATTTACCAACGCCCACACCACTGCTGCTACTTGTACGCCTTCGCGCTACTCGTTGCTGACGGGCGAGTATGCTTGGCGAAAGCCTGGGACGGGGGTGGCCACTGGCGATGCCGCCGCCCTGATTTTGCCAGGTCGTAGTACGTTGCCACAGGTTTTCCAACAAGCAGGCTACCAAACGGGAGTTGTTGGGAAATGGCATTTGGGCTTAGGGCCGCAAGGTGGCCCCGATTGGAATGGCGAAGTTAAACCAAGCCCGCTGGACATTGGCTTCCATGAGTCATTTATCATGGCAGCTACGGGCGACCGCGTACCCTGTGTGTATGTCGATAATCGCCGTGTGGTTAACCTCGACCCCAACGACCCCATCAAGGTGAGTTTTAAAGAACCTATTGGCAACGAGCCGACGGGCCGTGCCAACCCCGAACTGCTCAAAATGAAACATTCGCACGGGCATGACTTTACCATCATCAACGGAATTGGGCGCATTGGCTACATGACGGGAGGGAAAAGTGCCCGTTGGAAAGACGAAGACATGGCCGACATTTTTACTCAAAAAGCCGTTTCGTTCATCGAAAACCACGCCAAACAGCCCTTTTTCTTGTATTTCGCCACCCAAGACATCCACGTACCACGCGTACCTCACGAACGGTTTGCGGGGAAAAGTGGCATGGGACCACGCGGTGACGTGATTCTGCAACTGGACTGGGCAGTAGGCAAGGTGCTAGAAACGCTCGACCGACTGGGCATCACCCAAAATACAATGATTGTCTTTTCGAGCGACAATGGCCCTGTGGTGGACGATGGCTACCAAGACCAAGCCGTCGAACTGCTCAATGGGCATACGCCTGCGGGACCGCTGCGGGGCGGCAAATACAGCGCGTTTGACGCAGGAACGCGCGTGCCGTTTATTGTGAGTTGGCCACAAAAAATCAAGGCGGGGGTTTCTCCCGCGCTGGTGAGTCAAATCGACTTGTTGGCTTCGTTTGCTAGTTTGACAGGGCAAACGTTTGATGCCACTACTGCCCCCGACACGCGCAATTACTTGCCTGCGCTGTTGGGCAAAGACCAAAAAGGCCGCGACCACGTGATTGAACACGCGGGGACGTTTTCGGTCATTCAAGGCGATTGGAAGTACATTGAACCCAGCAACCGCGCTAAAATGAGCGTTGAAACGAATACAGAATTAGGGAACGATACAAAACCTCAGTTGTATAACCTAAAAACGGATTTGGGAGAAAAAAATAACCTAGCCGAGGCTAACCCTACAAAGCTGAAAGAGTTGGAGGAATTGCTAAAAAGTGTCAAGGAGTTGAAGAAATAACCTTTTTCGCCCCGAATCGTAGTTCGGGGCGAAATAAGACATTGCGTCTCTGACGCGGTTGTTGTTTTTTGATAAAAATTTGTGAGCAAGATACTACTGCTACATTATTTTCGCACAACTTTCTGACTATTTCCCCCTCCTTTTGTCCACACAAAATAATCTTTTCCGTGCTCTATTATCTTGTATGTCTCTTGGTTGACAAGTAGCGTGCTGTCTGTTTTGTCAAACACCCATTCAAAATTACTTAGGCGACCGTCGGCACTTTGAACAAGACCATCGGGAGAAGCTATTTTTCCTGTTCCATTGGCATCAAAAATAAGCTTACGTTTGATTATAACGGTAGGTGTGAACGCATTGCTCCACTCCCAACTGCCGATAAAATAATTTGATTCAAGCACTTGATAGCTGAAATTTTCTTTGCAACCAACCAAGGAACCAGTGAGTAACATTAGGCTAAAAATGAGGTACTTTTGAGAAGTTTTCATGGTTTGAAAAGGTGTGTTTAGTAGTTAAAACTGTTCTTTAAATTTTTCTGTTACTTCATTGCGGCTTTAAAGATGGCGTCGCGAATTGGGTTTGGGTTAAAATAGTCTTTGGTGGCTTGTAAACCCATGTTTTGACGGTTGATGAGAATAATCACGGAGAGTTTTTTTTCAGGAACTACCGAAATGCTCGTTCCCGTAAAGCCCGTGTGACCAAACGTACCCACTGGGCCATTTTTCATGAAGGAATTTATCGGATCCATCATCCAGCCAAAGCCGTTCTTGAAGGTATCTTGGGTCAAAAAAAGTGCTACAGTTTTTTCTGAAATAAACGATTTCCCTCTGACTTTGCCGTTGTTTTTGAGCATATCTACCAATTTTTGCAGGTCATCTACGGTCGAGAATAGCCCCGCCGCGCCCGAAATTCCTTCGTTGGCGTACCACGCATTACCGTCGTTTACTTCTCCTTGCAAAACGTACTGTCGCCAGCCGTTCCAGCTTTTCGGGTCAAGGTCTTTGAGCACAAATCCCAAAGAAGGGTCTTCCACCATCCGTTTTTCGTAGGGATTTCCCAATGACGTCGCTGCGATGATATTTGCCTTTTTATCAGGCTTATAGGTCGTTTTAGTCATTTTGAGCGGGGTAAAAATGTCCGTTTTAACGTAAACATCCAACGATTTCCCCGACACCTTTTCGATAATTTCGCCCAAAATCGTAAAGCCCAAATCCGAATAATGACGCCCTTCACCCACGGGATATTTCAGCGGTAATTGTTTGATAAACTCATAAGTAGTAGCGCGTTGTTGCGAAAAATAGTACAACGGATACCACTCGTACATCCCCGACGTGTGCGTCAACAAATGACGGAGGGTAATTTTGGCTTTGTCTCCTTCGTCTAAGCCTTTGACGTATTTTGATGCGGGGTCGTCCACGTTGAGTTTTCCTTCGTCGTGTAGCTTCATGATGGCCGTGGTTGTCCCAATCACTTTGGTCAATGAAGCAATATCAAACAAGTGATTTACCGTCATCGTTTCGGGATGGTCCGACACTGAGCCGTCAAATTCCTTCAGTTTTGCGTATCCAAACGCTTTTTTGAGCAACACCTTATTTCCCTTTTTGATGGCTACTACCGCCCCTGGAATTTTATTTTCGGCAATGTATTTCTCAACGACAGTGCTAACCTCACTGTCCAATAATTGAGAGGCGTTCTTTTGGGCAAAAACGATTTGAACAGCGAATAAAAAAAGAAAAAGGGCGGGTTTCATTCAGACAACAATCAAGGTGTTATAATAGCTTTTGCACGAAGATACATTAAGTTGAAGTGTTTGTAAAAACTTATTTCTAACTTCCTCCGCACCCCCCACAGCCACCGCATCCGCCTCCACAGCCACCTCCGCCACCATCACCGCCGCTACTGCATCCTGCCCCCCCTTCTCCTCCACCACTATTTTTGGTGGGTTTATCAAACACGCGCTGAAGGGTTTGATTACTACCCAAACTATATGAAGAATCAAATAATAGAAAAGTGAGCGCTCCCGCTGTAATATACCCTTCCCAAGCCTTCGATTGGTACGTTTTTTTCATTTCATTGTCCATCAACGGCAACTGCCCCAACACTATCCAAACCAACACATAAATAATCAACAGTAATAGCAAAAAAATCACGGGCTTGCCATTCACTATCCCTTGCGCCACGCGCGCCAGTCCAACCATGATTACCCACCATTGAAACAAGCCAACCGCCACATCTTTGGCAAGCTCATTTCTCAGGGCCATGGATTTTTTCGACATTATTTCGGCAAACGGATACAAAAACGCCCTCAGAAGTCCCGCTTGCAGTTCCTTTTTATCTTGGGCTTGCAACGAATACATCATCGGTTGTTGTGCTTGCTCATCCCACCCAAATTTTCCTTCGTCTTGGTAGCGAATCCACCCCCTTTCGGCAAAATCAGCCACGAGGGTTCGGAATAGGGTTTCTGTATCTTTAAACAAAGCCGCAAAATGATACGGGTGTAATTGCCTTGCAGCCTCTCCCATAACCCGTTTTTTATACTGGATTTTCTGATACGTTCCCCACCAAGCCCAAGCCATCAAAAGTGGAAAAGTCAACAAAAACTGAGGCCCCGACAGCATAAACATTCCGAGCGCGCATAGCCCAATGACAACCGCTCCAACTGGCCAATACTTGTGGCCTTCCCACTGAGGTGTCACTTGCAAAGTTGGTGTTCGGAAGGGTGAGTTCGGTGCCAGATAGCTTTCCAGTTCTAGTCCTTTGGGCAAAGGCCAGCAATCGACAGGAGGCAGTTCTTGAAATTCTTTGACGTAAGCAATTAGGGTATCAGCGTACCAATCTCGGTGGCGTTGGTTTTCGGAAGAGCCTCCTTTGTTGGGGTAGTGGTGCAGTTGTCGTTGGAGTACTTCTCCGCAGAGTTTTTGCCAGTAACTTTGTGTGTAGGTCAGGTGCAAATGCCAGACTTCATCGACCACCTCCGAGGGCGACGCTCCTTGGGGCATCGTAAGACAGAGATACAAAAACTTTTTATACTCGGCCATCGCCCGTTTGGCAAACTCAGGCGACCATTTTTGTTCGTTGATTAACTTGTCAGAAAACTGCACAGCGGCCTCTGGAGAATCGTCTAATTGAAAATCGCTCAATTTTTGCCAGAGCGAGGGTTGGGAAAGTTGGGTGTTCATCGGATAAGAGTTCGGTTTATGTTTATGACCGAAAATTGGAGGTTTTCCTACCCAAAAGTCAAGGGTAACCGCTAGTGACTCGCTGTGTAAGGGGTAGTTACAGCGGGATTACACAGCTTTTTCTAAAAAAAAGATAACTTGCAACTCCGTCAGACGATAGTCAGACGGAGTCGGTCTGACTACCGTCTGACCGTCGTACGACGGAGGTTACGGCAAAACGGTCTGACTACCGTCTGACCGTTGTAAACCATCATCACCATGAACATTGAAGTAGCCCGCCCTTTGTTTGAAAAGCTTTGGAACCAAGTCCTCGAACGGTATTTTCAAGAAGAACTGGGCTTGCCCTATACCGATTTCCGAACCCCTCCGCACTCGATGAATCAGGTGTTGGGCAACGCCAATTGGTCGAAAAGCAGTAATTACGAAAAACAACATAAGCGACAACTACCCGCTTTTGTTGGCAACGCCACCCACCAAAAAAGCCTCGAACTACACGAAAAAGGCATTGGCCCCGAAACCTATAAATTTGGCGGCAGTACCTTCCGCGACCGCCACGATGACCTCCTAAAATCGACAAAAGCATTTATTGGCACCACCGACCATTTTATGTTGGCCTTGGTTCGCACCCTCGGATATGCTACCCTCGACGAATACCGACAAGCCAATGGTTTTGAGCCCACCACCGTACGAACCAATATCAATAAACCTTCCGCAGAATCTTCTCCGTCGGAAGAAACCAAAGCCCCCCAATCTTCCGAACAACGCTGGAAAATAGCTACTGCCGTTGCCTGTGCGGGCTTAGTAGCTATGACTTTGTGGAATTTGTTCTTTACGAGGCAAAATACAGCAGGCAAAATCATTCGCTCAGTAGCCGACACTTCAACTTTAGCCAAAGGCATTGTAGGCAATTGGTACAGTTACAACCGAAACTACGAGGCCCGCGGCAAAAATGATGGCTATACATTTAACCGCATTGCGTGGCAAATTTCGGTGGAGAAACACGGTTTTTTGAGCTTAAAACGCTATTGGAAGGCCATTGAATTTGACGGCTGGACAGAGTTTATTGGAGGCAGTTCGCCGCAACTTCATTTTTTCTTGAACGTCTATCCCAATGGCAGTGGTTACAAAAACCCCGTGGGGTATCGGCATTTCAACTGCGGAATTTGGGGAGAAAACAACGATTGGATGCACGCTGACACCCTAAGTTGCATTTGTACTTCTTACAATTTCAGCGACAGCCACTTGGGAGAACCTTTGGCCAGTCGCGAAATCCTCATCCGTCAACCTAGCGCGTCGTTCGACTCCCTCAAAATCAACGCTAAAAGCCTTACCACCGCCGAAGCACCTTGGCTCGAACGTTTTCTTCCTAGGGAAGAAAGTTATTTGTTCCAAAAGCCCAAGAAAAGCGCGACCATAAAGCAGGCTGAATGAAACTTGAAAAGTCGGATTCAACTACCTATCGAAAGCATAGAAAGTCTTCAAAAAAATAATTTTGAGATTTTGTTTGGATTATAGTTTGTGAACCTATTTACTTTGCAATACAAAGTACTTTTGATTATCTCAATCACAGTCATTTTATCATCCGTCAACACCTCATTTTTATGACACCAACCAACGCTTTCGCCCCGCAGCCCTTTCAGCCTGCACCTTTTATCAAGCGCTCTGTCATCGGAGCGAGTATTGCGCTCGCCATCATTGCTTTTTTTGTTTTTAGTGTCAATACGCCAAGACCAGAATGGGGTACTTTCTGGATGGTAAAACCACTCATTATTACCCCTTTGGCTGGAGCAGCGGGCGGTGGAGCTACTTACTTGGTAAGTCTGTTAGGTACACAAAACGGCTGGCAAAAAGCACTTGCTATTCTCGTGAGTGTGGTAGGGTACATTATCGCCCTCTGGTTAGGAATTGTACTAGGTCTCAACGGTACTTTGTGGAATTAATTCGTGTAACTGTTATTCGTTATCGGTTATCAGTGTACTCGATAACAGATACACCAATAACAGTTATCAGATACACCAATAACCTCCATCTCCTATGAAAGACCTAATCACAGCGCATATCAACGAGCCGCAGCAGCTTGAGAAGCTGTACCGCTCCAATAAAGCATTATTCAAACGTACTTTTAACTCCGTTTATCCCGAACTGAAAGGGAACTCCATCGCCGACGTTTGGCATGAACGATTAAGCTACGACAGCGACGATATTCAATGGGGTACAAGCCAAGACCTTGCCCTTCTGGTGGGGGCATCTTTGGTGGCGGGTCTCATTGCCAAACTCCCTGCTTTTGCCCAGCTCAACGAAGAGTTTTTTTATACCCGCAACATCGGATTTATCATTTTCCCGCTTCTGACCGCCTATTTTGGTTGGAAAAACAACGTTTCGACAAAGACAATGGCCCTACTTGCAGGAGCATTTGTTGTGGCAGTTGTCTTTATTAACAGTCTTCCCGACCAACCCACAAGCGATACCCTGACGCTATCCTGCATTCACCTTATTTTGTTTTCGTGGTCTATTCTTGGGTTTGCCTTTGTGGGTGACTCCAACCACCCCGAAAAACGGTTGGGCTATCTCAAATACAACGGCGACTTGGTGGTGATGACCACGCTGATTGTCATTTCGGGCGGCATATTAAGTATGATTACTGTCGGTCTGTTTTCGTTGATAAATCTTGACATCGGTAAGTTTTATTTTGAAAACATCGGTGTTTTTGGACTTGCCGCCGCGCCTTTGGTAGGCACTTACCTTACCCAAACCAATCCGCATTTGGTAGGCAAAGTATCACCCGTTATTGCCAAAATTTTCAGTCCGTTGGTGTTGGTGATGCTAGTGGTGTACCTCGGTGCCATCATTTATTCGGGCAAAGACCCGTACAACAACCGTGAGTTTTTGATGGTATTTAATGCCCTGCTCATTGGAGTGATGGCGCTCATTTTCTTTTCGATTGCCGAAACCTCCAAAACTTCTCACCACCGCGCCCAAGTATGGGTACTGTTTCTGCTCTCGGCGCTGACAATTGTGGTCAATGGCGTGGCACTCTCGGCGATTTTGTTTCGGATTTCGGAATGGGGCATTACCCCCAACCGTACGGCCGTATTGGGCGGAAACTTGCTTATTTTGGTGAATTTATTGCTCGTAATGATACAGCTTTCCAAAGTACTGACCCAAAAGGCTACTCTCGCCAACGTGGGAAAAACAATTGCGATTTATTTACCTATTTACAGCCTCTGGACCATCGTCGTGACGTTCTTGTTTCCCTTTTTGTTTGGGTTTAAGTAAGCACTACGGGGTTCCTCTTTAATCACTAGCACGGGTCGTTTAGCCTGTGCTAGTGATTTTTGTGCAAATGAGCTTCCCTTTTCAACATCTGTCGCATTTAGCCGCTGAGATTGTCGCATTTACACTCCGTTCTTGTCAGCTTTGTTAGCCACCTTTGTCTTACTAAAATCTGACGAAAATGCGACGAATCATCATCCAAGAATTTATTTCATTGGACGGAATAATCCAAGCTCCTGGAGCCCCCGAAGAAGACCCATCCAACGGGTTCAAATACGGTGGTTGGACGGCTCCATTCTTCTACAAGGCTGACGAGGAAGCCGATGCCTTCATGCAAAACAACCTCAGCCCTACCGATCTTCTTTTAGGGCGCAACACGTATGAGCTTTTTGCTGCCTATTGGCCCGAACGTGCCGACGGATGGCCTGGTATTAATGAAGTCACCAAATACGTTGTATCAAACAATCCGCTGGAACTTACTTGGGTAAACTCTGAGCAAATCAGCGGGGATGTCGTGACTCGCCTCAAAGAACTTAAAGCGGGAGATGGCTCAATTTTGAAAGTGATTGGCAGTGGAAATTTTGCTCAAACCTTATTTCAACACGAGTTAGTGGATGAACTTTGGCTCATGATTTTTCCAGTCATTCTCGGAACAGGTAAGCGGCTGTTTGGAGAAGGGATTATTCCTACTTCATTTACGATGGTCGAAAGTCTAGTTACTTCCAACGGGGTCATTTTTGCTAATTATAAGCGAACAGGAGAAGTCAAAACGGGAACGATTGGTGGATAATTAACGACGTTCCTACAGCAATTTTATTCTCTGGTCGGGCGCGCTGTGTCCAAACAGAAGCTTTCCAAACGTAGGAATGCCCGAGTCATAATGGTGGACAAGTCCATGTACTTTTTTCTCGAACAAATAGGCAGAAAAAAGCGAAAAATTGAGAAACTTCTCTTGCAGCCATAGAATGAAGTTTAACTCCTGTGTTAAATCGTTGGGAGTCTCATTGATATAAATTCGTGGACTATACGCTTGGTAAGAATCGGCGTGTTGTCGCAGCCATTGATACATACTCGTCGAATGCCACATAGAAAGCACGTTGGTATTTTTCGCCAGCCATTCGGTCAATGTGTCAAGTTTAGCCGCTAAGTGTTCGTCCAAGTAGAGGTGCTGGAAGACTTATCGGCGTTCTTGGTCAAGGAGTCCTCCCAACTTTGTATAAAAAGCTTTTTCATTTTCATCTTTTGGTGGGGCAGGCTTCCCGATTTTTTGGTAAGATTTAACAAAATAGCAGTACTGAGATGCCAAAATGCTGGCATAAAAGCTTACTTGATGTGTGGTTGTTTCATTAGAACATTCCATTACAAACCCAAAACTCGGCGCCCAAGAAGACTCCCTAAAGGTATTGATTCGGTATTTTTCGCCGTATTTGTTTTCAATTTCGTCAAGAAAAGCGCTATGCTTGCCCTCTTTATATCCTTTTCGAATCAATTCTTGAATACGTTGAGTAGTAGGGTCATTTCTACCATTGAATGTTTCAGTTGGGTAGAAATTCCGTAGCAGTTCGAGTAGCTTGTCTTCCATAACTTGACAAAGTTTACTATAAACCTCGAACATACTAAAAATCTTTGAGTCCCAAAAAACAACAAAAGCCGACACTTTGCAGCGTCGGCTTTTTATTTGAAACCAAATGTCATTAAACTTTAATTTCGACATCAACACCACTTGGCAACTCAAGTTTCATCAAGGCATCTACAGTTTTAGCGCTTGACGAGTGGATGTCGATAAGGCGCTTGTAAGTGCAAAGTTGGAACTGCTCGCGTGATTTTTTGTTTACGTGAGGTGAACGCAAAACTGTGTAGATTTGCTTCTCTGTAGGCAATGGAATAGGTCCGCTTACCACAGCTCCCGTTGATTTTACCGCTTTCACGATACGATCGGCCGATTTGTCCACCAAGTTGTGGTCAAATGACTTCAATTTGATACGAATCTTCTGGTTCATTATAATTGGTTGGCTCTGATTGATTATTAATTTCCCCATCGAAAGAGCCATTAACTCCGATAGGAAATAGCCCCCCTGCCCCAATGGGGAGCTATTTATTTTATTGAAGTCCCCATTGGGGATTTAGGGGCTTATCCTTTCGACTTAGCGATTACGGTTTCCGCCAAGTTGTTTGGCAAGAATTCATAGTGCGAGAACGTCAAGTTAGCAGTTGCACGACCCGATGAAATCGTACGAAGGTCAGTTACGTAACCAAACAATTCTGACAATGGTACATCCGCTTTGATTACTTGCGAACCTGCTTTTGTATCCATTCCTTTCATCATACCACGACGACGGTTCAAGTCACCTGTGATAGGACCAGTGTATTCGTCTGGCGATACTACTTCTACTGACATGATTGGTTCCAACAATTTTGGACCTGCCTGACGAGCCGCTTCTTTGAAGCCCATACGAGCTGCCAATTCAAACGACAATGAGTCAGAGTCAACATCGTGGTACGAACCGTGGAAGAGACGAACTTTCATTGAATCGATTGGGTAACCAGCCAATGCGCCGTTCTTCATAGAGTCAGTGAAACCTTTCTGTACCGCAGGGATAAATTCGCGAGGAATAGCACCACCCACGATTTCGTTGACGAACAACAAACCAGTTTTAACTTCTTCTCCTTCTTTCTGGTCATCACGTGGCCCGATTTCGAACACGATGTCGGCAAATTTACCACGACCACCCGACTGCTTCTTATATACTTCGCGGTGTTCAAAGTTTTTCGTAAGCGCCTCTTTGTAAGCTACTTGAGGAGCACCTTGGTTTACTTCTACTTTAAACTCACGACGCATACGGTCGATGATGATTTCTAAGTGAAGCTCACCCATCCCTTTGATGATGGTTTGGCCTGTTTCCTCGTTTGATTCTACTTGAAGCGTTGGATCCTCTTCAATCAACTTACCAATTGCTTTCGAGAAGTTATCTTGGTCAGCTGTTTTCTTAGGCTCAATTGCATACCCGATAACTGGATCAGGGAATACCATTGATTCAAGAACAATTGGGTTTTTCTCATCAGAAAGGGTATCTCCCGTTTTGATGTCTTTAAAACCTACCACCGCACCAATGTCACCTGCCTCTAAGCGCTCGATTGAGTTTTGCTTGTTGGCGTGCATTTGGAAGATACGAGAAATACGCTCTTTGTTGCCCGAACGGTTGTTCAACACATAAGAACCTGCTTCCAACACCCCTGAATAAGCACGGATAAAACACAAACGACCTACGTAAGGGTCAGTTGCAATTTTAAATCCTAAAGCAGCAAAAGGCTCATCAACACTTGGCTTGCGAGAAATCTCAGCGCCTGTGTCTGGGTTTGTACCTTTGATGCTTTCTTTGTCAAGTGGTGAAGGCAACAACGCCATCACGTAGTCAAGCATGGTTTGTACTCCTTTGTTTTTGAACGAAGAGCCACAAAGCATTGGAACGATTTTCATGTCAATCACCGCTGCACGCAAAGCAGTCAAGATTTCGTCTTCCGTGATTGAATCTGGATCATCGAAGAATTTCTCCATCAACGACTCATCGTATTCTGCTACTGCTTCGAGGAGTTTTTCACGCCACTCAGCCGCTTCTTCCTTCATATCGTCAGGAATAGGCACAACTTCATACGTCATTCCTTTATCGTGCTCATTCCAAATCATACCACGGTTGTTGATCAAATCAACCACCCCTTTGAATTGGTCTTCTGCACCGATAGGCAACTGCAAAGGTACTGCGTAGCTACCCAACATTTCTTTTACTTGCTTGCACACGTTCAAGAAATCAGCACCCGAACGGTCCATTTTGTTCACGAAGCCCAAACGAGCAACGTTATAGTTGTTGGCCAAACGCCAGTTAGTTTCAGATTGAGGCTCAACACCATCTACCGCACTAAACAAAAACACAAGACCATCTAATACGCGAAGTGAACGGTTTACCTCTACCGTAAAGTCAACGTGACCTGGAGTGTCAATGATGTTGATGTGGTAACTGTTGTCTCTCCATTTCCAATCTACTGTTGTAGCCGCAGACGTAATGGTGATACCGCGCTCTTGCTCTTGCGCCATCCAGTCCATCGTCGCTGCACCGTCGTGTACTTCACCGATTTTGTGGCTTACCCCTGCATAATAAAGAATACGCTCCGTTGTGGTGGTTTTACCCGCATCAATGTGAGCAGCAATCCCAATGTTTCTTGTGAATTTTAAATCACGTGCCATGGTTTTTGTGATTGTTATTGAATCTGTTAAGTCTGTTTCTTGACAAAAAAAATGTGTCTATTCTGACACACCCCTGAAAATCAGAGCGCAAAATTAGAAGTTTTGTCCTGAAAAACCAAAAGTCGTTTTTTACAAATTTAAAAACTACCCCTTCAAAGTGCCCTCTTTTTTATTTTCTCTACTTAATTAATAGACGTTGGTACTATTTTTGCTTACTATTTATCGTTCTCAGAACTTACCCTATTCATTCAATCACATAACCCTCAAAATCCCCCTAATGACGCGATTATTGGGTTCATTCGTTATTTCGGCACTATTATTGTTATCAGCCCGTGCAGCATTTTGCCAGTCGATGCACCGCTGGGAAGTAGGTATCGGCACGGGCACAGTAGGTTATTTAGGCGACCTCAATCGGCACGATTTATGGCCAAGAGAATTTCGTCCCTCCGTCAATCTTTATGCAAGAAAGTACATTGGAGACGTGGTAGCACTTCGCTACAACGTTCAAGGAGGGCAATTTTGGGGGCGCGATAAGCACTACCCCACTCGCCTTTCTCGCAATTTGACCTTGGAAACCAATTTTGTTGAAAACTCGCTCTTGCTCGAATGGGATTTCTACAACATGAACCCGATTTTTTATCGTCAACAAAATGGATTTCAATCCTTCTTTTCGCCTTATTTCTTTTCGGGCATATCGGTAGTTTATGCCAAACCTCAAATCAACTTCGACGAAAGCCAAACTCCCTACACTTGGATACGTGAAGGCATTGCCATCGACCGCGCCGCCAACTACAGTGCTTTTCATTTGTCCTTCCCCGTTGGGTTGGGTATCAAATACGATGTTTCTCCCGAGTGGATTGTAGGGCTTGAAGCGTCTTTTAGGCTTTCAACTTCTGATTATTTAGACGGGGTTAGTTATGCTGGCAATGCCAAGAAAAACGACGCGTATCAAGTCGCTACCTTCAACATTACCCGTCGATTAGGGTTATACAAAATGCGAATTCGTCGCCGATGGTAGCCACAAAGGAGCTATTTTTGTTTGTATATTGCTCCCCAAATTTAACAATTACCGTTATGCCTTCTATTTTCACTCGTATCGTTAATGGAGAAATTCCGTGCCACAAAATCGCTGAAACTGACGATTTTTTAGCCTTTCTTGACGTTTTCCCTTGCGCACCTGGACATACCCTCGTCATTCCAAAACAAGAAGTCGATTATATTTTTGATTTAGACAATGCCCTTTACACGGGATTGATGCAGTTTTCAAAAGCAGTGGCGGCCGCCGTAGAAAAAGCGGTTCCGTGCAAGCGAATTGGTGTTGCGGTGGTAGGGCTTGAAGTCCCTCACGCCCACGTACACCTTATCCCGCTCAACAGCATGGCAGACATGAACTTTAATAACAAGCTCAAAATGAGCCAAGAAGAACTGGCAGAAATTGCCACGAAGATCAGAAAGGAACTGCTCTAGGGCAGTTCCTTTTTTGACTTATTTACAATCGGTATAGGTAAATGTTTTGCTGTAGGTTGAAATCCCCGAACCATCCAAAAACCGTGTAAGGGTTTGTTCCGTCAACGGAAACCCATCGGTGGTATAAGTAAATGTGTAAGTCGTTTCTCTCACAGCCTTGCCTGATTCGTATTCAGTACGTTTGGTGGCATTTCCTCCCGCTTTTGTGGTAAAAAGTGGAAATTTGATATAATCGGCATAGTAGCCTAATACGCTAAATTGCCAGCCCTTAAAAGCATCAAACATCGACTTTTTGTTATCATAACCCATTAGTACAACCCGAAAAACTTCCTGATTGGTACGGGTATCTTTGGTGATGGTTTCCAGAATATTGCCTTGTGCGTCACGCGTAATGGTTGCTTCCATACCCTTTGAGTCAGTGACTTTCGTAATGCGCTGATTGGCATCGGTGGTGAAGTTCAGTACGTAATTGACGTAATTCGCCTCGGGGGTTTTTACCACAGTTAATCGAGCAATGGAGCCATTGGCGTTGTATTCGATAGTCTCTTCTACGTCTCCGTCCACTACTTTTACCAATCGGTTGTCTGCGTAAGTATATACGGCTTTGCCAGTAGCTTTTAATTGCCCAGTTGCATTGTCTTTTACCGAAATATTGACACCTTCAGGCACGCCATTGGGAGCATATACGTAGTCGAGTCGGTAGGCATTGTCTCTACCAGTTTCACTGCTGATATTGCAAACAGGAGTTGTAACGGGTGTGGGAACATCATTTTTTTTGCAGGAAAGAGCAAAGAGCAAAGAGAAGAAAAGAATCGTTTTTTTCATGAAATGGATGAATTGTTGTACCGTCTATTGTTAACGATACATACGAGCAAATTCGCTCCTTTTTGTTGAGTTTTTTTAGTTAGGCAGGGAAATAATTAAGTTGAAGAACTACAAAAAATGTAATTCTTCAACTTGTTTGACACTTTTTCACAATCCATAAGATGTCTCTTCGACAATGTAATCGACCACGCGACTCAAATCGTGGGTGGCTTCCCAGACGGCTAACTGTCGGTCGGCACCTGTGCCCATTTCTAAGATTTTGTGGATGTACTCTACTTCTTTACGGCTTCCTAGTTCATCCAAGACATCATCGACAAACTCAAGGAGTTCTTCCGCCAATTTGAAATAAGGCACTTCTTCTTTGCGCCCAAAATCAATCAGTTTTCCGTGAATACCATACCGAGCGGCGCGCCACTTATTTTCATTAATGAGGATTTTACGGTAGTGTTGAAAATTGAGGTTTTTGCTCATCAATTTGTAAATCTTCACTACCAATGCCTGCATTAATGCCGCCAAACAAATGGTCTCGTCGGCACGCATCGGAATGTCACACACGCGGTATTCGATGGTATTGTAGAACGGGTGCAAACGCATATCCCACCAAATCTTCTTACCGTTGTCGATACAGCCCGTTTTGATGAGCAAATTGACGTAGTCGTCGTAATCGTGCGCCGTTTCGAAGTATTCAGGAATGCCCGTTCGTGGAAACTTATCAAACACCTTCGACCGATACGATTTAAAGCCTGTGTTGCGCCCACACCAAAAAGGCGAATTGGTCGAAAGGGCATAGATGTGCGGTAAAAAATACGTCAGCGAGTTGAGCAACTTCACCCCTGTATCGCGGTCAGGAATCCCGATGTGAACGTGCAAACCAAAAATCAAATTTCCCCGAGCCACGTCGCGCATTTCTTCGATGAGCTTGTCGTAGCGTTCGTTGGGCGTAATTAATTCGTCTTGCCAATCCGAAAACGGGTGCGTTCCTGCGGCAGCAATCCGTAAGTTTTGCTGTTTTGCAAGGTCAATAATCATCTTGCGCAGGTACGTAACTTCTTGGCGCGCTTCCTGAATATTGGTACAAATATTGGTTCCTACCTCCACCACCGACTGGTGCATTTCGGCCGTCACACGTTCTTTGAGAATGATTTTTCCATCCTCAACAATCTTTGACATGTGCGAGCGAAGGGCACGGGTTTCGGGGTCTATTGTTTGAAATTCTTCTTCAATGCCGATAGTAAACTTGTGCATAGGTATTGGAATAGTTTACAGGTTGCAGTTTAGGCTAGTCCGCAAGCAACTGCCGAAATGACGGCGTCGCTTACGGACTATCTTTTACTTATTTCTTTTTCGGCGCTTTTTTTGCAGGAGCTTCGGCTTTCGCTTTAGGTGCTGCTTTTTTAGGCTTTTCTTCGGTGGCTTCTACGTCGCCTTTGGCCAAATGGCTAATCGGCAAGTTCATCGCCGAAGTGCGCACAAACGAGCCCCATGTCAAATTGGTTTGGCCGTCTTTGTGGGCTTGGGCTTTTTCAATCGCCATTTTAGCGGCGTTATCGACAATCCAATCAAAGTTTTCTTGTCCTACCGAATGGATATCAGCGTCAGGAGCAGGGTTACAGAAGTCAATCGCGTACGGAATGCCGTTGTGTACCGCAAATTCTACCGTGTTAAAATCGTAGCCTAAGGCTTTGTTCAAACGAAGTACGTAATCGGTAATGGTTGCAATCAATTTTTTGTGTGCCTCGCCCGTTGTTTTTGGCTGCGTCGCGTACCGCAGATGGTGCGGATTGCGTGGTTCGTAAGGCATGATGTGAACGTATTTACCACCTAGGCAGTAGCAACGGTAATAATCTTCAAACGTCACTTCGCTTTGGAGAAGCATCACCAACTGCTCGGTTTCGGCGTGTTTGTGCCAAAGGTCGTCCATGTCATTGATTTTATAAACGCTCTTCCAACCACCACCTGCGTGTGGCTTCATGTACGCGGGGAAACCTACATAGTCAAACATTTCTCCCCAAGCCATCGGCATTTTTAAGTTACGGAACGACATTTCTGTCGTGTCGTCAGGGCGTTCTTTGGAAGGCATTAACACCGTGTTTGGCACAGGAACACCCAATTTTACGGCCAAGGCGTTGTTAAAAAACTTCTCATCAGCACTCCACCAAAAAGGGTTATTGATAACGGCCGTTCCGCACAAAGCGGCATTTTTCAAAAAAGCCCGATAAAACGGTACATCTTGCGAAATACGGTCGATGATGACGGCATAATCCGTGGCTTCACCTTGTACTACGCGGTCGATGAGTACGGGTTCAGCTACAATATTTTTTCCGTCCAATTGATTGACACGCTCCACAAATGCCTGCGGAAACGTATTTTCCATTCCGTGTAAGATTCCTATTTTTTTCATGATGTTTGAGCCCCCCACCCCCAATGGGGGAGTCTAGTTATTTTTTTAAGCCCCCATCGGGGGTAGGGGGGCTTTTTTATAAACCCATTAATGAGAGATAATGCGGAAACATTTTGTTCCAAAGTGGCCAATCGTGGCTCTCCCATCCACGAATGTCAAGCCAATGATTAATGCCTTTTGAATTCAGGATTTGCGACATCCGCACGTTATCGTTGAGGCAAATATCCCATTCGGACGTCCCTAGCACGATTTTCATGTGGTTGTATTTCCAGCCTTCCTCGTTGAGCATAAAATCGACAGGATTGTTGTAATAGACCGTTTCGTCGCTGTAGCCCTCCAAAAAGCTACGGATGTCAAATGCTCCGCTCATGCTGAATAAATACGCTACTTTTTCGGGATGTTTCAGGGCGAAATTGAGGGCGTGGTACCCGCCAAAACTACAACCTGCTACCCCAATTTTGTCAACGTTACATTCGTGGCGAATCGTAGGCACGAGTTCGTTGGTCAAAAAGCTATCGTAAATACTGTGATTGTGTACGCGTACCGAAGGATGAAGGTGTTTGGCGTACCAACTGTCTCGGTCGATGCTATCAACCGAATAGAGCTTTACTTTGCCTGATTCAACCAACCATCGCGCCGATTCAATCAGTCCAAAATCTTTGTTTTGGTGATAACGCCCCATCGACGTCGGAAAGAGCAAAATAGGATACCCCCAATGCCCAAATACCTGCATCTCAATGTCGCGCCCCAAGGTGGGGGAATACCATTTGTGATAGGTTTCTTTCAAGGTTGATAAAGTGTTTGATGAATAAATATTTTGACGAAATATAGATAAAAACTCAGAATATCAAGTTTCTGAACTAAAAATTGTCAAAAAGTCGTTTTCCGAATACCTTTGGGTGTGTCTATTCGACCATTAATTAACTACCGCTTATGACTCGTCTTAGTGTAAACATCAACAAAATTGCTACCCTCCGCAACTCGCGGGGCGGCGATAATCCAAATGTCGTGAGAACTGCGCTTGATTGCGAGCGATTTGGAGCGCAGGGCATCACGGTTCATCCCCGTCCCGACGAGCGTCATATTCGTTACCAAGACGTTCTTGAACTCAAGGAAGTCGTCACCACTGAGTTTAACATTGAGGGAAATCCTACCGAAAAGAAATTTGTTGAGTTGGTCTTGAAAACGCAGCCCGCTCAAGTAACGCTCGTTCCTGATGCTTTGGGGGCGATTACCTCAAACGCAGGCTGGGACACGATTTCGCACCGCGATCGCCTGACGGATTTGGTACAGACCTTCAAATCGGCAGGGATTCGGGTTTCGGTGTTCGTTGACCCCATCGAAGCCATGGTTGAAGGTGCCAAAATTTGCGGCGCCGACCGAGTAGAGCTTTATACCGAACCCTACGCCGCTGAGTATTTTGACAACCGTGAGGCAGCCGTGGAATCCTATATACGAGCGGCGAACGTTGCCAAAGAAGTAGGTTTGGGGTTGAATGCGGGACACGATTTGAGCCTCGATAACCTGCGATTTTTGAAACAACAAATACCGCACTTAGACGAAGTATCTATCGGCCACGCGCTCATCTGCGACGCGCTCTACTACGGCCTAGAAAACACCATCCAGATGTATTTACGCGAATTGGAGTAAGTCCACAGTTGACTGTCCACAGTCAATAGTACCAGCCAGCCTAAGAATGATAATTCGGAGGCGAAGTGACCAAATTAACCTTATAATTTTATAGTTATGTCGAAGAAAATCATTTTCACCACTGCGGCTCCCTCGCCCATTGGCCCTTATTCGCAAGCTGTGATGGTTGGCGATACGTTGTATGTATCAGGACAAATTCCCATTGACCCTGACAACGGCGACCTCGTCACGGGCAATATCGAAAACGAAGCGCGTCAGGTGATGTTAAACATTGGAGCAATCCTCAAAGAAGCAGGACTGCACTACCACAACATCATCAAAACGTCCATTTTTTTGAAGGACATGAATAATTTTGGAAAAGTAAATGAAGTGTATGGACACTTTTTCTCGGGACACTACCCAGCCCGTGAAACAGTGGAAGTTTCGCGCCTACCAAAGGATGTCAACGTTGAGATTTCAGTAATTGCGGTGAAAGATTAAGGGCAAAAAGGCAAGAGGCAAAAAAGCAAATAGGCAAAGGGTAAAAATAAAGGGCAAGTTTGCAAAAAAGCAAAAGGCAAAGTTGGTATTCTGCCTTTTGCTCCTTGCCAACTTGCCTTTTGCAAACTGCTCTTTGCAAACTTGCACAGTATTAGTTCAAAAACTCATAAACTCCTGCGACACCTTGCCCACCGCCAACACAGGCCGTTACCATGCCGTATTTCTGCTCGCGACGACGCATTTCGTTGAAAAGCTGCACCGACAAACGCGCACCCGTTGAGCCAAGGGCGTGTCCAAGCGCAATAGCACCTCCGTTAGGGTTAAGTTTAGTCGGGTCAATTCCTAATTCTTTTATTACTGCCAACGACTGAGCTGCAAAAGCTTCATTCAATTCAATTTGGTCAATGTCATTGAGGGTAAGCCCCGCTTGTTTAAGCGCAATCGGAATTGCCGCCACGGGGCCGATACCCATAATGCGCGGCTCCACCCCAGCCGATGCGTACGACATCATGCGCGCAATTGGTTTGAGGTTTAGCTCATTCACCATTCTTTCAGACATCACCACCACAAACGCCGCTCCGTCCGAAGTTTGTGACGAGTTCCCCGCTGTCACACTTCCACCTGCCGCAAATACAGGTTTCAAACGCCCTAGAGCTTCGAGGGTAGTGTCAGCGCGTGGGCCTTCGTCCTTGTTTACTACGTATTCTTTTGTTTTCTTCTTTCCTGAGTTGGCGTCGAAAAACGTTTCTTTTACCGTAATAGGCACAATTTCTCCGTCAAATTTACCCGCAGCTTGCGCAGCTAAGGCTTTCTGATGCGATGCCAACGAAAACGCATCTTGCTCCTCACGGCCAATTTTAAATTGGTTAGCTACTTGCTCGGCTGTTAGCCCCATTCCAATGTAATAATCAGCGTGGTCTTTGGCGATTTCGTAGTTAAGGGCTGTTTTCCAACCCGTTGTTGGCACCATCGACATCGACTCTACGCCTCCTGCCACGATACAATCCGCAATACCCGCGTTGATTTTAGCCGCTGCAATCGCAATCGCCTCTACTCCCGACCCGCAGTAACGGTTAATCGTAAAACCAGGGACGCTTTTAGGCAAAGCAAGCAGCGAAATAAAACGCGCAATTTGCATTCCTTGTTCGGCTTCGGGCACGGCGTTTCCTACAATGAGGTCATCCACCCGAGCAGGGTCAAGCTGCGGCAACTGCGCCATCATGTGTTTGATTACTTCTGCGCCAAGGTCGTCGGGGCGGGTAAAACGAAAAACACCTTTCGGGGCTTTTCCCACGGCGGTGCGGTATCCTGCTACAATGTATGCGTTCATGTTTTAAGGTTGTTTCGTCTTATTGTTTAACGTTTTAGATTCCTTACCACAAAACAACCATTTTTTTTGTAAAAAATACTCTGCAAGCATAACATATTTTTAAATACTTGCCATTTCTTCGCTGAGTCGTTAACTTGCATCTTCAATATCAGCGAGTAAAACCCATGAAACTTAGATTTGAGGTAGAGGCGAAAATTGCTACGTTTCTCTTTTTTATTGTTGCTTTCTCAACCAACGCCCAGCGCTACGGCAACGAGTGGATAAATTTTCAGCAAACGTATTTTAAAATTCCTGTTGCGCAAAAAGGGCTTTATCGTATTTCTACCAATGAACTTCGGCAAGCGGGCGTTCCCGTTTCGACCCTCAACCCTACCAGCATTCAGTTGTTTTTCAGGGGGCAAGAACAGGCTATTTTTATTCAAGGTGAAAGCGATAATCGATTGGACGAGGGCGATTATCTTGAGTTTTACGGGGAAGGCAACGACGGAACGCAAGATTCGCTTCTCTATCTTCCCCACAGCGCACAACCTCACAAACTATACAATCTTTATTCAGACACTACTGCCTACTTTTTGACGTGGCGACTTGATGGGCAAGCAGGCAAGCGCATGGGTTTTTATCAGGAAAATCCAACACCGACGCTCAGTCCTGAGCCTTATCACCGCGAAGATTTACTGGTTTCCAATATCGCTAGTTACAATTACACGGGCATGTCAGAAGGGTTGATGTACCCTTTAGGTTCCTCTAGTGGGGCACAAAATTCTTTTTATGATTATGGTGAAGGATGGACAGGGCCAGAAATTTCCATCAACAAACGAAACCAGCGAAGATTCACCCTCGAAAATCCCGTCCGAACGGCTTTTCAACCTCAGCTTGAGCTGCATTTGATGGGTCGCGACCACCGCGCCCATTTTATCGAAATCAGCGTTGGAAGTACGGTCAATGCCAATCGATTGGTGGATACGGTTCGGTTTAGTTACCAAAATGCGTTGTTGGTTCAGTATCCTATTTCATTTTCGGACGTCTCGCTCGATAGCAATCGTATTTCAATTGCCACGGTTTCAAGAGGTGGTTTTCCCAACCAAGCCGAAGATGTTTATAGCGTGACTTATTACCGCCTCCGCTATCCCCAACGTTTTGATGTACTCAATACTTCTCAGAAATACTTTTACCTTTTACCCAATTCTCAAAACAAATCGTACCTCGAAATTGCCAATGCTACCGCTGCCACACGCTTATTTGACATCAGCGATAAAAACAACGTAGGTCGCGTTGGTTCAACCCTCGAAAACAGCACCCTCAAAGCCGTAGTGCGGGAAACTGCCGCCGAAAAAACGCTTTTTGCCACACGTGCAACATTGGCCGTTCCGAGCATACAGCGCGTTTCGTTCCGCAACATTGACCCTACGAAAGCCAATTATCTGGTGGTGACGCACCGTAACCTTATCAACGTCGCCAAACAGTTTGGTGGCTACCGAGCGTCTGTCGCAGGAGGGAAATACGACACCCTCACCGTGCAAATGGATTTGCTTGTTAATCAGTTTAATTATGGTGAATTTAGCCCTTTGGCAGTGCGTCGTTTTGTACAATTTATGGTCGAAAAAGGTAGTCCCAAGTTTTTGTTTATTGTAGGGCGTACCCAACAAATTGACTTTAACCGTACCAATTCTAACCTTGCGAATGTGGACATGGTGCCAACGTTTGGATGGCCTGGCTCCGACAATCTGTTTTCACACGGATTGAAGGGGCAACCCCCGCTCGTGCCTGCCCTTCCGACGGGGCGAATTTGGACTGATAATCCGCAGGAAGTGCTTAACTATTTGGAAAAAGTAAAAGAGCACGAAGCCACGCCGATGAATGCACTTTGGCGAAAAAACATCCTGCATTTGAGTGGTGGCACCAATTCTTTTGAGCAAGGGCAATTTTTGGGTATCATGGAGTCTTTCAGGAAAAAAGCCCAAAAAGAATTTTTAGGTGCCAAAGTAACAACCATCACCAAAAAAACTGACGAAGCCATTGAGTACGTGGGCATTACCAACGAAGTCAACGAAGGAGCGGGGATTATGACGCTATTTGGTCATTCGGCCCTCAACGTCACCGATATTGACTTGGGCATGGTGTCCAACGACGTGTTTGGTTACCGCAACAAAGGCCGCTATCCGTTGGTATTTGCCAATGGCTGCGTGGTGGGGAATTTTACGTTTGGCTACAGCCGAACCTACGCCCAAGACTGGATTACGACCAAAGACCGCGGGGCTATTTTGTTTTTAGCACATTCCAACGTGGCTTATGTGTACTCGCTGAATGATTATGCCAATACCTTTTACAACGTCATGCTGGGTGACAGTACCAACTTCAATCGTCCGTTTGGGGAGGTTTACCAGCAAATTATCCGTAAAACGTTGGCGCTTTACCCCGAAGACCCTACGTACCAAGCAGATGCCCAACAAATGACACTTCAAGGCGACCCTGCCGTGGTGATTTTCCCCACCCAAAAACCTGACTATGCTGTTAACAGCCAAAGTATTTTGGTTCAAGGCAAAAACGGAGCTGCTGTTTCTGCGTTTAGTGACTCGCTTAAAATCAAGGTAATAGTCTCTAACTTGGGACTTCATCGCAACGAAAAACTTCCCATTCGCCTTACCCGTACTACCCGCGACGGAATTGTTTCGGCCTATGACGCTAGTTTCTCAGCCGTTGCGTACCTTGATACACTTACCTTCAGCCTTCCCCACGACCGTAGCCAGAGTGGCTTGAATCGTTTTGAGGTTCAAATTGACCCCAACACTATTTTGTCCGAAAACAGTCGTACGAATAATGTAGCTTCTGTTGAGCTAAGTTTACCCGTTGCAGGGGCTTACCCTTTGTTGCCTGCTGAGTATTCCGTGGTTTCTACGACCGAAAATGGTCTGCCAACTACCCTGCTTGTAGCGCAGCAAATTGATAATAGTAACCGAAATTACACCTTTGAAATTGATACTACTGCCCGTTTTGACAGTCCTTTCAAACGTACCCAAGCCGTCTCTGCAACGGTGCTCCCAAGTTGGAAAGTAACACTTCTTAACCGCGACTCAACGACCTATTATTGGCGCATTCGCTATGCCGACCGCCCCGCAAACAGCGACAACGTCTGGACCGAAAGTTCGTTTACCTTTGTCAAAAATGGCGGCGAAGGTTGGGCACAGCGTCAGCCTCCTCAGTTTACCAAAGCTACTCCGTTGGAGGTAAATTTATCTGTCAACGCCCAACCTACTTGGTCGTACAAAACCGTTTCCACCAATGTAAAAGCCGTAGTGGCAGGAAGTTCCGTCGGGGCTTTTAATGAGGGTTATAAAGCGTCACAATTATCCATCAACGACATTTTGTTAGTAGTGGAAGGCAATTGCACCACCTTCGACCAAATCGACAATTGGCGACCTGGCGCCAATCTTGCGGTTACAGCGCTTCACCGCGACAACCTGCAAGCCTATTCGGTGATGCCCAGCCGTAATTGCGGAAATCCGCCTTACGTTATGAATACCCTCCGCCAACGCGAGATTGTAAACGATAAGCTTTTTAGTAAATGGGTAGATGCCGTTCCTGACGGTGATTGGATTGTACTGATGACGCTCAACGGTATTCAATTTGATTTATGGCCTACCTCAGAGCTTACTAAACTGGCTGAGCTGGGACTGACGCAGGCGAGTATGGCACGTCTTCAAAGCCCTTATTTGCTGATTGTTCAGAAAGGAGCCAAACAACTTGCCGTTGAGGTTGTTCCTGACCCCAATGACCTTGCCCCAAGCCTTAGGAGACTTACATTGGATAACTTTACGTTGAAAAGTAACAGTGGAAAAGGGCAAATTACCTCTTCATTGGTGGGGCCAGCTAGTCAATGGAAAATGCTGAATTACAACACAGAACCGCTCACTTCCAAGCAAACACAAGCGACCTTAGAGGTTATTGGCGTCGCCCTCAACGGTACTGAAAAGGTAGTAAAAACAGGCGTATCCACGGGACCCGTTTCTCTCCAAGACGTTGACGCCAATACGTATCCTTACCTTCGTTTAAGGCTTCAACTGGCCAACAATGATGCCCGAGTGAGTACACCCTTGCAATTACGAAATTGGTGGGTCAATTATACTCCCGTTCCCGAAGGAAGTGCCACCGCAAGCCTGAACGGCGCGCTTGAACGTCAAGAAGGGGAAGTGGTTTCAGTCAATGTTTCGTTCAAAAATATCTCTCCTGTTGCTTTTCGCGATTCGCTGGTTGTTCAGCAAACGATTTTTAGTCCCACAGGTGCGCCCCAAATGAGTGAGCGAAAATTGGGACGCTTACAGCCCAATGAAGAAGCGGCGTTTACCGTTGCAATGCCTACGTTGGGAAAAGGCGGAGATAACCGTTTGTTGGTAACGATAAACCCACGCCGTCAGCCTGAGCAAAACTATGACAACAACACCATCAATCTACCGTTTACGGTTGTACCCGACCGCTTTGCACCTACGCTTGATGTGTTTTTTGACGGACAGCGCATCCGCGACGGAGAAGTAGTTTCGGCTACACCAACGATTTTGTTTCAACTTAAAGACGAGAATCGTTTTCTTTTCAAAAGAGATACGTTGGGCATGGATTTGTTTTTGCAACGCCCCTCACAAACGACCTTCCAGCGCATTGCTTTTTCTAGCTCAGTCATTCGATTTGTACCCGCCGACAACCAAAACGTAGCTCGGATTGAATTTCGCCCCTCAGCCCTTCCCGACGGAGTTTATACCCTTCGTTTTCAGGGCGCCGATGCCACTTTAAACCGAACAGGCGTTTATCAAATCAATTTCCGAGTGATAAATGAACAAAAACTGGTTTCGGTAGAAGCCACTCCCAACCCAGCTAGTGATCTTATTAAAGTTTCGTTTACGGTTTCGGGCAAAGAAAACCCCACCGAAGCCACAATTGCACTGGTAGATATGACGGGACGAACCTTCAAAACTGCTTCGTTTGTGCCCCGCGTTGGTTTTAATGAATGGATTTGGACAAATACCGCCGACCTACCCGCAGGAACGTACATATATCGGGTGACTGTCAAGAAAAACGGAGAAGATATTCCTGTTGCCGACGGAGTCAAGGCAACAGGAAAAATCGTGGTAATTCGCTGAGAGTTAGAAGCGAGTTTCGAGGTAATAAGGCAACATTTTTCGCCAAGATGGCCAATCGTGCGGAATATCGTGCCCCCAAACGTCTAACTCATGCGGGATATTTTTAGAGTTCAACACGCTCGAAAGGTAGCGTGACGAATCAGGGTCTTCGTAACTACCCGAGCCCGTGACAATGTGGATGTGTTTACTCGCACGGTACTTTGCCAAATAAGCTTCATCCGAAAGGTTTCGCAAATAATGAACAGGTGAGTTGAAATAGACATTGTCGTCATAATGCCCTTTGGTATAAGCTGTTAGGTCATAGCACCCACTCATGGCAATCACCCCATTAATCAAATCAGGACGGCGAAAGAAAAGGTTGGCCGAATGTAACGCCCCAAACGACGCTCCTGCCGCAATAATCGGCGTATCAGGGCTTGTTTGGCTTTTGATGTACGGAATCACTTCGTTAAAAATATACTCATTGAACTGTTGATGACGCACCGCTTTGTCGCGTCCGCTCATGTGATTGTTTAACCAACTCTCGGTATTGATACTATTGACCGAAAAAACTTTCACTTTCCCTTCGTTGATAGGTTTTGCAATCGTATCAATGAGTTGGAAACGTTCGTATTCGAGGTAATCAGCGGCGGCGGTTGGAATCATCAATAGAGCGAATCCGTAGTGACCATACACCGCGATTTCCATGTGTTTATTAAGAGATGGGCTGTGCCATCCATCTAAAAAACGTTGCATATAAAAACCTTAATCGTTTGATTTAATTGCAGATTGAATTTCTACTACCACCGACACCTCTACCCCCACAATATCAGCGATTTGCTCTATCGTCAGTAGGTTTGATTGTAGCATTTTAGTAATAATTCCTCGTTGCTTTTGCTGCATCCCCTTCTGCACCCCTTTTTCCATTCCTTTTTCCATTCCTTTGCGGTAGCTGTAGAAATCTTCCAGTGAAATATCTGTGATTGGCATATCTTCTAAAAGTTTTAAGGTTGTCTCATCTAAATTACGGATTCCTGATAAAATTACCAACTGGTTGGCGTACCGCCCCAAAGAAAAATGGTTAGGCTCCAATTCTTGAAGTTTTGTAATAATCCTATGCGCGACTTCAATGGGTGGAATATTTTTAAAGTTTGCTAAAATCGCCAGCAATACCTCTTCAGGCGAAGTACTATTTAAAAACAGCTCATAGTCGAAAGATTGCAGACTACGTTGGTTGTACTCAAACTGACAAGTGCCAAAATCATGCTTCACTTCCCATTTATCACCTCCATTTTTTGTAAGATAAACGATGTACTGTCGTACTGGTAAACGATATTTTCGTAAAAGAAGTGCATAATATTCCAGCATTCGGTAAGGCATATCCTTGTCCAATGCCGTTTGAAACTCCAAATGAAGTAAGTAGGGTTCAGAGCCATCATTTGGTACGACTTTCTTCAAAAAGTCAGGTTTTCGTTCTACCGTCAACTGAATATCATCGGGAAGCTCGATCAAAATATCAACATCAATTCCAAGCACTTTTCGGGCAAGAAATGGAATCAAATTTTCGATATTTTCTTTAAAAATCTTGTCGTAATCGTTTGCCACAGGTTCAAGTTTATTGTTTTACTCAAACAAAATTGCAAAAACCAGTTAATGTTCCCAAATTCGTCTCCTTCCCACATTTTCGCTTGATTTATGCTCATTTTTTCCATTGGTATATATCTTCTTATCAACGTCGCCGTCGGTTTTTGGGCGTCTCGGCGAGTACACAGCACCCAAGATTTTGTGTTGGCTGGGCGCCGTTTACCCATGGGATTGGCCACGATGGTTACCTTTGCGACTTGGTTTGGCTCCGAAACCATGATGGGGGCTCCCAAAGAATTTATCGAAGGTGGTTTCTTAAATGTCATTGAAGAGCCTTTCGGCGCGGCCTTATGTTTGATACTTGTAGGTATATTTTTTGCCCGAACTTTTTATCGTTGGAACATCATTACTTTTTGTGATTTTTTCTTGATGCGTTTTGGCAGAGCGTCGGAGTTTATCTCGGCAGTGATGATTATCCCTTCCTACTTTGGATGGATTGCTGCTCAGTTTGTCGCCATGGGCATTGTGGGGCAAGTGGTGTTTGGGCTACCGTTGAGCACTGGCATTTGGGTTGGCGCCATCCTCGTTATGTTCTATACGTTTATGGGCGGGATGTGGTCGGTATCTATTACTGACTTTTTACACAATATTATCTTGATTTTTGGGCTTATCATTTTGGCCATTATTCTCTTTTCCAAAACGGGAGGAATCACACCTGTCACGAG
Organism: Runella sp. SP2; assembly: GCF_003711225.1. Classification (NCBI taxonomy): domain Bacteria; kingdom Pseudomonadati; phylum Bacteroidota; class Cytophagia; order Cytophagales; family Spirosomataceae; genus Runella; species Runella sp. SP2. The sequence goes on along the minus strand of NZ_CP031030.1, from coordinate 7,361,763 downwards.
CCAACAGCCTGCTGATTTTTTCCGCATTACCCCCAAAGAAATGAGTTTACAAAGCTACGCTGAATACCTTGCGGCTTGGATTACGGTAGGTCTAGGTTCTATTCCGCAACAAGATATTTTCCAGCGCGTTATGGCTTCTAAAGATGCCGATACTGCCGTGAAGTCTTCGGTTTTTGCGGGGGGGCTTTACTTAACGGTGGCGCTTTTGCCATTGTTTATTGCCTTGGCTGCCAAAACGCTCTACCCTGAATTAATGAACGGAGATACTTCCCTAATCATCCCCAACATGGTGCTTCAGCACGCGCCGTTATGGATTCAAATTTTGTTTTTTGGGGCGTTGATTTCGGCTTTATTGAGCACCAGTAGTGGCGCTATTTTGGCCCCTGCGGCAGTATTGGGCGAAAACCTTGTCAAACCTTACCTTCCTCATCTATCCGATACCCGCCTTTTGTTGGTCATTCGCTTGGGAGTCGTTTTGGTGACGTTTGCCTCTATTTGGATGGCCCAAACACGGCAGGATATTTTTGAATTAGTGGGAGAGTCGTCGGCCTTTAGTTTAGTTTCTCTTTTTGTACCACTTACTTTTGGACTTTATTGGAAACGCGCCAATGCCGTAGGATGTATGGCATCAATGATTCTTGGGCTTGTCGTTTGGGTGTTGTGCGCATTTGTGTGGCACACAACGTTTCCTGCCATTCTCTACGGAACAGCCGCAAGCTTGTTAGGAATGCTTGGAGGGTCGTTGTTAACTAAAAAAAGGTTGATTGATTTGCCCGATGTAGGGATGGGGCGGACTGCCTAGTAACCCATCCTGAATGTATTGCCCAACGTTGGGATAGAGGTTTAATTGGTGTAGCACATTCACAGGCTTCCAACAAATTTCCAGGGCTGTCGTCTCATTGGGGTTGAGTCGCGGGATTCCTCCGATGATTTGTGCTCCAAAAATCACATGAAGTACATCGTCTTTTTGGTGTGACAACAGCACCTCGCCCGAAAAAAGCATTCCCTGAACTTCTACCTCAATTCCTAACTCTTCGCTTAGTTCGCGTTCAATCGTTTGTGGGAGAGCTTCCCCACGGTCGGGATTACCGCCTGGCAAAGCAAATACGTCGTTGCCACTGTAGTTGTAACGCAGCAAAAGCAAATGGTTATTTTCAATAATAAGCGCCGCAGGCCGTACTTTCATAAAGAATATTTTTGTTATTTTTTCGGTAGTAAGCAACCGAAAACACAGTTATTGTAACCCATAACACGGTTTTATTCGACATTCTACACTCCCTCACTCGATACTCCTAATAATCTCCTCCAGCGCCCCCACCGCCAAAATCTCCCCCGCCAAAACCACCAAAGCTTGAACCGCCGCCACCGCCGCCACTACTGCCCCAGTTACCCGACGAGCTACCCCAGCCTGTGTAGGTCGTGTAAGGATACCAGCCGCCGCCACGTCGGCTTAGGCCACCACCGCCACCGCCTTTATTGGCTTTGGAAATGATAATAATAATAATGATGACAATAATGATTAGGAAAATAATAACACCTAAAGGAAACTCTCCGTCACCGCCCTCGGTGCCATCCGATTTGTATTCTCCCGCCGTGTACTTGATGATTTCATCCGTTCCTCGGTCAAGGCCACGGTAATACATTTTTTGTTTAAATTCGGGGGATATAACCGTCGAAATAATCCGTTTGGCTATCGCGTCGGGGAGAGCGCCTTCTATGCCTCGACCCGTAGCAATAAAAATCTTGCGGTCGTCCGACGCCCACAACAACACTACCCCATTGTCTTTGTCTTTTTGTCCCACACCCCAACGTCGTCCCAGCTCAAACGCATAGTCGCCTGGAGGATACGGCAACGTTGATTTCACAATCACCACCGTAATTTGTGTCGAAGTGGAATCATTAAAAACCCGCAGTTTTTGTTCGAGGGTTTCACGTTCTGTCCCGTTTAGCATACCCGCGTAGTCATTGACCAAACGCCGAGGATTCATCGGTTCAGGAATATCTTGTGCCCAAACACGAATGGTACACAAGGTTATCAACAAAAGAGAAAAGAAATGACGCATTGGAAAAAAGTTACCCGAACGAAATATCGTCGGAGAGTTCGTTGATGTCGTTTGCTTGGCGAGGGAAAAACGTTTTCAGTTGCTCACCTGCCAACTGAATCCCTTTACTGAGACCTTCGGCAAATTCATTGTTTTTGAAATGAGCTCGCATTGTATCGCGCACATTATTCCAAAAGTTATCAGGGACTCGTTCGTTAATGCCTTTGTCTCCCAGCACGGCAAACTTTCGGTCGTCTGTGGCCAAATAAAACAACACCCCGTTTTTCAAATCAGTGCGGTGCATTCCAAGGTCGGCAAAGACTTGTTTGGCGCGTTCGATGACATCGCTTTCGAGGCAATTGGTCTCAATATGCACACGTACTTCGCCCGAAGTTACCAGTTCGGCCGAACGAATCGCCGCTACTACTTGCTCTTGTTGGGAAGGAGTCAGAAGAAGAGACATGAGCAATTTACGGTTTAGAGTTTACAAGTTTACGGTTGGGAAGGCACATCTTCCCGAAAGTTTAAAACTTTCGGGAAGATTCTTAAACTTTCGGGAAGATTGTTTTTCGGAAAGTTTCTAAATTAAAACTTCACCGTAGGTGCCGTTTGTGCTGCTTGAGAGGCTTCAAAATAGCCCTTTTGCGCAAAGCCAAACATACCAGCAAAAATGTTGGCAGGAAACGTACGTACCGATTGGTTATAGCCTTTCACAACCTCATTGAAACGGTCACGCTCTACCTTGATACGGTTTTCGGTTCCTTCCAACTGTGCCTGCAATTCCAAAAAGTTTTGGTTGGCTTTTAGTTGCGGATACTGCTCTACCGATACCAAAAGGCGCGAAAGAGAACCACTCAATTGGTCTTGAGCCGCCTGAAACTTCTGCATGTTTTCAGGAGTCAACTCATCAGGTTTCAACTGAATAGACGTAGCTTTTGAACGAGCTTCAATCACTGCGGTAAGCGTACTTTTTTCAAAATCAGCCGCTCCTTTGACCGTATTTACTAAGTTTGGAATCAAATCTGCACGACGTTGGTAGGCGCTTTGAACGTTGGCCCACGCATTGTTGACAGTTTCGTCTTTGCTCACGAGGCCATTGTAAGTACTACAGCCGTACATTCCAAAAATGGCAAGGACGACAATGACAATTAATGTGGTTTTTGACATGGTTTTGTTAGGTTTTAGTTAACGGTTGCAAAGTTGTGTAATTCTAAAATTTCTGGTGGACTATTTACACCGATGGTTTCTTTTCGTGGCAAAATAGGCTTTTTACGTTTCAAAAAAATGACCAAGCCTAGTTTTTGGGGCTACCTTCGGCTCATTTACTCCATTTGATACACCATTTGTAAAATTCCTTCTAAATATTCCCGCGAATTGCTCAAGCGTGGTACTTTATTTTGGCCGCCTAATTTTCCTCGACGACCCATCCATTCATAAAATGTGCCCGACGGAACATTGTGCATGAGCGGCGCCAACAACGCAAGGTCTTGATAACGCTTGGCATCGTAGTCGGAGTTCACTTCCCGAAGGCGTTTGTCGAGCAAATGACAAAACTTTTGCCAGTCAGACGGGGCTGTACTAAATTCAATCACCCATTCGTGGCGGCCTTTACTGCCATCCTCCATATAGACAGGCCCTGCGGTGTAGTCATTGATCACGGCTCCCGTGTTTTCACAAGCAAAGGTAACGGCCTCGTCGGCGTTTTCGATGATGACTTCTTCACCAAACGCATTGATGAAGTGCTTCGTACGGCCGCTTATTTTGATACGAAAAGGATATTTTGAGGTAAACTTAATGGTATCTCCAATCTGATAACGCCACAAACCGCTGTTGGTCGAAATGATAAGCGCATAGTTTTTATCCAGCTCCACTTCATCCAGCGTGACGGCTTTGGGGTGCGGTTTATCCCATTCTTCTACGGGTACAAATTCGTAAAAAATACCGTAATCGAGCATCAACAGCATTTCGCCTGGGTGGGCAAGGTCGTCTTGCACCGCAAAAAATCCTTCCGAAGCATTGTACGTTTCCATGTAGGTTACTTTGTCGCTCGGAAAGTATTTTTTCATAAACAGCTCACGGTAAGGCTGAAAGGCAACTGCTCCGTGGATAAACACCTCAAAATTAGGCCATATATCAAGCATGTGCTGCGCTCCACGTTCCTCCATGATGCGGTCGAGGAGGACAATCGTCCAAGTTGGTACACCCAATATACTTGTTACGTTTTCGTTGCCACAAATTTCAGCCATCTTGACCAACTTCTCTTCCCATTTATCCATCAAAGCAATTTCGATGGGTGGCGTGCGAATGTAATCAGCCCACGCGGGTAAATTCCGCATAATCACCGCCGACACATCTCCCACCATTCCGCCCTCGCTGTTGAAGGGGTTATCGTGCAAACTTCCGCCAATCGACAACCCTTTTCCCTCAAAAACCAATGTTCCTGGGCGGTTTTGGGCGTACAACGTCATTACATCTCGGCCACCTCGGTAATGACATTCTTCCAACGATTCGGGCGTAATGGGCAAATATTTGCTACGGGCATTGGTCGTTCCCGACGATTTTGAAAACCATTCTACATCCGACGGCCAAAGAACGTTTTGGTCGCCGTGCAACACCCGCTCAATCGACGGATACAAATCTTCGTAGCTCGAAATCGGTACGCGTTCTTGGTATTGTTTGATGGTTTGAATCGAATCATAGCGGTACTTTCGTCCCCAATCAGTATAGCGAGACGCTTCCAGCAAATCGTGGAATACTTTGTACTGAACCTCGATGGGATTCGCCTTGAAGTGTTCGATACGCTCGGCACGACGCTTCATAAAAAAGACCATTATGTCGTTCAGTAGAGACACAGAAAATCAGGTTTTATTTTCTCAAACATAAATAAAAGCAATGAATCATACACTACCCTCCTAATGGGTTTTGACAAAAATCAGGATTTCGGGATGCGATTGGGATAGTCCGTAATAATGCCATCGACGCCCATGGCCTTCACTTTGCGCATTTCTTCGGTCGTATTTACCGTCCAAGGCACCACTTGCATTCCCATCTTGTGAAGCTGCTGCACCCGTTCCGTCGAAAGTAATAAATAGTAAGGACTGTAAATGTCGGGGGTGAACCCTAAATCCTCGATGTTTTTTTCAATCCCTTTGGCATTGGCGACCAGCGCCGACAAGGCTACTTTTTTGTACTTGCCCGCGTCGATTTGTTTCTTCCAATGTTTTAAAACGTTGAAATCAAAGCTTTGGAGAACAATCCGTTCGGGTGGTAATTGAGCCATGATTTCCCGATAGACCAAGTCCGAAAACTCTGCAGGTTGTGGCTGCGACTTATCGTATTCTTTTTCTTCGCTCTTGATTTCGATGTTGTACAAAAAAAGCGGCAGTTTGTTTTTAACTCGGTACACCTCCACGGCCTCAATCATCTCGCTTAAAAGCGGCTTGTAGGTCTTCTGTTTTTGTTGTTCAGGAAAATTCGGGTTTCCGTTGCTGCCCACATCGTAGCGTTTAATTTCGTCGTAATTGAGGTCGTACAACACAATTTTGGGACTCTTTGGTACGGGTGTACCATCGGGTTTTATCGAAAAGTCGGCGTGAAAATAAGGGTCGTGCGAAACGACTACTTTCTTATCTTTAGAAATAACGACATCCAACTCTAAGGTATTCACTCCGTAGTCGAGTGCTTTCAAAAACGCGGGAATGGTGTTTTCGGGCATCAATCCACGGCAGCCACGGTGGCCTTGCCAATTGAAAAGTGGCGTTTGGGCAAAAGTAACTTCCATACCAATAGTTAGGAGAAAAATAAACAAAAAGCGGGGTTTCATCTGATTCGGGAACGTATGTCTTTTACAAAACTAGGTATTTCTGCTTTATTTGTAGAAAAATAGGTAAATCTCCTGCAAGAACAAAATTTATATACCGCTACATTTTTTTAAAAAACTTTTTGCACCAAAAAATTATTCCGCTATTTTTGTAGAAGAAATACGCGTACAGCGAAAATTCGCAACACAATTTATGACATTAGCATCTAATAATATTCTCGGTCTTCTTCTCACACAGGTCATGTGAGAAAGGAAACCTTTATAGTAAAAAGGCCCTTTCTCACGTTGAGAAAGGGTTTTTTGTGAATAAAAATCCCAAAAGTCGAAATCTAACCAATTTATAATTTCTCTTTACACACAATGAGCCAAAAAGTCCAAATTTTCGACACCACGTTGCGGGACGGCGAGCAAGTGCCTGGCTGCCAATTGACAACCGATGAAAAGATTGTGGTAGCACAACAACTCGAAAAACTGGGTGTTGATATCATCGAAGCGGGCTTTCCTGTTTCGAGCCCTGGTGATTTTCGTTCGGTGGTAGAAATTTCAAAAGCTGTTCGTCAGCCTGTTATTTGCGCCCTTTCACGCGCCGTAAAAGGGGATATTGATGCCGCTGGAGAAGCCCTCAAATACGCTCAACGCGGACGGATTCACACAGGACTTGGTTCGTCCGATATTCACATTCAGCACAAATTCAACAGCACGCGTGAGAAAATCGTAGAACAAGCGATTGGCGCCGTAAAACACGCCAAGTCGTACGTGGAAGATGTGGAGTTTTATTGTGAAGATGCGGGACGTGCGGATGTGGCTTTCTTGGCACACTTGGTAGAGTCAGTAATCAAAGCAGGAGCTACGGTTGTAAATATCCCAGATACAACGGGCTATTGTTTGCCTAATGAGTACGGCGACAAAATCAAGTATATCTTTGAAAATACCTCAAACGCTCACTTAGCAACCATTTCAATTCACTGCCATAATGACCTCGGTTTGGCAACGGCCAACTCTTTGGCAGGTATTATGAACGGAGCACGTCAGGTAGAAGTAACGATGAACGGAATTGGTGAACGGGCTGGAAATACGTCGTTGGAAGAAGTGGTAATGGCCCTCAACGTACACAAAGAATTAGGATACGAAACGGGAATCAATACGCAATTGCTTTTCCCTACTAGCCAGTTGGTTTCAAAAATGATGCGTATGCCTGTGCAAGCCAACAAGGCGATTGTAGGGCGTAACGCGTTTGCACACTCTTCGGGTATTCACCAAGATGGTTTCTTGAAACATACCCTCAATTACGAAATTATGAGCCCTACCGACGTGGGCGTGGATAAATCAATGATTGTGTTGACGGCTCGTAGCGGTCGCCACGCGTTGAAGCACCGTTTGGAATTGTTGGGTTATACGTTCGATAAAGCAACGTTGGACGTTATTTACAAGCAGTTCTTGGACGTAGCCGACATCAAAAAAGAAGTAAACGACAAAGACTTAGTAGAGCTTGCTCGTGAGCTAGTTGTTGCTGATTAAACAGTTATTGGTTAACCATTATCTGTTTATCCGAAAATCATTCCTCCCCCGCAGAATCACTTTTGCGGGGGTTTTGTTTTGTCATTTTTTTAAAACACATAGAAAACAGTAGAATAAACACATAGAAAACATAAGATATAGCTATGTACCCTATTGTGAAAAATTCTATTGTGAGCTATGTGTTTCCCAATTAACTATGACGAATATCCCCCAAAATCAAATCAGCAGCTTTTTCACCAATCATAATGCAGGCGGCGTTGGTATTGCCCGCGATGATACGCGGCATAATCGACGCATCGGCTACCCGAAGCCCTTCGATGCCATGCACCCGCAATTTGCTGTTCACCACCGCCATTTCGTCATTGCCCATTTTGCACGTCCCGATGGGGTGATACACCGTTTCCAATAGCGTTTTGATGTGCAAAATAAGTGCCTCATCGGAACTACGTTGAAGTGGTAGAATTACTTCTTTTCGCACCACATCAAATGCCTTGGCATCCATAATCTCCAACGCTTTTTTGGTACCCTTCAACAGCGTTAGCACATCGTCTTCCTCCGATAAAAAGCGAGGATCAATGAGTGGTGCATCCAACGGATTTGACGAACGTAAACCTACAAATCCTACACTTTTTGGTTTGAGGAGCGTTGGTAAAACGGTAAAACCACTGGTGTGTGGAAAGGTTTCAATGTTATAAAAATCAGCTTTCCCGTCGTTGCCCATGTGAACTGGCGCAAAATGAAACTGAAAATCGACTGGGTCGGGGCCTGTATGAATTTTGGTAAACGCATTGGCTTCCAACGGACTAATCGTCATCGGCCCTTTTTTCATAAATACGTACTGCGCTAATCCCTTCACCTGTCCCCACACCGACAGATAATCGTTGGCGGTAGGCACATTCGCCAAGGCACTCACCCCCGTAAATAAGTGGTCTTGTAAGTTTTTACCCACCCCTGGCAAGTGTTTTTTAGCCTTTATTCCGTGCCTTTTTAGCTCGTCTTTGTCGCCAATCCCCGACAGCATCAAGATTTGAGGAGAATTAAACGCTCCTGCCGACAAGATGATTTCTTTGTTGGCAAACGCTTTTTCGGTCGTATTTTTTCCCGTCAAAAACTCCACGCCCACCGCACGGTCATTCTCCAAAATGAGTTGAGTTGTGTGCGCAAACGTAATGACTTTCAGATTAGAACGCTGCAAAATAGGTTTCAAAAATGCCGTTGCCGTACTCCACCGTTTTTGGTCTTTGATGGTAAACTGAAACAGGCTCGTTCCTGCTTGCTCGGCTCCGTTGTAATCGGGGTTTTCGGGAATTCCCTTTTCGGCACAGGCTTTCACAAACGCCTCCGCCACGGGAGTACGATAGCCCGTCGCGTAGGTTACGTTGAGCGGTCCACCTTGCCCGTGGTACTCGTTGTGAATCTGCTCGTTATGTTCTGATTTTTTAAAATAAGGCAACACCTCATCATAACTCCAGCCCTCATTCCCAAGCGCTGCCCATTCGTCATAATCGGCGCGGTTTCCCCTCACGTAGGCCATGGCATTGGTGGAACTACTTCCGCCTAATGCTTTTCCGCGCGGCAAATACATTTTTCGATTCAGGACATGGGGCTGAGGCTCAGTTTCAAATCCCCAATCGACCTCCGTACGATTGAGTTTGGAATAAGCCGCTGGAATATGAATTTCCATTTTTTTGTCAGGCCCTCCTGCTTCCAACAACAATACTTGGATGGCTGGATTTGCCGAAAGACGATGCGCCAGCACACAACCCGCCGAGCCCGCCCCGATGATGATGTAATCGAATGTCATTTCCGTGAAAAGGGTTTATTTTGCAGGAAATGTACAATTTTTTATTGTAAATTTTTCAGTGATTTACCCGAAAGTGTTACCTCACTGCTATCGGACTGAGAAGCCAATCGAATTTTTTTCACCGTTGCTCCCGCGTCCTCCAATCCTGCTTTGTCTGCCAAGCTCACCGTCAACTGGCTGATTTCGCTTCCTTCTGCCAATCGGAGTTTAGAAGTATCTTCTACCCGTGTGTCTAGCTTTTCCCACGTCCCTTTTTGCAGCGCACACACGCTATTTTTCTTCACCAAAAGCGACGCCTGCATGGGCTTGGTAGTAACGATACTGACGTTTGAATCATACAGCTCAATCGCGGGCATTTCAGAAAAATACAACTCACAAAAATCGACATCATCCTGCCGTCCCGTTACGGCTGAAATTTCGAGCGTGTCTCCCCTCTTACTATAACCAAAACCTACCCGACGGTAATCGTGACGAAAGCCTTGTTTTTCTTCTCCTAGATGTAACACAAAGCGAATACCTTTGGCTCTCAATACTTTAATTGGCTTATTTTCAATTCGAAATGCTTCAAAAATCGTATGCGCTTTTTCTTGTTTGGCGGTCAGTTGTTCCAAATAGGCACTCTTGTACCCAAACACTAAAAGCGCCTGAACGACCAGCGTCACAACGACGGCCACGGTTAGCAATAGATTAGATGGTTTCATATTCGTAAAATCGTTTTTCGAGTTCTTCAAAACTCATTTTTAGTAAGCGAATTTGTTTAAAAAAAATCGGTAGTTCGTTTTGTACAAACGTTTCCTTGCGCCAATTGAGGTAATTTTGTTCGCCATTAGGTGCCACAAAATACCCCAACCCACGCTTGGTAAAAATCACCTCTTGCGTTTGCAAAAAATCGTAAGTACGCTGCACCGTATTGGGGTTTACCTCCAATTGTACTGCTAATTCCCGAATGGACGGAATTTTGTCATCGGGTTTCCAACGTTGGGTCAGAATCTGCTCGCCGATGTGTTCAGCGATTTGCAGATAAATCGGGATTTGGTTATGAAAATTCATGGCTGTTAAACTTCTTTTTCTTTGATTTTCAAGTACGTCGCTACCCACAAGATGACAGGTAAACACCACACCCACCAAATGAGGTAGGGCAATTCAAGGGTCGAACCAAATTGGATATGAAGCTTGGAAATGGTTCTTACACTTGCATATATAAAACCTGGATAAGGGTAGGTTTCCACTCTATCGGCATTTGGTAAAATTGCTGTTAGTACATTTTGTTGAAACGCATAGAGAAGTAATATCGCTCCTAACCCAATTGCCAATGTTTTAAAAAAGCTATATTTCCTAAAAACCAAACTTCCCAACATAAACGCTCCCGAAATGCCGAAAACTCCAATCGCTAAACTTGTTTGAACTACATTCCTAAATGCCTTCGAATAATCCATTACAATGCTTACTTTAGGAAAGGTCGAAAGAACAAATGGGGTTGTAAATAACCAAGTCACTCGCCATAAAATAGCCGTTATGATCAAGCTTAAAGGGATAGTAAGAAGCCAAGCAAAACAAAATCGTTCTAAGGGGGAAACGGGCAATGTTAGAGAAGAAAAAGTTTTGGAAGAAGAAGAAAAATAAGAGTAAGCATAGCTTCCTGAAATCCAGGTGGCTATTACGGCAGAGTTAAAAAGCCCAGCAAAAGGGTTTAAATCATACCCTTTCAACTGGTTATAATAAAATTTATTCTCTAGCGGTTTACACAATAAATAAATGAATACCAGCTGCATTACCACAATGCCTACGGCAAACAGCGCATACACTTTCCAGTTTTCACGAAACTCTTTTCGGGCATAGAGTCCGAAACGTCGAATATCAAATAGGTCATTCATCATCAATAAGATTAATTTGTTTTAAAATCCTCTACCCCTCTCGTTCTTTCATTTTTAGAAATACGATAACGTACAAACAAATCGGTAAACATAGTACCCACCAAAACTGATAAAGGTTCTCATACACAGAGTGAATACGTTCGACCGAAATACCTTCTGGGCTACGCACCGTAATCGTTGGAGGTACCCAAGGCGCGGGCGTAGGTTGTCGCAACCCTTCGGCAGGAAACATCGCACGCAACAAATACCCTTGCCCCCATTGAAGTACCGCAACGCCAGCGAGCAATAAAACTCCCATCGTTTTGAGGAAATTGAGTTTGCCGAGGGTCATTGCACCCAGCATAAAAACCGCCGAACCCGTCAAGATAAAAATAGAAAAGTAAGAAGCGTCGGCCCAGTAGGCAAAATCAGTGTTGATTTTTAAGGTAGGAATGTCTTGTTTCCATTGTTCAATGATTAGCAACCAACTTATTTTCCACACAAACGCACAAACCAACATCGGCACGGGTAGCGACACCAACCACGCATACAGCAAACGCTCAAGGTTGGAAACGGGCAAAAGCAACGTCCCAAAACGTTCGTCTGCCGTCGAAAAACCTCTCAGGCTAAATCCACTGCTTACCCATACCATCATACCCATTGTTATCACCAACGAAGGGTAGATGTCAATGGGAAGCGCCCGATATTTTTCTGGCACTTTACTTCTTTCTGAGTAGATGAAAAAGGCCATTAATGCCACCATTCCGACTAAACCCAACGCATAGGCTTTCCAGTTTTCGCGTAACTCTCTCTGGGCATACCACCCAAATCGGCGAAGGTCAAACGTATCGTTCATCATTAGTGGAATTGAATGACTTCTTGGAATAAACTTTCGAGGTTGGGCTGCGCGGTTGCCTCGGCGGCCAAGGCATTGAGGTCTTCGTTATAAACGATTTTGCCCTGATGAAGAATCAAAACGGCGTCTATCAAGCTATCCAAATCGCGCACTTGGTGGGTCGAAATCACGATGCAGCGTTCGTCGGTCATGGCCCCCGCTACCAACTTTCGGAAGGTACTTTTTGAAGGAATGTCCAAGCCATTGGTAGGTTCGTCCATGAGTACCAGCGGCACTTTGGTCGCCAATGCAAAGCTGATGACCACCTTTTTCCGCTGCCCAAACGACAGTTTAGAAAAGACCTGTTCGGCAGGGACTTGAAACTCTTTTAAGTACTCCAAATACAGCGATTTGTCAAAATTTGGGTAAAAAACGCCGTAGGTATCCGCGTACCGCGCCGCCGTTGCGTGCGGCAAATGAGGCTCATCGGCCACAAAATACAGCTGACTCATCAACGAAGGCTTGCGGTGGCGTGGCTCCTGCTCCAACACCTTGCACATCCCTCCTTTTGGGAAAACCAATCCTGCCAGTAACTTGAGCAAAGTCGTTTTTCCCACCCCGTTTGCCCCCAAAAGCCCATAAATATGCCCTGGCTGCAAGTGCATTGTCAACCCCGAAAACAGGGGTTTCTTTTCATAGCTGAACGAAATAGCGTCTAAATGAATCATGGAATCTTTGAGATTTAGTGTACTATTTAACTAATACACTACAAACATATAAAAACCTCTCCATACATGTCAATAGAGAGGCTTATTTTTTTAATCTTCTGGTTGCTCACAACCAGAAACACATCTCACATCCTCTGGTTGTAAGCAACCAGAGGCACGTCTAAGAGCAACCAGAAGCACACAGCCGTGAGCTATTACCCATTATTAGGGCGCGTTTTTCTGATGGGTTTGCCGTACTTTTTCATCATTTCCTTGGCATGGTCGCGGCGCACGTTTACTTTTTTGTTTTTCTCCGATTTTTCGTGAAACGCCCCCCCAAACGATTCGCTCAACGCAATCTTGACTTGCGGCAGTTTCATCATTTGTTTCGGTTTTTCATCCTCAATCAGTTCATCCGAAATTTCGAGGTGCTTGGGCAACGGCCGCATTGGAATTTCTTGCTGCATTAGCACTTCTACCTCCAACTGCTGTTCTTTCTCGTTTTCGGTAATAAAACTAATGGCCACGCCTTTTTTATCCACCCGCCCTGTACGGCCAATGCGGTGAATGTACGTTTCGGGAAATTCAGGCATGTCAAAATTAATGACGTGCGACACTTCGGCAATGTCCAAGCCGCGCGCAATCACGTCGGTCGCCACCAAAATACGTGCTTCGCCTTTTTCAAAACGATTAACGGCCTCAAAACGCTGGTTTTGGGCTTTATTTGAGTGAATAACGCTTAATTCTTCGCCAAATTCTACCGACAATTCGTTGTACACCAACTCGGCCAATTGCTTGGTTGCCACAAACACCAACACTTTTGTCATGTCGGGGTCGTGACCAAGAAGCAATGTCAACAAATTGATTTTGGTATAAAAATTGGGAACATCGTAGGCCGTTTGGTAAATATTATCCAAAGGTGTTCCTACAGGGGTCGCCTCCACCCGCACGGGGCTTTCAAAGTAGCTGTTCATCAACGCTTCTACTTCGTCGGTAATGGTAGCCGAAAAAAGAAGGTTTTGGCGGCGTTCGGGCAGGGTATCCAAAATTAACTTCAACTGCGCTCGAAACCCTAAGTTGAGCATTTCGTCGGCTTCGTCGAGCACTAATCGCTTGATATTCTTTGGCTTTACCACCCCGCTCGACAGCAAATCGACCAGTCGGCCTGGCGTAGCAACCAGCACATCAACGCCGTTGGACACCTCAGCCACTTGGGGTTTAAAATTTACCCCTCCATAGACACCCACCACGAGTAGGTTCATGTAGGTCGTTAGCTGTTTTACCGACTCCACGACCTGCACCACCAACTCGCGGGTGGGTACTAATATCACTAATTGCGGAGATTTCTCTTTGGAAAACTGAAACAGACGCAAGCATGGCAACAAGTACGCAAAGGTCTTTCCCGTACCAGTTTGTGCAATTCCATATACATCTTTCCCTGACATCACGACTGGAAAAACCTTCGATTGGATGGTTGTTGCCGTCGTAAAACCCAAGTCATCAAGGGATTTCAACAGGGATTTGTTCAGATTTAGTTCGTCAAATTTCATGTGGCTTATTCATCGTAATAAGCCACAAAGGTACGACTTATTTCTCAGTAAGATGCACTTCGGCCATCATGCAGCGCGCAGAACCACCGCCATTTCTTTCGATAATTGACAAATCGGAGTGGAGCAATACAGCATAATCATCGAGTTCATCACGCTGTTTGGCGGTCAATGACTCAAACGCTTGCGTGGACATCACGAGCAGTTTTTCGCCACGTTTGTTATATACCAATAACATATTTCCTGCGAAGCTGTTCATCTGTTCCAGCGTAATTTCTATCACTTGTTTGCCCGTTTTTTCAAGCTCTTCGCGCACGTACAGGCGCTCGTCGGGGTCGGTGATGGCTTGTAAACAAACTACCGCAAACGCGTCACCTACGCACATAAGGACGTTGGTATGGTAAATTGCCTTTCCGTTGGCATCAGCCGCGTTAAATTTCACAACGCTAAAGCCAGTCGCTTCCGAAAATGCGTCCAAAACCTCGGGATGCGTACGTGGTGAAAGGCAGGCATACGCTATTTTATACCGACGGTCGAGCACCATACTTCCCGTTCCTTCCAAGAACTTTCCTTCCTTTTCAAAATGGGTCAAATCAATGACTTCATCCACTTGAAAATGCTCTTTCAGGCCCTCAACAATGTCCATACGACGCTCCAAACGGCGATTTTCGGCTTGCATTGGGTATAAAATCACCTTGCCGCTTTGGTGGAACGAAATCCAATTATTTGGAAAAATAGAGTCGGGCGTATAAGGTTCAGGCGTATCCTCGTACGTAATCACATCCACGCCTGCGGCTGTGAGTTGTGCTACCATGTTTTCAAACTCGGCCAAGGCATCTTGTTGCGCACTGTCTTTGGTTTGCGCAGCCAAGGCAGCGTCTTGAAACGCGTTACTTTCGGCCGTTTCTTCATTAAACCCAAAACGCACAGGCCGAATCATCATAATGTGCGTGGTGGCTTGAGGTTGCATTTTGTACGACATACTGCTCATCTCTCGTTGCTGATTTTTAGGAAAATAATTGGGAAACTTCAAATTGAAAATCGGAGACGACGGGTGTAGCCACAATCAAGTCGTTTCCTTTGTACGCTTTTGATTCATCAGGATTAGTATAGACGTATATTTTTTGCTGTTTTGGCGCAATGTACCATACCAACTCTCCTCCTGCGTCGAAATAGTCCTGTACTTTTTCAATCACATCTTCAAACGACTCCGAATCCGACAAGATTTCAATGGCAAATCGCGTTTTTATTCGTGCTCCTTGCCGCATTTGTTTGATTTCATCCGCAGTAAAATAGGTCAAATCAGGCACTCGCTTGCGGGTTTGGCTTACGTAAGAATCTAGCTCTGGTAATAATACATCCCCTTTTTGAAATGCGGTTGTTTGTATAAAAACACGTAATAAAAAATTGGCAATAAAAGCCTCATCTTGTTTCATAGCCTCCTTTTGAATGATTTTACCATCTAAAAACTCAAAACTACCTTCCACCACGTGTTGGCGCTGCCAATTTTCAAACGCTTCGACTGTTTGAAGATCGGTTGGTAATACGTCAGTCTGAACCAGTGTAGTAATCATAACTTGCTTGATTTTATCCTAAAGTTAATGATAAAGCCAATGAATCAAAAAGGCAGGGTGCTTAAAATCCGTCCCGCAAAATCGGTAAACTCATGCAATGTGAACCACCTCGCGCCCGCGAAAGCTCGGCTGAAGGAAGCATAATGAATGTATTTTGAATCGTTTCGGGCGATGAAATTCCTGCTTCAAATTCTTCCAATAGATCTTTGGCCCGAATCGTACGGAAGCCTTTGGCCCGAAATGCTTCAAGGGTTTTGTCGTTGCGGTCGTAGCCAATCACCACGCCATCTTTAAGCGCCAACAAATTGCAGGAGTCGGTCCATTGTTCGCGGGCGCCAAACGGGAATTCGTTGTTTCCCGAATAAATAAACTCCACGGGCTCATTGCAACCCAAGTCGTTTTTGCTGATGTCAGTCAACAAGTCTTCCAAATTCTCGATTTCAGTAGGTTTGTTTTCCCAGCCTTTGTTGAATTGCATGATTTGCAAACGGTCGGGGTCTTCTTTCGGGGCAAAAAAGTGGAGTACATCTCGTTTTTTGGCTTCATCGCCCTGACGAGCAATCGAACCTAGCAATACCCAGACGTTGCGTTTTACTTGCGTAAAAACCGTGTCGATGTGCATATAATCCCTTTTTTTAGGGATTTTCACGATGGTAATGGTGTCCACCACGTTACGTTCAAACAAAGATTTCATCACCTGCTGGGCTGCGTACAAGGTCGTACGCTCGCTGCATCCAATCAACAAATGCCTTGGCGCGACCATCATCACGTCGCCTCCTTCGAGCGTAGATCGGAGATAATCACTTTTAAGCTCGTCTTCCGTCAGTAAGAAATGGTGTTCATTGTCAGGAATTTCGATGATATTATTGCGATAACTTTCAAACTGCGGGTGGTAAAAAAAGATATATTGGGTCAACAACGACTCCCGCGTACGGGCCGTCTTCGCGGGTTTGTTAAGTAGCACATGGTCATTAATTACAATGCCAATGTCACGCGTAAAAATGAAGTTGGGCAGCGGGGCAAAAATCATGTGACGGTCAGGTAAAGAGCCTGAAATCAGGATTTTCGCTAACTCAATTGGGTCATATTCTTTGAGTTTTTCCTGAATCCGAAACGAACAACGTTCGACAGCACAAATAGAAGCAATGAGTTTTACCCGAATGGCGTCGTCTTCAAGGATTTCCGCTAACAGTTTTTGTATATCTACGACTTTATCAGAGTTAAAATATTCGGGACTTCCTGGTTTGTAGAACAAACGCTTAGGGTCCGCATCTATCTCTTTTATTTTTCCTCGTACTTTTTCAGGATCCAGAAAATAGAGCAAGATTTTGACATAGTAATCGTACTCTTCGCGACGCATGGTATCGAGGTGAACTATGTCCTCAAAAAGCCAGTCCTGCGCTTTAGAGGGAACAACTTTACCCAAACCACGGTCGGGGCTGTGAATAAGCAATCTACGAAGCGTCCCTACCTCGGACGATACTCTGAGTTGATTGTCGAATGTCATAAGGAAAACTTGGTGAAAAGAGCTTGATAAGCCGCAGTGTTTTTTTGTTTTTTCGCAAAATACACTTTTGACTTAAAACAAAGGATTTATAAGACAAAAAGACGTAAAATTCTAATTTTTAGAAAAAACAATTTACTTTATTTCAACTCATTGAGTCATTTTGACCAACAAAATAAGCAGGATTTGCATCGGAGATGCTCAACATTTGTAATAAGCGGGTTTTGAGAAACCCGCTGCACGAATAAACATCATTTTCAAGCATCGGAGATGCGCAACGTTTGTAGTCAGCAGGTTTTGAGAAACCTGCTGCACAGATGAACATCATTTTCAAGCATCGGAGATGCGCAACGTTTGTAGAACCCGCACGAATGAATACCCGCGACACCATTATTGGACAGGTACGGCTTGACTTTCGAAATAGACTTTTTTAGAAACGCGGTCAAATCTAAAATCCAAACGTCCAAGGCTTGCACCGCCCCAACCTGCTTGGTTGATAATCACCGACTTTCCTGCTTGATTTTTGAGTATTGTAGGTTCGTTTAAAAACGTATGCGTATGTCCTCCGATAATCAGATCGATGTCTTTGGTTTGCGGTGCCATCACTAAATCTGACATTTCACCATCACTCATTTTATATCCCAAATGCGAAAGACAAACCACCAAACTACACTTCTTTTCATTGCGGAGCATCGCGGCGGTTTCGTTCGCAGTTTTTACGGGGTCGAGGTACTTGGTTCCACCAAATAGTTTCTGCGGAATTAAGCCATCGGGGCTAATTCCAATCCCAAAAACGCCCACTTTCACACCTTTAACGTTGAAAATTTTGTACGGCTGCGCCAAGCCTTCCATTGACGTCCCCGCAAAATCGTAATTCGCTACCAGCACAGGAAACTTGGCATACGCCTTGATTTGGTTCACGTACAGGTCGAGTCCACCGTCGAAATCGTGGTTGCCCATTGTCACAGCGTCGTAGCCCATTTGGCTCATCAATTCGATTTCGGGACGACCTTTATAGAAATTAAAATAAGGCGTTCCCTGAAAAATATCACCCGCGTCAAAAAGCAACACGTTCTGTTCTTCCGAACGAATCTTGCTCAAAATTCGCGCCCGATTCACCACGCCACCGCGCCCCGCCATGCGGTCGCCTTTTGGAAATGGCTCTAGGCGACTGTGTTGGTCGTTGGTATGTAAAATAGTGATTTTAACTTCTTTTGCCTGAGGCGACGCCCATGTTTCAAAAGGTAACGACCCTAAAGCTACTGCTCCCGTGGCCCCAAAAATATGTTGAAGAAATATACGTCTTTGCATGATAATGATAAAGCAACAAGTTGATTCAAATATGACTACTTACTCAACGACGGTCGTTCTGCCGTCTTTTTTAGGGTCAATCGACTGCCCTTGTTTTCCTTTTCGGCGCAGATAGTCCGCCATCGCATCGCGCATGAGGTAGTTGAGTGCTTGATACCCCTTATTATTCTTCACAATAGGAGCTAAGTCACTACTCATTGCCATGTAGTCGCTCGTAATGAGCGTATAAGTTTGCTCCGTATTAAGCGGTTTTCCCCCAATCAGCACTTCTTTTGGTTTGCTAGTCGCCTTGTCAACAACAAGTTTCAGACCCGACTGCGGTTCTTTACGTTGTGCCAAATAGTCAACCACTTTTTGCATGGTTGTGCCCGAAAGCGTAAGCACCACCAAATCGTTATCAAAAGGCATTACTTCATATACTTTTCCAAGGGTAATATTTCCTTGAGGCAAGTCTGTACGAATTCCCCCGTTGTTGGTCACGGCCACGTCAATGGGTTTACCAAAACGTTCTTGTCCCATTTCCCGAAAAAGATCTGCCATCAAATTCCCCAATTCTGATTCAGGCGTACCTTTTGTCAGCCGACGAGGTGAAGTCGTCAGCACTGCCGTCATCTGGGCATCCAAAGTGTCGTGGTAAGGTTTGAGGTATTTATCCACCGTTTGTGACAAAGCTGAAGACGGTGCAGTGACGGTGTCACTGATTGCAATCGGCTGAAGCTTAACGGGCTTTCCTACAAAATAGCGCGTACAAGCTCCTAAAGAAAGAGCCAGTAACACCAACGGTAATACAATTTTTCTCATGGTTTTTGTTTATTGATTCCTCAGTGTTTACCTACCAATACTTCACGCATTGGGCGGTCGGTTGATGCTTCCAATGGTTCTAATGCGCTTAGACTTTCGGCCACTACTTTTTCATAATAGGCTTCGTACTGTGGCAAAATATTCGCCAACTCAAATTCTTTGGCCCGGGCCAATGCGTTGGCTTTAAAACGAGGCAAATTTTCGTCTTGTAAAATGTAAACTGCATTTTTTGCCATGTCTTCAACGTCGCCCACGTTGCTCATAAAACCAGTGACACCTTGCACGTTCAACTCTGGCAATCCACCTGCGTTGGATGTAATCAAAGGAACTTCGCAAGCCATTGCCTCCAACGCTGCCAAGCCAAAACTCTCTGTTTCAGAGGGCATTACAAACAAATCGGCCACCGAAAGTACTTCCTCAATCGCATCTAAGTTCCCCAAGAAGCGAACACATTGCATCAAATCCAAGTCACGGCACATATTTTCTATTTTGGCACGTTCGGGGCCATCACCCACCAACAGTAATTTGCTGGGTACTTCGTGGCGTACTTTTTCAAACATCAACACAATGTCTTCAATCCGTTTTACCTTTCGGAAATTGGAGGTATGCACCAGCAACTTTTCACCGTTGGGACAAATTGCCAACTTGAAATGGTCTTTTTTCTGTTTCTTAAAACGATCTAAGTCAATGAAGTTAGGAATCACTTCAATGTCTTTGGTGATGGGGAAATAATCGTAGGTAGCTTGTTTTAAAAACTCCGACACCGACGTAATACCGTCCGATTGGTTGATACTAAACGTAATCACGGGTTCGTACGAGCGATCTTTGCCCACGAGCGTGATGTCGGTTCCGTGCAAAGTCGTGATGACGGGGATATGAATGCCTTGAGATTTGAGAATTTGCTTTGCCATGTAGGCCGTTGAGGCGTGCGGGATGGCATAATGCACGTGCAAAACATCCAGTTTTTCGGTCTTCACCACGTTCACCATCGCGCTCGACAGCGCCGACTCGTACGGGGCGTACTGAAACAAGGGGTAGTTGGGAATATGAACTTCGTGGTAAAAAATATTTTCACTGAAAAAATCTAAGCGCGTAGGTTGTGAGTAAGTGATGAAGTGAACCTGATGTCCGACGGCAGCAAGCGCCTTTCCAAGTTCAGTAGCGACTACGCCACTACCACCAAATGTTGGATAACAAACAATTCCGATTTTCATTCGCGGACGGGGAGTTAGTTGAGGTATTATTCGGCACAACAAAAAAAATGCAATTTTTTCTCCACATTCTGTATAAAGATTTTGTGAAGTCCCGAAACGCATCTAACTTATCCGTTGTTTTGCATACAGCTTTGAAAACATCCACCAACCCATAATTCGTCCTATTTGTGAAACGCCGCCTTACCATCAAAGACATTTCGTTTGGGTTTATGCGGCTTATCCGCTGGCCTAACTTACTCATGATTGCCCTGACGCAATACATGACCCGCCTGTTTTTAATTGGCCCCATCAGCGACTGGAAAAGTATTCTGCTCGAAAAAGAGATTTTTCTTATTACACTTTCTACCGTACTTGTCGCGGCAGCAGGTTATGTCATCAACGACTATTTTGACATCAAAATCGACCTTATCAACAAACCCGACCGCGTCATCATTGGGCGATACCTCAAGCGACGTGTCGCCATGACCACCCACCAAGCTTTTAATATTCTGGGCTGTGGCTTAGGGCTATTGGTGAATAAATGGGTGTTTCTGCTCAGTGTACTGTCGGTCACGCTTCTTTGGGTCTATGCCTCTTATTTCAAGAAACGACCTTTCATTGGCAATTTTATTGTTGCCCTTCTAACGGGTCTTTCCCTCATTATTCTAGCTGTTTATTATCCCCAAAATCGCTCGTTGGTTATTTTGTATGCCTTGTTTGCCTTTGGTATCTCACTCATTCGTGAAATCATCAAAGACATGGAAGATGTACGCGGCGACGCTTCCCACGGCTGTCAAACCCTGCCTATCATTTGGGGAATTCGACGCACCAAGGTCTTTCTTTACGGGCTCATTGCAATTTTTGTTCCCAGTTTGTTTCTGGCCGCGCATTGGCTACAAAACTCCCAATTGACGTGGATGTTTGTAGGGCTTCTTGGACTCATTGGCTGGCTGGTGTATCGTCTTATCCGCGCCGACACCAAAAAAGAATTTGGTTCGTTAAGTAGTTTGTGTAAACTTGTTATGCTTATCGGAATGCTGAGTATGATCTGGTTAGCGTATTAGTTTTTTTTCTTCCACTTCAGGGTATTCAGCAAGTGAACAATGTCCTTGCGAAGGTAGTCGATGGCGGGTTGTAACGAATCTTGCTTATCGGCTACCGAAAAATAAAGCGCCCCACGAAGGTAGTTGGTGGTGGTATCGGTGGTAAAAAATTGGACGTAGCTTGGCACATCACCCTCCAAATCAAACATCACGGCCCGCTGCCCCGACTTTGTTTTTACTACTTGTTCCCGAATCCCTGTCGCTTTAATCTGGTGCCGACCAGCCAATTTATAGGCATCATTGATAAATCCACCAAGGCGCTGTGGATTGTTTTGGACAGGTTTGTAGGTTAGCTGAATACTGGCTTTCAGGGAAGGATACGCAATAAATATCCAGTGAGGTTCGGCGTCGCTAAAGGTATCAGGCAATATCACCGCACTTTTTGAATATTCAAACGAGTACGGATGGTCTTCTTTCATCGGTTGGTAAACTTGGGCAGGCAAATCGAGGCGAGGGAATCCTTTGGGTTTGGGGACATAATCGGATTCAGAAGAAGAACAACTCACGCCCATGCTCGCGCAAAGTGGCATGATTGCCCAAACCATTTTTTTAACCAATCTTTTGCTGACATTTACCATTTTATTCTATCAAAACTATTTATTTTTACCAATAAAGCTCATACAGTGTGTTTGGTTGCTCACAACCAAACGTGTATGAGGTTGCTCACAACCGAATTTAACTCACAAACGTGCATGAGGTTGCTTACAACCGAATTTAACGCTCAAACTCGTAACTAATCTCTTTAAAGTCAAAATACACCAATCGGTTCTCAATTTGAACCGCCAAGAGTCCTGCATCGGTTACGCCCACAATCATCCCCGTAAATACGTTTTCTGCCTGCCGAAAATTGTGTTGTTCTTGATAACGAAACAAACTTTGTAAATAACGCATCTTCAAAGCATCAAAATGGCCATTGCGAAGAAGCAGGTAGTTTTTTTCAAGCGAGGCCAACAAATCGGGCAAAAGCTCTTCCCGCACGTATTCTTTTTGGGTGGCTTTACGCAAGGAGGTAGCCCGTGGGTTTTCAAATAAAAGTTGGTTGATATTTAGCCCCATTCCCACAACAGACGCTTCCAGTCGGCCGCCTTGAATAGAATTTTCTATCAATACTCCACCCAGCTTTTGCTCGCCCACATAGACATCATTAGGCCATTTTATTTTAAGAGATTCTCCCAAATAAGGCTTAAAGAATTCGTATATCCCCACTGAAATGGCGACGTTGAGACGAAACTGTTGAGATGGACTCAAAAAATGAGGACGTAGAATGAGCGAGAGCATAAAGTTCTCTCCAGCCTGCGCCAACCATTGATTTCCGCGCTGCCCACGGCCTGCCGTTTGGAAGTCAGTTATGACAACAGTACCTTCCCAGCCCTGCCCAAGGCGCACCAAATCCGCCGCTTCATCGTTTGTTGACTGACAAGTTGGCAGATAAATCAAATTTTTTCCAATAAAAAGCGTTTTGGACTTAATTTTGTACAATATTTCTTATTTTTAGGGATGCAATTTAAGACTAACGCATGAAACAACGCAAATCAGATAGTATATCTTCAGAACAACTGTGCCATCTTGTAGTAAAAGGAATGCAGGAAAAAAAGGCAGTGGACGTAGTAGTGATGGACCTGCGCGACATTAAAAACGCCATTACGGACTTCTTTGTAATTTGTACTGGTAACTCCGACACCCAAGTCGATGCCATCGCCGATTCTATTGAGACAGAGGTATATAAAATTATCTCAGAACACCCTTGGCAGCGCGAAGGCAAAGAAGCCAAAGAGTGGATACTCATTGACTATGTGGACGTAGTTGCTCACGTTTTCAAGAAAGAACGGCGCGAATTTTATGGGCTCGAACAACTTTGGGGTGACGCCAAAATCACACTGGTGGAGGAAGAGTTCGCCTAATTGAACATTACCCTTAAAAATAGTGTTGGTCTGATAATACGTTTGTAGTTACCTACCACTCCAAACCTATTCAGGCGAATACACCACAAAACCCGTTAATTTAATTCAATAAATAATCATGTCCGAAAACAATGGCAACCCGCTAAACCCCAACAACCGCAATCCACGCCGTACGGGCTATCAGGGATGGATTATTGCGGCCTTGGTGTTAGCGATTTTGGGAATCACCTTTTTCAGTCGCAATACGGCCATTCGCCCCATTACGCAAAAGAAATTTGAGAAGATGGTGCAAGCGCACGAAGTGCAAAGCATCGTTATCGTTAATAGTGAATACGTAGAAGTAACCCTTAACACCAAAGCCCTCGAAGATCCGAAATACCGCGCTCTTTTTGATAACAAGGCGTACTTCAACAACGGCGGGCCTCACTTTCAGTTTGAGGTGACATCGGCCGACAAATTTTTGGACGATTTTCAAAAACTCAAACCCGACAGTGATTCCATTGATTACGATTTTGATCGTCGAAGCGACTGGACAGGCTTCTTAGGTACTTGGGGCTTCCTTATCATTATGATTTTGGCCATGTACTTCTTGCTAGGTCGCATGACAGGTGGAGGTGGCCCTGGTGGTCAAATCTTTAACATTGGACGCTCAAAAGCAACGCTCTTTGACGCTGAAAATAAAGTTAAGATTACCTTCAATGACGTGGCTGGTTTGGAAGAAGCCAAAGAGGAAATCATGGAAATCGTGGATTACCTCAAAAGCCCTACCAAATTCACAAAGCTTGGTGCTAAAATCCCAAAAGGCGCTCTTCTAGTAGGCCCTCCAGGTACAGGTAAAACCCTTATCGCCAAAGCTGTAGCAGGAGAAGCAGGTGTACCTTTCTTTTCGCTTTCTGGTTCTGACTTCGTTGAAATGTTTGTAGGGGTAGGTGCCGCTCGTGTACGTGACCTTTTCAAACAAGCCAAAGAAAAAGCACCTTGTATTATCTTTATTGACGAAATCGACGCCGTGGGTCGCTCACGTGGCCGTGGTGGTATGCCAGGCGCAAACGATGAACGCGAAAATACACTTAACTCGCTTTTGGTTGAAATGGACGGTTTTGCTACCGACTCTGGTATCATCATTATGGCGGCCACCAACCGTCCTGATGTACTCGATTCTGCGCTTCTACGCCCAGGCCGTTTCGACCGTCAGATTTCGGTGGACAAACCCGATATTGTTGGTCGTGAGGCCATCTTCAAGGTGCATTTGAAACCTATTAAATTATCTCCAGACGTTGACCCTAAAAAATTGGCTACCCAAACGCCAGGTTTTGCAGGGGCAGAAATTGCCAACGTTTGTAACGAAGCTGCCCTTATTGCCGCTCGTCGCGACCGTGAGGAAGTAACAATGCAAGATTTCCAAGATGCGATGGATCGCGTTATTGGTGGTTTGGAAAAGAAAAACAAAATTATCTCGCCCGACGAGAAGAAAATTGTGGCTTACCACGAAGCAGGTCACGCCGTAGCAGGGTGGTTCTTGGAACATGCTGATCCATTGGTCAAAGTGACGATTGTACCACGTGGTATGACGGCTTTGGGATATGCCCAGTATTTACCTCGCGAACAGTATTTGTACCGTTCAGAACAGCTTTTAGACGAAATGTGTATGACCCTTGGAGGTCGCGCCGCTGAAGATGTCGTATTTGGAAAAGTATCGACAGGTGCCCTTAGCGACCTTGAGCGTGTAACAAAACTTGCTCACAGCATGGTTACGGTCTATGGTTTAAACGATAAAATCGGTAACATGTCGTATTACGACTCTAAACAGTCGGAGTACTCATTCAACAAGCCTTATTCGGAAGAAACTGCGCGTATGATTGACGAAGAAGTTCGCAAAATCATTGACGAAGCCTACAACCGTAGTAAGGCACTTCTTACCCAGCACCTTGCTGCTCTTGAAATCATCGCGCAAGAGCTTTTGGAAAAAGAAATTTTGTTCCAAAGCGACCTAGAGCGCTTGATTGGCAAACGTCCTTTTGAAAGAGAAACGGTTTACCAAGAGTTCATGAATAGCAAATCTAAAGAAGAAAATTCGACCGAAAATAACGCCTAAAAGGTAGTTCGTTCACTTCTTAAAAGGTTAGAGTAACAGCATCCTGTTCTCTAACCTTTTTTTATTTCACTCCTTTCTTCCAACATGCGTATCTTTCACATTTATTAAACTTAACCAATATGCTTTACGTAGTACATGCTTATGATTATACCGACGAGCAGGCCCTTGAGCGCCGCATGTCGGTTCGGGAGCGTCATTTAGAGGGGGCTAAAATTTTAAAGGCAGGTGGCCATTTTGTAATGGGAGGCGCTTTGCTTAGTCCCGAAGGGAAAATGATGGGTTCGATGATGGTCGTTGATTTTGACACCGAAAGCCAAATGAACGAGTGGCTACAAAACGACCCTTACGTAACGGGCAAAGTCTGGGAGAAGATAGACGTCAAGCTGTTTCGGAAAGCAGATGTATAGAAGCAACAAAAGGCACTGCGCCGTAGCGTAGTGCCTTAAAGTATATTTTCTAAGGAAGAATATCGACTTAGATTACTTCGTTTTCGCGCATTTTCTGCACGTAAGTTGCGTGAATTACTTCTTTGCGACGTTGTACAGATTTTTTCGTAAAAGCCGAGCGTGAACGCAACTCTTTCAAAACACCAGTTTTTTCAAATTTCTTTTTGAAACGCTTAAGTGCCTTGTCAATTGATTCGTTTTCTTTAACTTGTATAAGCAACATATTTGTTAGTGTTTTTTTCTCTTTTTATAAAACGGAGTGCAAAAATAAGTGTCTCCTTTTAAAAAATCAATTTTCTTTGTACTTTTTCTTTCAACTTATTCATAACACTCCCCTGAGTACATTCTTGCAGGCATGAAATACGCCATTATTGACCTTGGAAGCAACACCTTCCACCTATTGATTGTTGAAAAACAAGGGGATACCCTCCAACAATGCTTCAAAGAACAGCTTCCTACTAAAATCGCGAAAGCTGGAATCAATCAAGGGCAAATTACAGAAGAGGCGACTGAGCGCGCGTTGACGGTACTACGATTGTTCCGCCAACACATCGACGCGCACGGCGTTTTACTGCAAAACGTGAAAGCAGTAGGAACGAGTGCCATTCGCAATGCTAAAAACGGAGCGGAATTTTGTCAGATTGTCGCCCGCGAAACGGGTATTCTTATCGAAGTCATCAGCGGAGCTCGCGAGGCTGAGCTCATTTATGAAGGCGTTCGGCTAGGCATTGATCTTGGCGAAGCTCCATCACTGCTGATGGACATTGGCGGCGGCAGCGTTGAGTTTATCATTGGGAATGCTTCGCGCACATTTTGGAAGCAAAGTTTTGAAATCGGTGGTCAGCGTTTGTTAGAGAAATTTGTTTTGACAGACCCCATTTCCCCATCCGCGATTCAGCGAATGCACAGCTATTTTCAAGAACAACTATTGCCTCTTGTCAACGCCGCCCATCAGTATGCCCCCCAAACATTAGTAGGGTCATCGGGTTCGTTTGATACACTCGTTGACATGGATTTTATGCACCGATTAGGCCAACTCCCCTCCCCTACGCAGACGAGTTTTGAATTGCCCCTGGCCGAATTTTACCGTGCTTACGATTTACTTACTACCCTCCCTCGCGAAGAACGCATGGCAATCCCTGGCATGATTGAATTGAGAGTTGATATGATTGTACCAGGGGTAGTGCTGATTGCGCACGTACTACGTAGCCTGCAAATCAAGCACATACGCAGTACGACTTACGCCCTAAAGGAAGGGATGATGCAGTGGGCACTGGGGTAGTGTATCTGTTTTTTACTCGCTGAATAATAAAAGCGCAGAGTTCCACAGAACAAAGTCTGCGAAACTCTGCGCTTTTTAAATCCGCGCTATCTGCGGGGAAACTTTACCGAAACCGAACAATTAATGCGATTCGCGGCTTACTTCGCTACCCGATTTACCCACGAGAAAATCAAAATCACAGCCTTCGTGCGACTGCGTCACGTGCTCGATGTATAATTTGTTGTGACCACGGTTATAGCCCAAATCAATCGGCTTCCATTCGGCGCGGCGGCGGGCGATTTCGTCGTCAGATACGTGCCAGTGAATGTAGCGTTCGTGAATGTCGATTTCAATCAAATCACCGTCTTTGACCAAAGCCAAGTTACCACCAATGGCACTTTCGGGCGACGCGTGCAGCAACACCGTTCCGTAGGCCGTTCCGCTCATGCGCGCATCCGAAATCCGCACCATGTCCGAAACACCTTTGTCCAAAATCTTTTTCGGCAAGGCCATATTTCCTACTTCGGGCATCCCTGGATAGCCTTTTGGCCCTACGTTTTTGAGCACCATTACGCAAGTTTCGTCGATGTCCAACTCAGGGTCATCAATGCGCGCGTGGTAGTCTTCGATGGTTTCAAACACCACCGCACGCCCCGTGTGTTTCATCAAATGCGCCGAAGCCGCCGAAGGCTTAATCACCGCACCATTTTCACATAAATTACCTTTGATTACCGCAATACCTCCTTCTTCCAAAATTGGCTCAGCGCGTGAAGCAATCACATCTGGATTCCAGTTTCTAGCGCTTTCTGAGTTTTCTACCAACGATTTACCATTGACCGTGATAACATCTTTGTGCAAAAATTCTTTTATCTCATTAATCACCACCTGCAAACCTCCCGCGTAGAAATAGTCTTCCATCAAATACTTTCCTGAAGGCATCACGTTCAGCAAAAAAGGCATCCGTGAGCCTACACGGTCAAAATCATCCAGTGTCAAATCAATCCCCACTCGTCCTGCAATGGCTAACAAATGCAAGACGAAGTTGGTAGAACCACCCACGGCAGCATTGGCCATAATGGCGTTTTCAAACGCTTCGCGCGTCAATATTTTTGAGAGCGTCAGGTTTTCTTTCGCCATCTCAACGATGCGCATCCCTGTCATGTGCGCGTTCATTTTTTTACGGGAATCGGCCGCAGGAATCGCCGACAAGCCTGGGAGCGTCAATCCAAGCGCTTCGGCCATGGTAGCCATCGTAGAAGCAGTTCCCATCGTAGAGCAGTGACCTATACTACGGCTCATGCAACTTTCGGCTTCTTCAAACTCCTCGGGCGTCATTTTACCCGTTTTTACGTCGTCCGCAAAACGCCATACGTCGGTACCCGAACCAATGGCTTTGCCCTGAAAACGTCCTGCCAACATCGGCCCACCTGGCAATACAATCGTCGGTAAATCGACACTCGCGGCCCCCATGATGAGCGACGGAGTGGTTTTATCACAACCTGTCAACAGCACAATGGCGTCAAACGGGTTGGCACGGATACTTTCTTCGACACTCATACTTGCCAAATTGCGATACAACATAGCCGTAGGACGGATCAAGGTTTCCCCCAGCGACATCACTGGAAACTCCAAAGGAAAGCCTCCTGCTTCGTACACCCCGTTTTTCACGCTTTGTGCCAAATCACGAAAGTGAGCGTTACAAGGCGTTACTTCTGACCATGTATTGCAAATCCCGATGACAGGTTTTCCCTTAAATTGATGCGGCGCATGGCCTTGGTTTTTCATCCAACTACGGTAAATAAAACCGTCTTTACCTTCTTTGCCAAACCAGTCTTGGCTGCGTAGTTTCTGTTCCATTTAATTCTGAAAAGTGCGATTGCACCGTTTGTAGTGACACTGATAAGTAGCCAGGTAACAAGCCCTGAGTTCATTTACAAAAGGCAAAAAGGTGCAAAATCTAATAGTTGTAGTTTTGAGACAGAAGATGTATTTTTGAACAAATCAACTTACTAGCCATGCAAGGGGTAGCCGAAAAACTATATACAGTGGAAGAGTATCTCGCTTTTTGCGAAAAAAATGAAGGTCGTTTTGAATACGTAAACGGAGAAATTATTGAAATGTCAGGCGAATCAGTAGCAGCAAATCAGATTGCGGGTAATATTCACCGCTACCTAGGAAATCTTTTAGAAGATCAACCTTTTATTTTTGTCCAAAATGCCGTAAAACTTCAAGTCAAAAATGGGAAAGCTTTCCGCATCCCTGACTTTTTTATTTTTCATGAAACAGGCAATCAAAAAAAATACGCAACCGAGCCTATTTTCATTGTAGAAGTATTGTCAGAAAGCAGTATCAATACCGACCGTGTGACGAAATTGGCCGAATACACCCAACTACCTACGTTGGAGTATTACTTAATTATTGAACAAGAAGAATGTTTGGTCGAAGTATTCAACCGTGAAGGAAAGCGCTGGTATGTAGAGTTTTACAGTGACATTAACGAACGAATTGATTTACCCGCATTGAATATTCAACTGCCTCTATCAGTTATCTACAAAAAAGTTCAGCTACCAACCCCTACCGACGAATCCAATTCACCAGCTGCCTAATTTTGACCTGCAACTTGTTTAGTCAAGACCAAACGCACCACCCAATACATTAGCAGCCCCACAGGCCCTAACATAAAACAGAAAAATAGCGGTAAAACCACCCAACGGTGGGGGATATTTTTTTGCTTAGCATCTTGAAGCACCGCACTTCCTGCCACCAAGTCGAAGGCCAAGTAATGAATCCATCCTGCCAACAACGCCGTATCTCCCCCTTTGGCAAATAGATTTTTGATTCCAGAAAAACTACTAAAATCCTGAAAATCAAGCGGTGCTCCGCTAAAAATGTAATACGCATAGATACAAGCTAGTAGCACAGGCACTAGATAACTTTTGACCAGCCATTGCGTTCCTTTCCATTGGGGGGCAAAAATCATGAGCATCCACTGCGGGAATACCAACAGATTGGCAATTTGAAAGGCGGTTTCCATCGTTTAACTGAGCTTTAGCGTTTGTACCTAAAACCCTTTTTGGGGTAAGTTTGTTGTTTGGAATACCATATTCTACTTTTTGAATCATCTTTTTGACGGGCGAGACGCTCGTACTACTTATGAAAATTTACACAAAAACGGGAGATAAAGGCACGACTTCGCTTGTGGGCGGAACGCGGGTGAGCAAAGCCGACTTGCGCATTGATACGTATGGTACCGTCGATGAGCTTAATTCGTACATCGGTTTGGTGCGCGACCAAGAAGTCAACGCCGCTCGGCGCGATTTTTTGAAATACATCCAAGACCGCTTGTTCACAATTGGTTCTATTTTGGCTTCGGAACCCGACAACAAAAAACATTTCATCCCCGACCTGCACGAAGAAGACATTACCGCCCTCGAACTCGCCATGGACGAAATGAACACCGAGCTAGAACCAATGCGGGCGTTTATTTTGCCTGGCGGACATCAATCGGTATCGTTTGCGCACGTGGCTCGCACAGTATGCCGCCGAGCTGAGCGTTTGGTGATTGCCCTCAACGAAGCCGAAACAGTAGAATCGGAGGTCATTCGGTACTTAAATCGCCTTTCTGACTATTTGTTTGTGCTTTCGCGTAAAATGGCACAAGAATTGGGGATAGAAGAAATTAAATGGGCTGGGCGGAAGAAGTAGGCAAGTTCGCAAAGGGCAAGAAGCAAATTAACAAAGGGCAAAAAGCAAGTTTTTCTTTTTTGCCTCTTGCAAACTTGCCCCTTGCCTATTTGCCTCTTGCCTATTTGCTCCTTGCAAACTTGCCCCTTGTCAATTTCCCCCCATTTAATAAGTAAATCAAGATTTTCTTGGGTTTTCGAGGAAAAATAAAAATATTTGCATTGACAACTAATTTCAGTCAATCTCTATACAGTAAACCACCAATTACAATGACAACGGACACATTGGCCATGGAAATTCAACGCGTAGAAGCTTCGCGTATCCATGAAGTAGATTTCGACAATTTGGTATTTGGTCGCCATTATGCTGACCACATGTTTGTCGCCGATTACGTCAACGGCGAATGGACTAACCTTCAAATTGTGCCCTACGCCAACCTCAGCCTCAGCCCTGCTACTGCTTCTCTCCACTACGGACAGGCGATTTTTGAAGGTATGAAAGCCTACAAAAACGACGCGGGTGAAGTGCTCATGTTCCGTCCATTGGACAACTGGGCGCGTTTCAACAAATCCGCCGTACGGATGTGCATGCCCGAAATCCCAGAAGAAATTTTTATGGGCGGCCTCACAGAATTGCTCCGTTTGGATTCTGCTTGGGTTCCTACTGCTCCTGATACATCGCTTTACATTCGTCCGTACATGTTTTCGACAGATGCGTACATTGGCGTAAAAGCTTCTGACACGTACAAGTTTATCATTTTCACTAGCCCCGTAGGCAAGTACTATTCAAAACCTCCTCGTGTGAAAGTAGAACAACACTACATCCGCGCGGCAGAAGGAGGCGTAGGTTATGCAAAATGCGCTGGCAACTACGCTGGTTCGTTATATCCTGCACGTTTGGCTCAGCAACAAGGCTACGACCAAATCATCTGGACCGATGCCCGCGACCACGAGTACGTGGAAGAATCAGGTACGATGAACGTGATGTTTTTCATGGATGGCAAACTCATCACTCCTGCTACTTCTGACACTATCCTCAACGGCGTGACTCGCAAGAGCATCGTGGACATTGCGCGTCATTGGGGGATTCCAGTCGAAGAGCGTAAAGTGGCGGTAAAAGAAATAATCGACGCTTTGAAAGAAGGTCGTTTGGAAGCTGCTTTTGGCGCTGGAACAGCCGTAGTAGTGTCGCCGTTTGGCGTTATCGGTTACGAAGGCGTGGATTACGAACTCCCTGCCGTGACCGAAGACTCTTTTGTAGCAAAAGTAAAAGCTTTCTTAACTGACCTCCGCACAGGTAAAACTGAAGACCCGTTTGGCTGGATTGTGAAGGCGTAATTTCTTGTTGATATACACTCAAAGCGTCAGCCGATTCTGAATCAGCTGACGCTTTTTTTAAGAAATAAGAAAGTAGTATATTTGTTTGTTTAGAACATAGCATAATCTGTAAAGCAATGGCTACTACATCAACATTAAGTAACATTCAATTAGAACTATTACGAGTTTACTCTAGGCACGTATCTGATGAAGATATGGTTGCAATCCAAAAAATGTTAGCTACGTATTTTAGTGAAAAAGCTATCCATTTGGCCGATGAAGTTTGGGATAAAAACGGCTGGAAAGCTGAAGACACAGCTGCCTTTCTAAAAGAACATAACCGTCAATCGAAAGCTTCTTGAAAATTGTCCTAGATACAAATATCCTGTGGGTTTCTATCTCTCGACGTTCTGAAACGCATTGGATTTTTCGAGCTATTTTAGATGGCACGATTACTCTCTGCGTAACTACTGATATTTTAGATGAATATGCTGAGATTATGACTCAAAAACTTGGTTTCGAGGTTTCTGAAACAGTTTTAAGTACCTTCGACCACTTACCAAATGTCAAACTGATTACTCGTTATTATCGCTGGTCAGCCATCAAAGCTGACCCTGATGATGATAAGTTTGTAGATTGTGCGGTAGCTTCAGACGCGGTTTGTATAGTTTCGGAAGATGGGCATTTTAAAGTCTTAAAGAAGCTACCATTTCCAAAAGTAAATTGGCTCAGAGTAGGTGAATTTACAATCGCTTTCAAATCTAAACTTACTAATTTACGCTAGTAACTACTTTACCCCTCCCCCAACTTCTTATACTTCAAATACGTATAGCGCGCGTTTTCTTTGGCGATAAACCAGCCGTAGTACCCGTCTAAAAAACCCAATTTCACCACGTATTCTACTAAAAAGCGAAAGGCTGGGCTGAGGTAAATCTTTACAAAACTTGCTTTTTTTCCTGCTTTTACTCCTTTTTCGGCAAATAACGTACTATAACGGTTCGTCTTTTGGGCAAACTGCTCCAAAGTATCTACCGTATAATGATACACGTATCCCGAGAGTTTTTGAACCGAATGTTCAGGGCGAATGGTGAGTCCCTCGTGGACGGCGTCGGTGTTCCAATGGATTTTTTTCTTGTTAAAAATCCGAATGTGGGCTTCGGGATTCCAGCCGCCAAAACGAATGAGTTTTCCCGCAAAAACGGTTCGGAAAGGTAAATTAAACGCGTCGGCCTTCGGCTCCGAAGCAAACGCCGCTCGAATACTTTTTGCAAGTTCGTCGCTGACGACCTCGTCATCGTCCACCGACAAAATCCAATCGTACTTAGCTTGGTCGTTTCCAAAATTTTTTTGCTCCGAATACCCAGGCCACGGCCGCTCAAACACGCGCGCACCCAAGGCTGCGGCCACAGTGCGGGTGGCATCTTTGCTACCTGAGTCCACCACCACGATGTCGTCGGTCAGGGTTTTGAGGGCTTCAATCGTTTTAGCGATTTTTTTCTCTTGGTTTACGGTAATAATCACCGCCGAAAGGGGAAGTAACACAGGCACGTTTTTGGTTGAAATAGTTACGAAACAATGATTAGGCCGCCAAGGGCAGCGTAAGGGCAATCACCGTTCCTTCATCAATGGCCGAGCGCACCAGTAAGTTCCCATCCAGTTCTTCTACTCGTTTTTCCATGTTAAACAAGCCATTGCCGCTGCCCCGCACCGCCTCTTTATCAAAGCCTACGCCGTCGTCTTTGATACGCAGATGCAGGCGGTCGTTTTCTTTGAACACTTGCACCCAAACGTGTCGGGCTTGGGCGTATTTGGCGACGTTATTGATGGCTTCTTTAAAAATCAAATAGAAATTGTACTGTTGGTTCGACGGGAGTTTGTACTCTTCTAGGTCGTTCGCGACACAAAATTCGTAATTTATCCCTTTGGGATCGAGCATTTCGGAGGCAAAAATTCTCATTTTGTTCAACATACTCTCCAAACTGTCGTTCATGGGGCGGGTGGTCCAGATAATATCGCGAATCGTTGCAACCGTCCGTTGGGAATTAACGCTTATCAAATCCAGCAGTTCCCGCAGTTGACTGTCGGTTTCTCTCACTTGGCGTTTGGCGGCCTGACTCAGCATAGCGACGCCGCTCAAGGTTGCGCCCAAATCATCGTGCAAATCGCGGGCAATTTGGGTCCGAATTTTGTCCGACAATTGCATTTGGCGGATGGTTTCAGCCTGAACTTTCTGAGCATCTCGGATTTCCTTCAAGCGATTTTGGTAAAAAGCATAACCAATAAAGCCCATCAACAACACCACTATCAGCGCCAAAGCTACAATCAATGCCGTTTTTTGGTGTAATTCGGCCTCTTGAGCAGCCTTAATCTGCTTCAAACGTTGGTTTTCTTTGTCTTTTTCAAATGCGTTGTATTTCAATTCCACCAACTCCGCCCGCACCACATTTTTCTTTTGTTCAATCGAATCGTTGAGTACTTTATATTTCTGAAAATAAGCCAGCGCCTCGCGAAAATTTCCCTGCAGTTCTTCCAAAGCGGCCAATTCTTTGTTCAGTTTGGCCGTTTCAACCAACGACCCAAATTCCTGCGCCGTCTCAAACGCCTTTTGTAAATATTCTTTGGCCTTTTCAAAGTTTTGTTGCAGTCGGTACGTTTGGGCTATTTCTTGATAACACTGAATTTGAAGCAGTTTTTCGCCGTGAATTTGGCTTCGTTCAATGGCTTGGTTGAGGTAGTCGAGCGCCGTACTAAACTCTCGGCGGTGGTTGTAATTACGGCCAATGCCGAGCAAAATTTGGGGCAAAATCTGATAATTTTGATCGGCATCCTTGGCCAAAACCAAGCCTTTTTGGAGGTATTTTAACGATTCTTCATAACGTCCCATTCGTCGATACAAGTCCCCAATTTGTTCGTGATTCACGGCCATTCCTCGTTTTTCGGGCTTTTCTTGCTTTTGGTTCAGTTCCAGTGCCTTAAAAGTATATTCCAACGCTTTGGGAAGCTGATTCATCGACTTATAATTTTCGGCAATGTTATTCAAACAAATCGCTTGTCCCCGCTCCCAGCCCGATTGTTCAAACAGTCGAAGGGCTTTTAAATAATACTCTTGTCCTTTGGCATAATTCCCTTCCAACGACTCCAAAATGGCGTAATTGATAAAGCTTTGACCCAAATTCACCTGATTATTAAGCTGTTTGGCCAACTGATTGGCCTCGTTGGCATAACGCCAAGCAGCAGCTTGATCGATTTCTGACAACCGATACGAAAGGCGGTGTAAGGTCACTACCCGCGCACTATCGAGTGCTGGATGCGTATCTAGCCAATGCCGTAAGCTATCGACCATTTTATTCTGAGCACACACCACCGTTCCCAACGCCCAGAGCACGATTCCGATATATCGCCTAAGTATCATACAAGAATTTTCTCTTCAGATTTTATTAGGCGAATTTCCTAATTTTCTTCCATCCTAGCTACAACAATTTAGTTAGTGGTCAATCAGTTAAACAATCGAAGCACTTTTCCAATCCGAAGCCCCGTGTGTTTCTCTTCATCCACCACCAATTGACCATTCACTACCACGTATTTTATCCCTTTGGAATACTGGTGAGGGCGGTCGTAGGTTGAGGCGTCAATGATGGTATTTTCGTCAAAAACCACTACATCTGCCTCCATGTTTGATTGCAACAAGCCTCTTCCTTGCAATCTAAACTTTTGGGCAGGAAGCGACGTCATACGGCGAACAGCTTCTTCCAAGGGAATGACTTTCTTTTGACGAACATAGTAGCCCAGCACGCGCGCGTTGGTACCATACCCACGTGGATGAGGGACACCAAAGTTATAGACCCGAATCGAAGCATCAGAAGCAAACATATTTTGGGGATAACGCATGATGTTTTCCACATCCCAATCACCCATTCCGTGGAAAACCATGCTGGCGTTGCCTTTCAGCACCAATTCTAGAATGGTTTCGGCCTCGGCTTCCGCTTTGTGTTTACGCCCTTTGAGGAGATTAATTTCCTCTAAGTTTTTCCCATTAAGCGTCGGATCGGGGTCGTAAGAAGCCACCACCGCATACGTAAAATGTTTTTGTTGGCGGCGTTTGAGGGTGGCTACCATGTCTTTCACCATCCGCTCGTGCGTGATAGGATTAGCCACGCGGGCTTTGATAGAATCTTGCCCACCCGCCAGTGCCCAACTCGGCAGCAAAGTCGTTAAACCCGTGCTACTGGCGGTATAAGGGTATTGGTCAATCGTGACGTCGATGCCTTCGCGGCGCGCACTTTCGACCGCCGCCAAGGTTTCTTTCGAGCGCCCCCAGTTGTTTTGTCCACTTACTTTAAAGTGTGAAATTTGAACAGGAATGCCCGTTTCGCGGCCTATTAGCACTGCTTCTTCGATGGCTTTGAGAACGTCATCACCTTCCGAACGAATGTGCGACGCATACACGCCGCCATAGCGAGCCGCTACCCGCGCTAGTCCCACGATTTCGTCGGTAGTCGAAAAAGTCCCAGGAATGTAAATCAAGCCCGTTGCCAGCCCTGCGGCTCCGTCTTTCATCGCTTTTTCGACAAGGGCTTCCATCTTTTTTTGTTCGTCAGGCGTGGCAGGGCGGTTGACGGTACCCATCACGGCTTGGCGGACGTCGTTGTGGCCAATCATCGACGCTACGTTAACCGAAGTTTTGAGGCTGTCCAATTGCCTAAAATAACGGCCTAAATCTACGTTCGACAAGCCACAGTTTCCAGTCACGACGGTCGTAACACCGTCATAAATAAAGTTATCAGCCGTGGGGACACGAAATTCGTCTTCTTCGATATGGGTATGAACATCAATAAAACCTGGACAAACAATGAGACCTTTGGCATCTACAATGCGCGTGGCCGTGGCAGAAGGAAGCTTCCCTACCTTTGCAACTTTTCCGTCTTTGATGGCCACATCGGCATAAAACCACGCATTTCCCGTCCCATCTACTACTTTTCCTCCTCGAATCAGCAAATCGTACTGTTGAGCAAAAAGCGTTAGATGTATCAAAAGAGCAGCCAGCGTCAAGCAAAAGTGTTTCATTGTAAAAATTGGTTGATTGATAAATACGTTGTGCTGTGTTGAGGGTTATGTGGTGAGGGTTTCTCACAACCCGATTACTTTGCGCGACGGGGTTATGTACCCCTAACAACATAGGCGTGGGTTATGAGCAACCCTCGACACAACAAAAAGCGGTTGACGTGATGTCAACCGCTTTTAAAGTTATTGCTCGTTCCCTACAATCGGGACAGTATTTATTGGGTTTTAGAAACGATCCCTCCTTTGCGGCTATCGACTTCTACCGTCCATTTGTCGGCTTTACCTTTTACGATCCAGCGAACTTTCACGGCATTACCACCAGCACCGCCGCCGAAAGGCCCACCGCCGCCGCCAAAGCCACCACCAACCGTACCAGGAAGGTTAGGGACTTCAATCGTTTGTGGGTTGTATTTTTGCTCACGCGTAAGACCCAAATCATCGTTTTCCACAATCATACCCGCTACTACTTGCGCGTTTTTCAGGGTAATGTAATCAGGACGTTCGATTTTGAAACGAAGGTCATGCGCTGAGTGCGTTGGGATAGCCCGTTGGTTTTGAATCGTGGCCGTTACTTCGCTTAGTCCATTGGCTAAAGCGCGTGACTTGATGTCCACAATCTCGATTTTAGGCATGTGATACGCGTGCAACATCGTGAAGGCCATGTTACGGTGTCCTTCTTCTTCCAACAAGAAACCTGGGGTGTTACGGATATAATTCTTTTTCGTTCCACCAATCTCAATATCACCGTATTGTGGGTGCTTGAATGGCTTCCATTTTACGTAGCTATCGCCCAACAACAAATACTTATCAAACTCTTCAAATTCAACGTTTTGATTTCTATTTTCGGTTGAATTTTTGTTAAACATGCGGTACGCAGTATTGATTTCATTGGAGAACATAAACACCCCACGTCCAAGGCCAATCCAGTCGATTTCGCCACCATAAACAGTGTATAAATCTTTCCAAAGTACAAAATAACGGTACCCAGGAATCATCTTTTCCCCCGTTTTTCCGATGACATCATACACAGCGATGTCCGACTGTGGAACGTACATCGCATCTTCTTCCGCGCCAGGAGGACGTAAGAACATTCCCCCAAAGTTGTGGTAGCTTTGTGCTCCTGCGATGTTTGGGTGAGAATAGAAAAATTTCTTCACGTTTTGCGTTTCGGGCAAACTTCCAGGGTAGAACAATGCGCCACCTTGGATATAATCAGGCTGCCAGCCCCAGCCCCAATCGCGGTTCGGGTCGTACGCGCCAGGGTTATCTTCGTTGACACGTCCGTCGCCGTCGTTGTCAATCCCCTCAAAACCAAGCAATTCGTATTCTCCTTTTTCGTCAGGTTTTGCCAAAATCATGCGTTCAGGAAAATCAGGATCAAGTTTATAACGTCCCGTTGGCGACTTGCGGCGCATGTTCACAATGTGCCCATCACCGTCCAAATCATCGTACGAATCTTCGTCCACCAAGCCATCACCGTCATCGTCCAATGGCATCATACCCGAACGCGACGAACTTGTGGTATTGGCTTTGTAAATAAAATTTTCGTGTGCATCAGGATTCAAGGATGGCAAAATGTAGAACGTACGGCCTTTGAGCATGTCCGTTACAAAATCCATTTTACCAAAGCTTTCGGCCAAATACCAAGCCGTGTACATCGCAAACTGTGTACCTTGAAGCTCGTTGGCGTGGATGTTCCCGTCAATCCAAAAAGCAGGCTTAGACTCGGGGCGGCCGCTCTTAAAATCGGTGATGGTGATGACGTACATTTCGCGGCCTTGGTACGACTTTCCGATAGATTCGTATTTAACCAAGTCAGGATACGCTTTGGCCAACTCTTGGGTAAGTTTGTTGAAACCCGCGTAATCCATGTAGTAATTCCAAGCCCATTTTACTTTCGGATTGGCAGGCGAACCAATCGCCCGCATTCCCGTCAGGTCAGCGTCGATATTGGGTGCTGTTTGCGCCATTACGCCCATGTACATGGGAGCGCAAAGCGTAG
Source organism: Runella sp. SP2 (assembly GCF_003711225.1). NCBI lineage: Bacteria > Pseudomonadati > Bacteroidota > Cytophagia > Cytophagales > Spirosomataceae > Runella > Runella sp. SP2. The sequence continues at coordinate 7,322,385 of NZ_CP031030.1, read as the reverse complement.
CAGTTATGATTGATTTTATGTATTTTTTCATTGGAAATTTCGATTAACGATTTGCGGAACAAATTTACTTCAACGTCACTTCGGTCGATTGTACGCCTGCGGTTGGGCATCCAGCCTCAATCGTAAGTTTGCCAGTACCCGACACAAGCCACGTATATTCTTCTGACTCATCTACGCCCAAAGCACCTCTAAGGTTGAGACGTTTTCCTGAAACAATCGCTTGGCCGCTACCCAATTTGAGTTCCGTTTTTACTTTTTGAACAAAGCGAACGCGATCACCGATTTCGGCATACGTTGGCAATAAACCTTTGTTGATAACCGTAGCCGTGATGCGGGTTAAGTTATTTCCAAGTGATTCGGTTTTTACGTTTACCAACTGAATTTCTGGCATTTGAGCACCTAATCCCGACAAAAACTTGAGGTGTTTGTCAGCAACAGGCTCTAAATAAGAAAGTGGTGGGTTCAATTTTACAAATGGAGCTACGCCACCAACTTCTACTTTTTGGTTAGGGAAATCAGGATGTTGAACGGCTTTCCAATCCACAAAAACGCCCGTCAACTTTTCTTTGTCCGCCCATTTCAAGAAACGAGTATCGTCTTCGCTTGCATTGGCAGCACTTGCCGAAGCAGCGGCTGCTGCCGCAGCGGCCGCACCACCACCGCCCATCATGCCACCCGCTCGGCCACCGCCGCCACCACCTGCTGCGGGAGCTGCGGCACCTGATGGAGTAGCCCCTGCACCCGAAGGAGCAGCAGCGCCAGTACCACGACGTGTAGAGTCGCGTGGGGCTTCTATTTTAGGCACCCACCAACCTGGGGTAGTAAAGCTGTAGCGACCCGCGTGGAAATAGGCCGTTTGCGAGAAGTTCCCACGGGTTTGTGGCATCGCTGGCGCATCTTTCATAGCCGTGCGGCTGTTGTACAACTTCGACACTTGCTCCATCGCTTTGGCATCTTTAGATAGCGGCCCCGTGATGATACGACGAGCTACTTTAGACGCATCAAAACGCGGCGCTTCGCTGAGGTTGTTGTTAGGCCCAAAAGTCAATACTGCAAAAATGTTGGGAGCACGGTACAAGAAGTCAAGCAAGGCGCGTACTTCGGGTTCAGAAGCAGCGTACTCGCCCGAGCCTGTCACGAAAATTTGATAGTCAAATGTAAAGTTGCGCTCTGGGTTGATACCTCCTTGACCGTCTTCGTTATAGACGCGGTCTTTGTCGTTGTCAATACCTTCACTGTGCAACAAATACTTACCCACTTCTCCCTTGGTAGGGTCAGCTTTCACCATGATACGTGGGTCTTCTTTGCTCGCAACAAACGACCCTGTTGGGTCTTCTACGCGCATCCAAGTAATCATTCCGTCGCCGTTGAGGTCTTCAAACGGGTCTTCGTCGATGCGACCATCGCGATCGTCATCGGCTTTGGTATCATTTCCAGTACGTTCAAATTTTAGCTTTGCCGCAAACTGCTCCTGGGCATCAGGATTCATGCTTGGCAAAAAATAAAACGTTTTGGTAGTCAACAATTTAGCAATACTATCGGCATTGGCAGAAGCAAGCATTTTTTCAGCCGTTTGAATGGCCAACTCAGTTCCAGCCAAGTGCGTACCGTTTAAACCTGCAACGACCAAAATGGCGGGTTTTTTGGTAGCATCTCCTTTTCCTAGCGTAAGCAACCACAGGTCGCGCCCGCCCGAGCTCTTGCCAATCGAGCTAACGGTGGCTTGGGCAGCGTATTTTGTGGAGAGGTTTTTGAGACGAGTGGAAAGTTGGGCGTGATTGTTGTAGGACGTCTGCGCCTGACTGACGGACGCCATTCCTACCAACGCCACCACTCCTCCGTAGAGTAATTGACGAATCATTTGGGTTTGGTTTTTAGTTTGACACGGCAATTTACTACAAGAAATGTGACTCTTCTACCCAATCAGGTAAAGAGAGCGATAAAAACCAAATTTGTATAGAGATAAGGCGAAGTTTTGGCTTCTTTTTTATTTTAACAATGCCCTAATTTCTTGCTCTATCTCCGCCGCCTTCTTTTGCGCTTCTTCCAGCGGAAGCCCTACTTTCATTTCGGGGCGTTGGTGTTTTGTGGCCGTCAGCCACGCGTCTTTCATCAGCGTTTGGCGTTGTTGAACCAACTTAAAAACCGCTTCCGACGAGGGGCGGTCGGGTAAAGCACTCTTGGGCGTCCCCGCTTTAGCGACCTGTTTTTCACCCAAATACAAAAGCACTTGTTTGGCCATAATCCAGTGCCCAACCTCGCCAGGATGCACGCCATCCTCGGCCAAAGCAAAGCCCGAAAGACCAAATTGCTCGTCGATTTTGCGGTGGGCGTCGAGGTAGGTTTTCATGGGGTAATGAATGTCGATAACTTCCCACTTTCTGGTTTTTCGTAAACTTAGCAACCAGTCAGAATAACGGTCGAGGACGGCAGCGTAGCCTGCATTTTTTCCGCGCAATTCGTCAAAAATAGGGGGAGTAAGGTGAACAATTTTTGCGCCCGTTTTTTCTACTTCTTCGTGCAGCCACTCGATTCCTTCCCGAAACTTTTGAAAACGGTCTTCCCCAAACGGCAGATAAATACCGTCATTCATGCCGTAGCAGGCAAAGACCAAGTCGGGTTTGGTGGCTTTGAGGACACGGTCGAGGCGTTCGTGCAAATCGGGACGGGGGAAACGTCCCCCCGCGTGGCCTTCTTCCGACAGCCCCGAAACGGTTTCACTGGGTAGCCCTACGTTGATAAATTCAATCGAACGCTGCGGATAATGCGTTACAAAATAGGCTTCAATGTCGGTCACGTAACTTCCTGCGTACGTAATGCTATTTCCCACAAACAACACCCGACGTACCTGCGGTGGAATGCCTTGGGAGAAACTCAGTTGAGCAACCAACAAAAAGAGAAGAATTCGGAGAAATGGCATTTTATCAACTTGTTTTGTGTTCACCAACAAAAGAAACTAAACGTCGGAATGTACTCTTTGTTAGAATTACGTCATCTTTCTAAAAACTACCCACCTCAATCGGTTTTATCCGACATTCAGCTAGAACTTCAAACAGGAGAAATTCTTGGCCTTTTGGGCGAAAGTGGTTCGGGAAAAAGTACGTTATTGCGTTTGGCAGCGGGGCTGATTGACCCCGATGAAGGTGAAATTTGGCTCAATGGCGAAAAATTACGCCTTGCCAGCGACCAGCTCATTCCTGGGCATCCTGACATTAAAATTGTCCACCAAGACTATAATCTATCGTTGCCCATCAGTGTTCGGGAAAACATTGCTTACGCGCTTCGGTATTACCAAAAAGCCTATCGCGACGAGCGGGTGGACGAGCTTATCGAGCTTTGCCACTTAGAAACGGTGGCCGATAAACCTGCAAAATCACTGTCGGGCGGGGAAAAACAGCGCACCGCTATTGCCCGCGCGCTAGCCGAAGAAGCCAAAGTATTGCTCCTCGACGAACCGTTTGCACACTTGGATTTTGCCAACCGCCGTCGCCTCACCCAAACCATCCGCACACTGGCCGAAGAAACGGGGACTGCCTGCATTTTTGTCACCCACGATGCCCCCGATGCCCTCAGTTTGTCGGACCGAATGGGGATTTTATACCAAGGGAAGTTATTACAAATGGGCACGCCCCAAGAAGTATATCAACAACCCATCAGTGAGTACGTAGCGGAGTTGACGGGAGAAATCAATGTTGTGCCTCGCAATACGTTTGAGCAGTTTTTTGGAACTCCTCCCCGACCGTCTGACACCTTGCTGATTCGCCCTGAGCAACTGATCATTACCGAAACCGAAGGCACGCAAGGCATTTGGGCAACGGTAGAGCGAAGCATTTTTGAAGGCAGTCGCTACCGAATTCAGGTAACCGCTGAACAACAATCGTTTATCGTGTATGCTCCGATTGCGTTTCCCAAAGAGAAAAGCGTATTTTTGAGGTATATTTTTCCAACAACCTACTAACCACTTTCTATGAAACTAACCTCTTTACTCTCCCTCGCGGCGGGGGTTTTGTGCAGCGTGTCGGCCATTGGCCAAGGCACACGACTGTTGCGCCAGCCTACCGTCAGCGACCGCTCCGTGGTCTTTGTCTATGCCGATGATTTGTGGATGGCCGACCGCGACGGTGGCGCTGCCCGCCGACTCACCACGCACGAAGGCACAGAATCGCTCCCGCATTTTTCGCCCGATGGCAGCATGATTGCCTTTTCGGCCCAGTACGGCGGCAACACCGACGTGTATGTAATGCCCGCCACGGGCGGTGAACCCAAACGCCTTACGTGGCACCCAGGCGAAGATGCTGTGCAAGGTTGGACACCCGACGGCGCCAGCATTGTCTTTCGTTCGGGACGAAGCGGCTACCCAACGGCCCTAACCAAATTATTAAAAGTGAGTTTTAAAGGAGGCTTCCAAGAAGAACTTCCCATGCCGCAAGCCTACGCGGGGGAAGTCTCGCCCGATGGCCAAATGGCTGCTTACCAAACCATTGGTTTTTGGGATCCCGAATGGCGCAACTACCGAGGCGGACAATCGCAGCCGATTTGGATTGTGGATTTGAAAACGCTCTCGCTCAAAACCACTCCCCAAACCGATCGCGAACGCCATACCGACCCTGTTTGGTACAAAAACGTCGTTTACTTTTTGTCAGAACGCGATTATGCCAACAACGTATGGTCGTTTAATCCCAAAACCAACGAACTCAAACAGGTAACGTTTCACAAAGATTTTGATGTAAAAAGCTTAGACGCCTCCAACGACCGCATTGTGTATGAACAAGGCGGCTATTTGCATTTGCTCGACCCCCAAACGGGACAAGCCAAGCAGCTCGTTATCAACGTTCAAGGAGATTTTACGTGGGCGGCACCGCGTTGGCAGGACGTACGTTCGGGAGGTTTACTCAATGCGTCGCTGTCTCCGACGGGCAAGCGTGCGTTGTTTGAATACCGTGGCGATATTTTTACCGTACCCAAAGAAAACGGTGACTGGCGCAACATCAGTCACAGTTCAGGCGTGGCTGACCGTTATCCTACTTGGTCGCCCGACGGGCAAAAAATAGCCTGGTTTTCGGACGCGAGCGGTGAATATCAATTGATGGTTTCGGACCAAGAAGGGCTTCAAAAACCCAAAGCGATTTCGTTGCCTTCGCCTACGTTTTATTTCCGCCCCGCGTGGTCGTCGGACAACAAACACCTTGCCTACACCGACACTGATTATAATTTATGGGTGATAAATACCGAAACGGGACAACCCAAAAAGATAGACACCGAGCGCTACGCCCATCCCAACCGCAGCCTTAACCCTGTATGGTCGCCTGATGGCAAATGGATTGCCTACGCCCGCCTTTTGGACAATCAATACAAAGCCATCAAAGTCTATAACATCGAGACAGGCGCTAGTCACCAACTGACTGACGGGATGTCAGATGCGATGTCGCCCGTGTGGGATGCCAGCGGAAAGTATCTGTATTTTTTGGCCAGTACCAACTTTGCCCTCAATACGGGTTGGCTCGACATGAGTTCGTACGAGCGCCCCGTTACGCGCGGCGTGTATATGGTCATTCTGGCCAAAGGTGAACCTTCGCCTTTTTTGCCCAAAAGCGACGAGGAAGAAGCCCCCAAAGTAGAAAAGAAAGAAGCTACCCCCGCTAAAACAGACGAGAAGACCAAAACCGAGCCTAAAAAAGACGAAAAACCCACGGAAGCCAAAAAAGAAGTTTTGGTAAAAATTGACCTAGAAGGCATCGACCAGCGGATTTTGGCACTTCCCAAAGTAGCATTGAAAGAATACGACGAAATCATTGCAGGGCCTGAAGGTAGTTTATTTTTTACCGAAAATGTCCCTGACCAAGCGGGCGTTACGCTGCACAAATACACCTTGAAAGACCAAAAACGGGAAGAGTTTTTGAAAGGAATTCAGGGAGCAATTACCTCACACGACCGCAAAAACTTGCTTTACCGCAGTGGAGGCACGTGGGGAATCGCCAATGCAACCGCCGCTACGGCAAAAATGGGCGACGGTCGCCTCAACACTAGCGAAATGAAACTTTGGGTGGATCCAAAAGCCGAATACAAGCAGATTTTCCGCGAAGGATGGCGTTATCAGCGCGATTTCTTGTACGTCAGCAATGTACACGGTGCTCCTTGGAACGACATCTATAAGTGGTACTCGCCTTGGGTAGAACATGTACGCCACCGCACCGACCTCAACTACGTGGTGGATATTTTGGGGGGCGAAGTGGCCGTGGGGCACTCCTATACCTCAGGAGGTGATTTCCCAACCCTCGACAACAACAACCCTGCGGGGCTTTTGGGGGCTGATTTTACGATTGTGAACGGCTTTTACCGCATCAAGCGCATTCTGACGGGTGAAAACTGGAACCCTGATTTGCGAGCGCCTCTGTCTAGCCCTGGCATCGACGTAAAAGAAGGCGATTATTTGTTGGAAATCAACGGCATTCCGCTCACGGCCGACGTGGATATTTACAGTTTGCTCGAAGGCACGGCCAACCGACAAATCAAAATAAAGGTCAATGCTACGCCTGATTTGGCCACGGCCAAATCGCTTACGGTGGTGCCCGTCGCCAACGAAACCCAGCTTCGCACGCGGGCTTGGGTGGAAGGGAATCGCCGTAAGGTGGATGAGCTTTCAAAGGGACAATTGGCCTACGTTTGGATTCCCAACACGGGTAACGGTGGTTACGAATATTTTAACCGCTATTATTTTGCCCAACAAGATAAAAAAGGGGCAGTTATCGACGAACGCAACAACGGCGGTGGCTCGGCTGCCGACTACATCGTGGACGTATTGGCCCGAAAACTGCAAGGATATTTCAACAGCCGCGCTAACGACCATAAACCTTTCACGACACCGATGTCGGGCTTGTGGGGGCCTAAAGTAATGATTGTCAACGAGCGCGCGGGTTCGGGCGGCGACTTGATGCCGTTCTTGTTTCGCCAAGCCAAGGTAGGCCCACTCGTAGGCACGCGCACGTGGGGCGGATTGGTCGGTACGTGGGACACGCCACCGTTTATCGACGGTGGGCGCATGGTGGCTCCGCGCGGAGGTTTTTATGATGTGGACGGAAAATGGGCGGTAGAAGGCGAAGGCATTGCCCCTGACATTGAAGTACACCAAGACCCCGCTAAAGTGGCCAAGGGAGAAGACCCGCAACTCGAAAAATCGGTGCAAGTAGCGTTAGACTTGCTAAAAACCCAAGGGGTAACGCTCAAACCCGAGCCTCCAGCTCCTATTCGTTATAAAAGACCGCAGAAGTAGCATTGAACCTTGGAAAGGTTTTTCAACCTTTCCAAGGTTATTTACAATCCGCTTCGCTCGTTTATTGTTTGTTCGTTAGAAATACAATTCCATGCTTGTCCTAAACCAAGGTTTGGTATATAAACTGGAGCACAAATTGAAAAACAATTGGCAATATTTTACAGGCTAATTATGTTTCAAACTAATAAGATTTGTTCTATACTTGTACATAATTTTTGACTTGAATAGAGACCATTGTTAAGACCGTAAGCAGCTTTTTATGGTCATTGATGCCCTTATTCCTGATTTTAAAGCCAAAAAAACTTATTCATTAGAATAATGGAAACAACACTAAATTTTAGTGCCAACATTCAACTAACGCTTAGTCAGTTGGTAGAATTGGCAAGGCAATTGCCACCAAAAGATAGAGCTAAATTGGCTTCGATGCTTATTGAAGCAGATGCAGATACTGATAGTGCTGTTATGAGTAAAAAAGAGCTAAAAGCTAACATAAAAGAAGGTTTGCAAGATGCCAAATTACACCGTGAAGGCAAAATAAAACTGAGAACTTTGACCGAATTTTTAGAGGATGTATAGCGTAAGAGCTGCCCGAAGTTTTGAGAGGTAAGCCAAGCCATTAATTAAAAAATATGCTTCACTCAAGCAAGAATTAGCTACATTGGGCGAACAACTTCAAGAAAACCCAACGCCTGGTACTCCGTTAGGGCAAGATTGTTATAAAATACGATTAGCCATCAAAAGCAAGGGTAAGGGCAAAAGTGGAGGGGCAAGGATTATTACTTATGTTGTTACTGACAATGAAGAAGTTATTTTACCAACTATTTATGATAAGCAAGTCAGAGGTACTATTTCTGAAAAAGAATTGAAAGAACTATTGGATGAGTTGGATTAAATCATAAAGTCCCCATCCTATTCGCTACCGCCGACCTGAGAAGTAGCATTGAACCTTGGAAAGGTTTGACAACCTTTCCAAGGCTGCTTACAACCTGCTCGTTTATCTTTTTTGCTTCCCCTACGACATCTTATCCACCAAATCCCGCACAATTTCCTGAAAATAAGCTCCGTTAAAAGGTCCAAACCAGTTCATGGTGAGGGTTTCGTAGGTGTCTCTGCCGTAGTATTTGTCGGGGGTGATGTAGCCGATATACCCACCATTGAAGCTTGTTACCATCAATTTAAGCCCCTTTTTTTCGGCGTAGGCGCTCATCTCTGCCACCAATTCCCCCGAAAAATCGCAAGGAAAACCTACCATCAGAACGTTGCCAATGCGTAGCGCTTTTACGTAATTGGGAAAATCGCCAAACGCCCAGTGAAATACCCACGGACGTAGTCGCCACCCCAACGTAACGCGGGGATTAGGCTCGCGAAGCGGAATGGTGAGCGTTTCGATGCGCAGGGCAGGGTTTTCGATAGGCTTCAGTTGCGCCAATTGTTTTTGCACGTCCGACTCCAAGCTGTCGGCTTCGGTGGCCACTTTGACCCAATCCGAATCTGACTCTACACCCACCTTAGGCCCCATGCTTCCAACCGCTCCCGAAAGAAATACCGCAAAGTTAGCTTCGCCTTTTTCCAACGAATCGACCAGTACACCTGGGTAGTCACGCGATAAAACGATATTGTCCGAACTTGTAATCGTAGAATGAGCCGCGTACGAGCAAATCAAGGCTTTTTGCCCATCGCTGCGGACGAGTTGGATGGTGCGCACAAACGGGTCAATCGTTCCTTCATCAAACGCCCGATTGCGTACTTTTGCCGTATCGGCCAACTGATGATAGGCCACCGTAGCAGGTTTTAGGTCTTTTTGTGCCAAAGTCACGGCTTTTACGATGGCATCGGCCACCCACCTCACATTGTCGGGATTAAATTTTCCACCAAAGAGTTCGCCTACAATGCCGCCACTCCATCCACCCATGCTGTTGTGGGTGTGGGTAGCACCAAAATACACTTGTTCAAACGGAATGCCCGTAGCCGAAAGCTTGGTTTTTACTTGCTCAGTCACGGCGGGGGGAAGAATCAATAAATCGGCCACCACCATCGCCGCTTTGGTACTTCCATTGTCAAACACCACCGCCCGAACGTAAATAGAATCATGCACCGATTTGTACAAGGCCCCGCGACGCACTCCGTAACCCGCCGTAGGAGTCGGAGATTTGGGCGTAAAATTTACTTTGGCCCAACCGACTTTTAATGAATTAGGAATTACGGATGAGGAATTATGACTAGCATCTGTGACAGTGGAGGTTAAACCGCTTACCGAGTTTTTCCAGTCTTGGTAATAGCTGGTTTGTTGGTAAGGCGTATCATCGACGGGGGCGATCATACAGGCCAACAAGGCGACAATTAGCAATAAAATAACGCCAAGTACTTTGAGAAGAATCTTTAAGAATCGCATACGAATGAAGAATTGCTTGTATAAAAAAACTTCCCGAAAGTTAATGCACTTTCGGGAAGCCACTTTTAGCAAAGTTTCACCTTTTTTTCAATCTATCAAAAAGGCCACCATCGACTTAGGGCCGTGCGCGCCCAAGACCAGCGATTGTTCGATGTCGGCGGTTTTGGAAGGCCCTGCGATGAAAGCCCCAAAACCGTATTCGGCCGCACCAATTTGGGCGTAGGCGTGGTGCATCTTGGGCAAAATCGCCGATTTTTTTATCACTAATGCCAGCGTTTCAGCAATAAAAGGCGTCACGCGCTGCCCCATCTCGGCTTCTGTAACCCATACCGCCGAATTTTCGGCCACGGCAAATTGTCCTTGTAAAATGGCCAACCCTACGTCGTCCAACGAATGAGGATCAGACGTTAGCCAACTTTGTTGGGCCATGTCTGCCAATGGTGCAAGGTTGGTAACCATTCGCCGTCCCGCAAAGTGCGTTTGAACGTACTGTTGGATTTCTTCCCAACTGCGCGCTTCCACCACCGTACCACCGATGGTCGTCAGTACCGACGTAAACTGGGCCACCAAATCGCTGTAAGGATTCCCAAAATCTTGTATATCTGGTAGCGGTGTCAACGTGGGTTTGTTTTTGGCCACGGCCGCCAGTATTTTTTCACGACTCATTTTATTTAGCCCCCTGCCCCCCAATGGGGGAATGATTGTTTAAATTATTTTCATCAAACAAAGGTCAGACGATAGTCAGACCGTAGGCGATAGTCAAACCGCAGAATTTACTTCCGATTCTTTTTATACCATTCGCCAAACGACTCTTTGGGAGGCTCTGGCATTTCGCGTTGTTTATACCACGGATTCAGGGAATTGTTGACCACAAACGGCGTGTTTGACAACGTCAAACGGCCTATTTTCCCCGAAAAACGATACACCGATGGGCTAGACAATACCGCCGCCATTGCTTTCATCCCTATCGTTTTGGCAGTGGGTGAATGTCCGCTTTTGGTAAGTACTTGTCGCCAGCTGTAAAGTTGTTCGTGGATGTTGATTTTCACGGGACAAACATTTGAACAACTTCCGCACAACGTACTTGCAAACGGCAAATCGGCGTTTTTGGTCATGTCCAAATTGGGCGCCAAAATCGATCCAATCGGTCCCGCTACGGCATTGTGGTAACTGTGTCCGCCACTGCGACGGTACACAGGACAGGTATTCATACAAGCCCCACAACGGATACATTTGAGCGAGTTACGAAACTCCTCCCGTCCCAGCTGCCGAGAGCGGCCATTGTCCACCAATATGATGTGCATTTGTTGCCCTTCGCGGGGCTTGGCAAAATGACTCGAATAAGTTGTAATAGGCTGTCCCGTAGCAGAACGCGCCAACAACCGTAAGAAAACCCCCAAATGCTTGCGTTTAGGGACGATTTTTTCGATGCCCATGCACGCAATGTGGACGTCGGCCAAGTGCGTACCCATGTCGGCGTTACCTTCGTTGGTACAGACCACAAATTCTCCCGTTTCGGCAATAGCAAAGTTCACCCCCGTCAGTGCCACGCGGCGCGTCAAAAACTTTTCGCGCAGGTGTTCGCGGGCGGCCAATGTCAACGTAGATGGGTCGGCGCAACCTTCGGGCGTACCCAAATGTTTGTGAAACAAGACGCCAATCTCCTCTTTTTTCCAGTGAATACAGGGCATGACGATGTGACTTGGGGGCTCGTCGGCCAATTGAACGATGCGTTCACCCAAATCAGTATCAATGACCTCAACCCCATTTTCGGCCAAAAAAGGATTCAAATGACACTCTTCGGTCAGCATCGACTTGCTTTTCACAATTTGTTGAATGCCTTGCTCTTTCAGAATCGAAAGAACGATTTGGTTATGTTCGTGCGCATCGGCGGCCCAGTGGACGGTGACGCCGTTGGCCTTGGCGTTTTTTTCAAACTCCATCAAGTACGTGTCTAAGTTAGACAGTACGTTGTGTTTAATCTGCGACGCCATGTTGCGTAAATCTTCCCATTCGGGAATGGCAAACGCCGCTCGGTCGCGTTTTTGGCGCACCCACCAGAGCGTTTCGTCGTGCCAGGTAGTGCGGTCAAAGTCTTTATTAAATTTATCAGCAGCCTCAGAGTGATTCATGGTTAATTCGCAGTTAAAATTTCGGCGATGTGCATTACTTTGATGGGCAACTCACGGCGCCGAATGATGCCTTCCAAGTGCATCAAACACGACATATCGCCTCCCGTCAGGACTTGAGTACCGTTCTTGATGTGGTCTTCGATGCGGTCAACACCCATACGCGCCGAAACTGCTTCTTCCGCCACACAAAACGTTCCCCCAAATCCACAGCATTCGTCTCTACGTGTGAGTTGAACCAATTCGATTCCATCGACCATTCTCAAGAGTTTTTCAGGTTTTGAGAATGCAGGCGCTACCAACTCCGACATCTGCGAAAGGTGCAATCCGCGCTGCCCGTGGCAGCTTTGGTGCAACCCCACCCGATACGGAAAATGCGCCGATAGGTTTTCGACTTTGAGCACATCGGTCAAAAACTCCGTCAGTTCATACACCCGTTGACGGATGTGCGTCGCTTTCGCTTCACCTTCGCCTTCGGTGTGCAAGTGTTCTTTGATGTGCAAGACACAACTCCCCGACGGCCCCACGATGTAATCAAAATCAGCAAAATTTTGAACAAAAAGGCGGTTGCAATCATGCGTCAGGTGTTCATAGCCAGAATTGGCCATGGGCTGACCACAGCAGGTTTGGTTGGCAGGATACCCCACCTCACAACCAAATTTCTCTAACAATTGGAGTGTAGCAATACCCACTTTGGGGTAAAACTGATCTACATAACACGGGATGAATAAACCAACTTTCATACGACAAACATACGACAGCTTCTTTCAAAATTCTGTCCTGTACGCACCTGTTTTATTTATTTCTGTTGAAGAAACACGTGGGCTCCTTTTTTGTTTGCAGTAATGATGTCTAGCAACCCGTCGCGGTTCATGTCTTCGACTACCAAATGCAGCCCTACGCCTGAGTTATCGTCAATTTGATGCGGAATCCACGCTGGATTAGGGCCAGGTTTAAACTCAAACCAGTACAATACCGCAGGCTCAAACGCCCCTGGGTCTTTGCCATTATGGGCAAAATAGCGTTTTCCCGTCACCAAATCAGGATTACCATCTTTGTTGATGTCGGCCAAAGCTAAGCCGTGGGTTTGTGAAAATAGCTTCCCAATTTCGTGTTTTTCCCAAGTCGGATTTCCTTGCGCGTCTTTGCCTTGCTGATGCCACCACATACCGTATTTGTGCGCCGACATGCTAATCACGTCTTTCAGGCCGTCTTTATTGACGTCAAGTAGGTACATTTGCGAACATTCTTCCCCCAAATTAGCCCGATGAAACGTCCAATTTGGCTGCGTACGATCCGCAGGTGCTTCCCACCAACCTTCACGCATGAGCACATCCAACCGCCCATCGCCGTTCATGTCCACCACACCCAAGCCGTGGGTATATTTGTGAATGCCAATATTGTCGGTACTAATCACGTAGCGTTTCCATTCGGTATCGCCTTTTTTGGAAGGAGCTTTGAGCCAAATCATTTGCTTGGCTTCGGGGTCATTACCGATGATATCAAGACGTCCGTCACCGTCGAGATCGCACAGCGCAGGCGACTCATTCCCAATGGATTTGTGAATGGTATAGGCTTTCCAGTGTCCAGCTTTGTTTTTGGGATTTTCGTACCAAACCACCGATTCGCCTGGGGTATCGACCCGAATAAAATCTATCCAACCGTCTTGGTTGACGTCCATGCTAAAGTTCAAAAACGAATTGCTGTAGCCACCATTGACCGTAAATGTATCGCCTTTGGCAATTTCGTGCTGTTTCCAGTTGGGGGCTTCGTACCAAAACGCCCCCGACAACACGTCTTTTTTTCCGTCGCGGTTGACATCGCCCACGGCTACGCCTTCGGAGAAGAACATTTTCGTGAGCACTTGTTTTTGAAATTTGATGGGGCGGTTGGTTTGCGCAGAAGCAGGCAAGCTCATCCACACTAGAAGTAGCCCAAAGGCTAGAGACAACGAATACGTTTTCATTTTTGGGGAGAAAAAGGAGTTTAGAAAGGGGTGAGAATTTTTAATTAAAGTGTCCCTCCCCTCCTTTTTTACCCACAGTTGGTTTGTTTTTTCGGGGAAGTGGGCGAACGTAAAGTCTGCCTTCCTATCTTTGGTCTTTCAAAAATTCAACAAAGGCTTCTCCAACCTCTCAACTTCTCCTAATCTTTTTCAATACAAACTTTGCGAAACCAAAAAGTTGCGCATAAATTTGCAACCGTTTAGTTTCCCAACTTAAACCAACGAAAAAGCCTATTTTCAACCATTAAACATACAAAACATGAACCATTTATTGTTTGACTTTACCGTTGACAAAGCCGCTAAAACGGTTTTCATAACCCGCGAATTTGCTGCTCACCTTTCGCTAGTTTGGGATGCCTTCACCAAACAAGAAATTCTTGACCAATGGTGGGCTCCCAAGCCTTGGGCCTCTAAAACCAAAGTAATGGACTTTACCGTTGGTGGCAGAAGATTTTATGCCATGGTAAGTCCCGAAGGGCACATGATGTGGTCGGTTCAGCAATATACTTCCATCACGCCCAAAACCAATTTTAAGTACTTGAACGCATTTGCGGATGCCGACGAAAACCCTCAGCTACCGGGTTCTGATTGGGATTATAGTTTCAGTGAAGAAAACGGCAAGACAAAAGTCAGCATTATCATTTACAACGATTCCCTCGAACGGATGGAGAAAATGATTGAAATGGGCTTCAAAGAAGGATTTACGGCGACCTTGGATGAACTCGACCACTTATTGGCATCCTTGGAAAAATAACCAACACCTCATAACAAACGATGTGTGCTTTCGGTTGCTCACAACCGAAACAAAAGAGAAATTAAAAAACGCATATTGAACGGATTAACACCAACTCTATCCGTTCAATATGTCTAACCAAGTGCAAATAACTACTTCGTTTTCAACAAGAAGCTCAAAAGTGCATAAAAGTCCTTCTCAGAAATACTGTTCCTGAATTGGTCGGGCATCAAGGTGTATTTGGAGGCTTTGTAGTCTTTAATGTCGTTTTTTGCTACCGAAAATTCTTGTCCTGCGTTGTTGGCAAAAATCATCGTTTGCCCTTCCGTGCGGCGGTAAAGTCCCGTCATGGTTTGGCCGTTGTTGAGCGTAATGTTATAATTCCGAAACGCCTCTGAGATATTCCGATTGGGGTCTAATATCTTTTCAGTCAGGGCTTTTTTACCCCAATTACCAATGCCGTCCAGCTGCGGGCCAATCAACCCACCTGCACCTTTGATTTGGTGACACGAACTGCAATTTTGCACAAACACACTTTTGCCCGCCTCCAGCGTTGCCTTCGACGACTCAAAACCTGCCAAACGCGCCTGAATCAGTTGTTGACGTTCCTCAAACTCGTTGGCGCTCCCCGCCGTCAATTCGTTGAGCAACGCTTGTTGCTTAGAGGTCATCTTCGACGCCAAGCGCTCTTTCACCGTTCCTTCCCTGACCACGTCCACGTTGATTTCTTCTTCTTTTAAAGCATTGAGCAATTGGTCAATGCCCGACTCGGAGTTGGCCAACGCCGCCGCAATCACCCCTTGTAAGCTACGCGCTCCTCCGTTTAGTCCTTTTCGCAGCCATCCGTTTACTTCGGGCGTATGGGTACGCGTCAGTACCCCTACCAGTTTTTCCCGCAAGGATACCTTTTCCGAACGTTCCAAAAACACCCCGCCAATGAGCGGCGTGTACGCGGAAGCATCCATGCTCATGAGCGCACTGGCAGCGGCTACCCGCACTCGGTCGTCGGCTTGGGCATTTTTGAACAAACGAAGCACCGACGGCTCCAACGATTTGCTTTTAAACTCGCCCGCCACCTCGGCCGCCTGCACCCGACGCGCCATTTGCTGCGCCGTCTCTTTTTCCACCGACGGTTGTTCCAAATACTGCTTTGCCAGTGTTGTCCCCCACTCTTGCATACGGCTAGTCACCGTTTTTCCTCCCTGCGCCAGCCCTCTTCGCAGCGCGTTGTAAGCCGCAAACTGCGTTTCGTGGTTATCGGCGTAACGTTTTTCCAAAGAGCCAATGGTTTCGTTGAGCGCAGGGGCATCCGTGTAGCGAGCCGTGTATTCCAGGTACTTGGCCAACTCGTCGGTGGGCAATGGGTGTTGGGTGGCGTATTCCAAAACAAAAGAAGCCACTTCGGGCGAGGGAACGTCCACCGCAGCTTTGCACAAAATGGCCCGTTGGGTCTCGCTCCAATTGGCGCTTGCCACCTGACGAATCATGCCTTTTGCGGCCAAATTTGTACGTATAGCCAGCAGGGTGGTATATTTCAAATGCGAATCTTCGTCGTTGGTTTGTTGGTACAAATCCACCAATGGAGCGATATTTTTCAAAGCAGGAAAACGGGTCAAAACTTCGGCTGCTACTCGACGAACAAAAGGGTCTTTATCGGCCAATGTTCCCACGGCCAACGCCTGATGGGCATCGCTAATGACCGCCGACTCGGCCAGTACGCGGTATCCGTGCACTTGCACCAGCGGGTCAGGATGATGCAGGGCTTTGTCCAATGCCGAAGCGGACAGAGCGTTCAAGCGGTGAAGTATCCAAAGACCCTGTACAAACACCTTGGCATCGGTCGTAGGCGAGGTTAGCAACTGCGACACAGGCAGAATCGCCTTTTCTTTCCAGCCATCCACCAAACGATCCGCTATTTTTAGACGAACGTTGAGCTGGGGATGACCCAACCCCGCCACTAACTCGTCGATAGACGCCTTTGACCAATCTTTCAAAGGGGTTTGGGCTGAGCCACCTTTGTAAGTAATCCGCCAAATACGCCCACTGGTGCGGTCGCGGCCTGGGTGATTGAGCGGCACTTCGTAATGCCCAATGATTCGATTGTAAAAGTCGGCAATATAGAGCGCTCCGTCGGGGCCGACTTTCACATCCACGGGGCGAAACCAAGGGTCGTCACTGACCAAAAAATCGGCTTCTTTGTGCGCTACGGGCGTTGAGCCATTGTAGGTAATGGTGTTGCGGTTGATACGGCACGTAACCACGTCGCCGTTGTAAAAACTGTTGCGGTACTCGGCAGGAAACTGCTCGCCAATGTAATAGGCCAAGCCCGAAAGTGCCGTTGAGCCTAGTTCATAGCTCATCATTTCGGGGCCAAAGCCTATTCCCGTTGGTTTCTTGCCAAAATGCGGATAATCAGCGCCTTTAATGAGCTGGTAAATGGGTTTTGAGTGGCAATCGACGGAGTACAAAAACCCGCGTTCGTCGTAGGCATATCCAAACGGATTGACACGCCCGTAGGTGGTTTGTTCTACTCGACTGCCGTCGGTTCGAAAGCGAAAGGTATTGCCCGACACCATCGTCACCGAATCGCCGTCGGTGCCCGCGATTTTGGACGTGTTAGTAAAACCGTGGCACGAGTGCATCCAACCGTCAAACCCACGCACAAAATTGCTCACCATTCCGTGGGTATCTTTGTAGCCAAACTCCCCCAAAATCACTTTTCGGCGGTCGGCTTTGCCATCGTTGTTGGCATCGGTAAAATGATAGACGTTGGGAATGCTGTACGCAATAGCGCCGTCGGTTACGGGCATGATGCCAATAGGGATATTGAGCCCATCCTGAAAATCAGTAAATTTATCGGCTTTTCCGTCGCCGTTGGTATCTTCCAAAATGGTGATTTTATCTTTCCCTCCGCCCGAAACCGCAGGCATGGGGTAGTCGAGCGAGTGCGCAACCCACAGTCGTCCACGGTCGTCAAATTCCATGTTAATGGGTTTGGCAATCTGGGGTTCGGACGCAAAAAGCGTAATTTCAAAACCTGGCGGCAACGTAAAGCCTCGGCGCTCTTGCTCGGGCGTCCGAAACTCGGTAGTGCGAACGTGGTCGGCAAACTTATCTTTGGAGACTACTTGTTTTTGCGGTACGTTACAGCCTTGGGAATACAATAACAGCACGGTGCAGACTAAGAAGGAGCTACGCTGAAACAAAACAGTGTTTTTCATTTGGTAGGAAGAAGGGCTTTAGAAAAGAGTGGAGGAGATTTGCTATTAAAATGGTAAACCCACTCTTTTTTTACCCAAAATCCCCTTATTTTTTTGAGTAAAAGTAAAACCTAACCCCAAGTCGCTTTGTGATAAGTCAGCTTTGCCCCTCATACTATCACCCCCAATAAAATGAAAATAAGACTTCACGAAATTGAGCTGGGCACCAGTGACCCCGCCAAAAGTAAATCATTTTACAACGCTATTTTAGGTCTAAAGACTTCGGTTGACCAAGCAGCACTCAACGTTTTCCAGTCGGGAGTGGGAGGGATTGATTTTAATACGTCAACCCATTTATCGCCCAATACGGCTGTTGTAAGTTTTTTGACAGACAATTTGCCAGAGGTAATCGAAAGACTCTCTGCGAATGGAATTAACTTTAGCGAACCCAAAAAATCACATTTGGGGATGACAAGCATTGAATTTAGCGACCCAGACGGTCATTTAATTCGAGTCAACCAGCCAACCGAAGACTCTCCGACTTGGTTAAAAGTGTAGCAGACGCCCATAAAAAAACAAGAAATGATACACATCACCCAACTTATTTACGTCATTGAAGGCCAAGAGGCTGTTTTTGATGAATTTGAAAGCGTGGCCATCCCCACCATCGCCAAGTACAATGGCCGTCTTTTGTTTAGGGTACGCCCACCCAAAGAGAGTTTTATTGAAGCGCAAATCGAAGCACCTTATGAAATCCATCTGGTAGAGTTTGACGCCCACGAAGACTTCCAAAATTTTATGAAAGACGAAGACCGCAAAAAGATTTTACACCTCAAAGAGCAATCCATTAAGGCATCCGTACTCTATTTGGGACAAAAATTATAGCAAAAACGGGCCAAGCAACATGTATGCTGCTTGACCCGTTTCAAGGCGTCGAAGCCTTAATTTAACAAAGAACCCATGCCAAATGCGGTAATTGTTTTTTCATATTCTACCTGTACTGCTTCGTTGGCCGCTTCTACGATGTAGCCCGTTGATGGGTCAACGACCGTTCTGAGGGGGCGTTCGCCTTTGGGTAGGTTTATGAGCGTTACTACGGCATCGGCTACTTCTTGAGGATTAGGTTTGGTTGTTTCGAACAATTGTGCCAAGCCGTTCCCCATCTGATTCGGAATTTCTGCCAATGCGCCGTATCCTGCCACAACCGACTCATCAGAACCCGTTCTGACTTTGTGCAAAATATCGGTCGGGAAGGCACCTGGCTGAATAATCGCCACGTCCACGCCCAAGGGTTTTACTTCGTAATGCAATCCTTCGCTCAACCCTTCTAACCCAAATTTGGCGGCACTATAGACTGTCATAAACGGAAACGCAAACCGTCCCGCACCGCTTGAGATATTCACGATGAGCCCATCGGCTTGTTGACGCATGACGGGCAAAACGGCTTTCATCAATCTCCAATAAGCCACCACATGCAGTCCAAACATTTCCTCCACGTCGGTCGTGGTAAAACTCTCAGTTACCCCCGAAGCCGCAAAACCCGCATTATTGACCAATACATCAATTCGCCCTTCGGCGGCAATCACTGAATCAATAGCAGTTTTTACACTCGCATCGTCCGTCAGCGTAACGTCTAGCACCGTGATATTGGCCACCTGTGCCAGTGCTTTTGCTTTGTCGGCATTTTTAGATTGGGTATCTCGCATGGTAGCATATACCTTGTGCCCCAATTCGGCTAACGTGTTGGCGGTCAACCAACCAAACCCACTATTCGTCCCTGTAATCAATACAACTTTGTTACTCATTTGCTGTGTTTTTTTAAAAGTACGCTGCAAAGTTGATGACATTTTGTAACTTTGTGTCATAAGGTAATAGTTTATTTTAATCTACCAATTTACCAATGAGTCAGCTTGTGACAATTAAGAAACCAGCCGCTTGCGTGGCAGACAATGAAGTTTGTACCACCTCTATGAGAGCTATTCAAGACATTATGGACGTATTGGGCGGAAAATGGAAAATCTCCATCGTTACCTGCCTTTGTTTTAGTCCAAGAAGGTTTAGCGAGTTATTAAAACTGGTGGACGGTATCTCTGGGAAGGTATTGAGCCGCGAGTTAAAAGACCTAGAAATGAACAAATTAATTTCAAGAACGGTCAAAGACACCCAGCCTATTTCGGTAGAATATGCCATTACCGAATACGGAAATTCGTTCAAAGAGCTGATTCAAATCATGGCTGAGTGGGGCGTAAAACACCGAAAAGAGATTATCGGAAAATAAAAATAGTTCCTATCTCCCTTTTGGCTACAAGATTGCGCCTTTTAACTACATAATTGCTTTGATTTTTTTGAAACTTGCCGTGGTAAAAAAGCAGAAACAATGACTTCTCAATTGAATCACTATGCAACTTTCACTAACCATCAATAACAAGCCTACGGTTTTGGATGTCGAGCCCGACATGCCTTTACTTTGGCTCATTCGTGATGAAGCCCAGCTTAAAGGGACAAAGTTTGGCTGTGGCAAAGCCCAGTGCGGCGCTTGCTCGCTTTATGTTGACGGGGATTTAATCCGCTCCTGTTCGTATCCTTCCCAAATGGCCAATGGCAAAAAAATAACCACCATCGAGGGGCTTTCGGAAGACGAAACCCATCTGCACCCCGTACAGCAAGCGTGGCTGGAAGTTCAAGTCCCCCAATGCGGCTACTGCCAATCGGGTTTTATGATGGCAGCGGCTAAGCTTTTGGAAGGAAACCCCAACCCCACAGTCGATGACATCAAAAACGGCATTTCCAACATCTGTCGGTGTGGTACGCATCCTCGCATTATTAAAGCAATTCTTTTGGCGGCAAAACTGAAAAACGATGGAAAACAAGGATAAAAAACCTAAAAAGGGATTTTCGAGAAGAAAATTTTTGGCCATCTCTGGCTCAGGTGTGGCAGGAACGTTGGCCTTGCTCTATTTCGGACAAGGAGCTATTAGAAGAAAAATAAGTGACTTCACTTCCGAAATGGAAATTCCAGCGGATGTCTCGAACTTTGACCATAAGCTATGGTTTGAAGTCAATGCCGACAATACCATTACCCTAAAATCGCCCAAAGCCGAAATGGGACAAGGGATTTTTACGGGTTTTGCCATGCTTGCTGCGGAAGAACTGGACATTGCGGTGGAAAAAATCAAGGTTGTTCATGCCAACTCTCTGAACGGCCTTCTCTCAAATACGGGGGGAAGCAACAGCACCTCTTCTTTTTATGTCACTATTCGAGAAGTGGCCGCTACCCTGCGAGAAACCCTCAAACTTCAGGCGTCGAAATTGTGGAATATTCCCGTCGCTTCCATCTCCACCAAAGACGGAATGTTGACGGCAGGTGATAAGCAATTATCGTATGCCGACTTGGCCAAACAAATTACCAAATGGGAAACGACCGAAACACCCGCGTTACGGCCGTCTTCACAGTTCAAGTACGTCGGAAAACAACAAAAACGAATTGATTTGCCCGATAAAGTCCTCGGCAAACCGATTTACGGCATTGATACTACCTTGCCTGATATGGTTTACGGCGCGATGCTTTATTCTCCCTATGTGAAAGGAACGCTCAAAAGTGCAGATACCAGTAGTGCAAAAAATTCGGCGGGCGTACTAAAAATCGTGGAAGAAACAAACTGGATTGGCGTGGTAGCCACGTCTCGCTACGCCACCCAAACGGCGGTGGAGAAAATCAAGGCGGAGTGGGACTACAACCCCAACGTTTCTACCAAGGACCTCGAAAAATTAATAACGGTCGGGAACGGCAAAGAGGTTAATATCCAAAACGATGGCGACACAGGCAGCGTAACCGATGAGGTGCTAACGGGCGAATTTCGTACGCCGATTGGTTTTCATGGCAATTTAGAGCCTTCCATTGTCGTCGCTGATTATAAAGATAACAAAATAACGCTTTACGCTTCTTTCCAAAATCCAGCCTATTTACAAACTTCCGTTGCGGAGGCGTTAGACCTTAACACCGAGGACGTTGCCATTATGCCTACGTACATGGGAGGCGGATTTGGCAGAAAGGCGTTTAAGAGCAACGCCGTGGAGGCGGCCAAACTATCCAAAGCCGTCGGGAAGCCCGTTCACCTGCTTGCTACCCGCCAGCAAGAGTTTCAAAACGGATACGTAAGGCCCAATACCCACCATGTTTTAAAAGGGAAAGTGAGCAAAGAGGGGAAAATTTTGGCTTTTGAACACCATCTTGCCACGGGGCCGATGATATTTAACTCCGTCCCCGCTATTGCCGAAACCATTTTGGGTGCCGACTTTATCGTGGCAGGACACGGCGCGCGGTGCCCGTACCATGTCACCAACATTAAAACCACAGTATGGCACAACAACCTTCCCTTTGAAACCAGTATATGGCGGGGAGTGGGGATGTTTGCCAATACGTTCGCCATCGAAAGTTTTATGGATGAATTGGCGCATAGAGCAGGCGTTAATCCCCTGAAGTTGCGAATCGACCACTGCGACGACACACCTCAGTTGGTTCGTCGGAAAAAGTTGCTCGAAATCATTGGCGAAAAATCAGGCTGGCACTTGCCAAAGTCGGAAGGGATTGGGCGCGGCTTGGCAGTATGCGACGACCGTAAAACGGTTTCGGCGGCGGTGGTAGAAGTAAAAATCGTCGATGGAGCCATTAAGGTTGTGAAAGTGACACAGGCCATTGACCCTGGCAAAATCATTAACCCCGACGGTATCAGGCAGCAAGTAGAAGGTGCTACCATGATGGCCATCAGTGCGACTCTTTACGAGCAAGGCACGGTAGAAAATGGGCAATTTGTACAAACCAATTTCCATAATTACCAAGTAGTCCGCCTCAGCGATACACCCGAAATAGAAGTCATTTTACACGAAGGTTCTGAGGTACCTTCGGGGGTTGGAGAGCCTCCGCTTTCTCCCATTGCACCCGCCATCGCCAATGCGATTTTTGACCTGACGGGTAAGCGTTTAAGGTCGCTGCCTTTGCAGTTGGCTTTTCAGGCCGCATCAAATCTGTAAGATTTATTTTTCCGTTGCCAAAGCTATAAGGTTGTAGAAACCTTATAGCTTTTTTTATTTAAAAAGCTCCTTCCTTTTTGACTACAACAAACCGACTTTTAGCTACATTCCTTTGCGGGTTAGTGCTGACCTTTGCATTAACAAAACACGCAAAAAAATGGACTTAAAAAACAGCACAATCCTTATTACAGGAGGCACAAGTGGAATCGGTTTAGAATTTGTAAAACAATTGACTGAACTAGGTGCAACTATCATTGTTACAGGCAGAAAATTGGATGCACTTAACGAAACAAAAAAGCAATTTCCCAACGTACATACGTTCCAAAGTGACGTGAGTAATCCAAGGGATATTGAGAAGTTATACAAAGAAATTACGCTACAATTTCCCGACCTCAACATCATCATTAATAACGCAGGTTTGATGCGTTTAATTGACGTACAAGATCAGTCATTGAACTTGGAAAATATCAACCGAGAAATTGCTACTAATCTTTCAGGAACCGTTCAAATGGTGCATCAGTTTTTGCCCCATTTATTAAAACAAAAATCAGCCGCAATTGTCAACGTTTCATCGGGTATTGCTTTTATGAGCTACTCAGCAGCGCCCATTTACAGCGCAACCAAAGCAGGGGTTCGCGCCTACACCCAATCCTTACGATTACAATTGGAAGATACCAATGTAAGGGTATTTGAAATGATTCCTCCAGGAGTAAAAACAAAATTGCAAGACGATTGGATAAAACAGCCTAACGAAAGCATGATGATGAACGCAGACGACATGGTAAAAGTGGCGATTAATGGTCTGCTAAAAGACAAAAAGGAATTAAAACCTTTTGCCATCAACATTATCAAATTAGCCAGCAGGCTCATGCCCAACGTTTTATTAAACTTTGGGCACCGTGAATTTAAAGAAATTAAAAAGCTCAAAAACAACTAATAACGATGAAAAAGGTATTTTTTGCGGGACTACTATTGTTCCTTTCTGTGGTGAGTTTTGCACAGCAACCCGCCGATAAGATAATCGGGCAATGGGAAAGTATTGATGGCGATGTAAAATTGAAGTTTGACCTCTTTAAGCAAGACGGGAAATATTTCGGAAAGCTTCTTTGGGCTTCCAATATGTTTGAAACCGACGGAAAAACGTCTAAAAAAGACTCCAATAATCCTGACAAAGCCTTACAAAACCGCCCGCGACAAGGTATTATCAATGTCACTAACCTGAAATACGACGACGGCGAATACGAAGGTGGAAAGCTCTACAACCCAAGTGATGGCAACAGTTACAGCTTAAATGCCAAACTAAAAACCGAAAATGAGCTTCATTTTCGTGGGTATTTGGGTATTTCACTTTTAGGAAAAACAATGAAGTTTAAAAGGATTCAATAAATTGAAGGTTGGATGCATTAAAACAAATAGCCTCGGAGAGGCGAAACCTTTGTAGAAAAAGTAAACAAGCCCCTCCACAAAGACCCATCGAGGCGGCCGACACTCGGTAAAATATTTATTACAAATAGATTAAATACCCTACGACTGAAATTAGCTTTCGTTCGTCAGTCGTTTTAAAATAACCGACCGTAAATGCGCTTCATTGGTGTCGCCCCATTGACCCAAAGCTGAAATCACGGGGATGATGGTTTCACCCAACTCAGTAAGTCGGTACTCCACTTTAGGCGGAAGAACTGGAAAAATTTCTTTAGTGACCAACCCGTGGTCTTCCAGTTCTTTCAACTGAATGTTCAATACCCGTCTGGTGGCATCGGGGATTTTGCGTTGCAGTTCGCTTGGCCGTAGATGCCCCTCACTGATAAACCATAGCAAACGGATTTTCCATTTGCCATATAGTACTTCGCCAATCAAGTCTAAGCCGCAGTTTAGGCTTGGTAAAATTTTTCTTTCATACATACCACAAAATTAGACCTATGCTCCAAATCGTAC
Source organism: Runella sp. SP2 (assembly GCF_003711225.1). Taxonomy (NCBI): domain Bacteria; kingdom Pseudomonadati; phylum Bacteroidota; class Cytophagia; order Cytophagales; family Spirosomataceae; genus Runella; species Runella sp. SP2. The sequence continues at coordinate 7,297,690 of NZ_CP031030.1, read as the reverse complement.
AATAGGGGAAAAATTTATCCCTATCCGAATCGTATTTCCGTAATTGCTTCACCTGAATGTATGTCTGAAATTTGCACAAAAAACAATCAGATGGAACAGGATTTTAATTTCAACAACGAGCTATCGGGCAAAATTGCTTTGGTAACGGGCGGAACAAAAGGAGCTGGAAAGGCCATCGCTGAACGCCTCTCGAAGGCGGGAGCCACCGTGATAATCACGGCACGAAATGCCCCCGAAGCACCCAACGAAACACTGGATTTTATCTCAGCAGATTTAAGCCAGTCCTCAGGAACCCAAAAAATAGTCAATGAGGTATTAGCAAAATATGGCAGGCTAGACATTTTGGTCAACAGCCTCGGTGGCTCCGAAACCCCAGGCGGTGGCTTTGCCGTTTTGAGTGACGATGACTGGGAACAAACGCTCCAAAGCAATTTGCTCGCCCCCGTGAGACTAGACCGAGGGTTCTTACCACAAATGATAACGCGCGGCAACGGGGTTATTATTCACATTGCCTCCATTCAAGGCAAATTGCCCTTGTACGATTCGACTTTACCTTATGCCGCAGCCAAAGCAGGACTAATCAATTACAGCAAAAGCCTGTCCAACGAAGTTTCCCCAAAAGGCGTTCGGGTACTGACAGTTTCGCCTGGCTGGATTATGACAAGTTCCTCGGTAAGAATGATGGAACGCATCGCCGAAAGTTCAAACAGCTCTATTGAACAAGCTACCCAGAGCGTCATGGATGCCTTGGGTGGAATCCCCTTCGGCAGGCCCGCCCAGCCCGAAGAAGTTGCCGAGCTGGTCGGTTTTTTGGTTTCGCCAAGAGCTAAGTACCTCACAGGCACAGAATTTGTCATCGACGGCGGCACTATTCCTACGATTTAACATTTATCAACCATTATCAATCACACTTATGAGTAATTTACCAACAGTACTAGCCAACTTAATCAAAGCACAAAACAATTTTGACAGCGTTGCGTATGCCAATTGTTTTGCCGAAACAGCCGTCGTTTTTGACGAAGGACGAACGCACAAAGGAAAAACAGAAATCAGGAATTGGATACAAAAAGCCAACAAAACCTACAAAGCGGTCATGCAGCCACAGGAGTATTCGGCAACTACCCAAACGTTAAAGGCGGAAATTTCAGGAACTTTCCCTGGCAGTCCACTTGTATTAACGTATCGGTTCGACATTAAAAACGACCAAATTCATTCACTCAAAATCGGTTGAGGAAAGGAAGGCTATCACCAAAGAACGATAAACGTTAAAATAGATGCTCAAAGAATTTTCATTAAAGCAATTTGGCAACCTTCGTTCTTTGGATAGCGAAAGTGCCCTACAATCCATTGAAGAGCACATAAAAATTCTTTTTCTGCCCAAAAACACAGCCATCCAAGTTGACTTCCAACATTTCCTCTTGGACTCGGATGCAATGCTCTTTATCAACCCTAAAGTGGTGATACAATTCTCTCAAAGTGAGCATAATAAAGAAATATTACTGCACTTCAATCGCGACTTTTATTGCATCGAAATTCACGACCAAGAAGTAGCTTGCGACGGGATTTTGTACAACAATGTGTTTGAAGTACCTTTCATTAAGCTAAGAGATAGCCAATCGTCGTACATGCAAAAAGTCATCAGGGAGATACAACATGAGATGGAAAACGACGATGCTAGCACCGAAGAAATGTTGCGAATTTTGCTCAAACTTATTATTCTCAAGTCCACGCGGATTTGGAAGGAACAACACCAATTGGCTGAAAACGAACAACATGCTGATGTGCAATTTTTGAGAAAATTTAGCAAGTTGGTGGAGCAACATTACAAAACCCACCATACCGTAGCCGACTATGCTGATATGCTTTTTATCACGCCCAAAAATCTCAGCAAAAAAATAGGATTACTTAGCAAAGACACCCCCAACGACATCATCAAAAACCGAATCATCCTCGAAAGCAAGCGCCTTTTGGCTCACACGTCTTTGTCGGTCAAGGAGATTGCGTACAGCCTAAATTACGAGGACGACGCCTATTTTGTTCGGTTCTTCACCAAAAACACGGGCATCTCCCCTACATCGTTCCGAAAACAGTTCTGATTTCGTTGTTTTTTTTAACGGCTAACTATAATGATTATTAGCTGCGTAATAGAAATAGCTTTATACTAACTTAACGCGAACTTTTCAAGATAAGTACTTGGTTTTGTGCCTCATAGAGGCTTAACATTTGTAGAACAATGAGGGTTTGTCCGATTTGGTGTGCCATAGGTACACCACTTGTAAGCGATGTTGTGTACCTACGGCACACTAAAATAAGAAAATAGGCCCCTATAACTACAAAGAGGTAGTGCCTATAGGCACATTTCTTGAAAAGTTCGCGTTAAATTAGTAGCTTAGCTTCAGACCAGGCCATTTTAAACTTACACCCAAATGAAGGCATTCCGAAAAACCACACTCCAGCTTTGCATCCTTCTTTCTATCATAGCCACTCTTGTTTTCACTAGCCATGCAAGCGATGAGCGTGCCACCGTTCATACGACATGGAACGGGTTTGAAATGCTGGAGTTTCAATTTGAGGGCGTCGAAGCCAAAGTAGTTCTTCCCCAACAACCCAACCAACACAAAAACTGGATTTGGCGTACTCAGTTTTGGGCGCACGAACCGCAAGTGGACATTGCCTTGTTGCAAAAAGGGTTTCATGTGGTGTATGTCGATGTGGTGGATTTGTACGGTGGACCAAAGTCAATGCGCCGATTCGATGGTTTTTACAACCATCTGATTCAACGTTTCGGGCTTAACCCCAAAACGGTCTTTGAAGGTTTAAGCCGAGGCGGTTTGGATGCCTACAATTGGGCTTCGCAGAACGCAGATAAAGTGTATTGTATCTATGCCGATGCGCCCGTATGCGACATAAAAAGTTGGCCAGGCGGCTTGGGCAAGGGGAAAGGTTCAAAAACTGACTGGGAAAAATGCCTTAAAGCCTACGACTTGACCGAAGTGACAGTCAATGATTTTAAGGACAGCCCCATCAACAATTGTGTAAAACTGGCAGCCGCCAAAATTCCTCTCTTACACGTTTGTGGAGACGCAGACGATGTCGTCCCCATTGATGAAAATACGTATCAGTTAGCAGAAAAGTATCGAAGTGCTGGCGGGGCGATTGAGCTCATTGTAAAAAAAGGAGTAGGACATCACCCACACTGCCTAAAAGACCCGCAACCCATCGTTGATTTTATTTTAAAAAATACGGGGAATTGAGGGTTCGACTATTTTTAAATCCATAAAAACCGTGTCTAATCCATAATATCCGTGTACTATTATCGACGATTTTAGCACACGGATAAACTGACTTAACAGCATCGTTTTTTCCATCACTCCCCTCCCTTTCTCACCACCATTTTCAAAAAATCTTCCCGAAAATTGCTTCCGAGTGGCACTTCTACTTTTTGAAATGTACGGGTATTTTACGTACATTTATGGAAAATTTTCATTTATGAATACCGCAATTAAAGAACAAGCGCGATTTGACGCAAGACTTTCAAAGGAACAAAAAGAATTCTTTGAAAAAGCCGCTTATCTAGGTGGTTTTAGAAGCTTGACTGACTTCGTGATTTTGACAGTGCAAGAAAAAGCAAAAGAAATTATGAAGGAAAAAGAACAAATACTAGCATCTGAGAGAGACAGTCAAATCTTTTTTGACGCAATTACCAATCCCCGAAAACCTTCAAAAACGCTAAAAAGCGCGTATGAAGACTATAATGCGTTTGTATCGACTCAAAAAAATGACTGAGCTTTTAGACAAAAAACATAATCGGGAGGGTTTTGACTGCGGGAAAGAGCTTTTAAACAATTACTTAAAAACCCAAGCAGGACAAGACATCAAAAGAAAACTATCTGCCTGTTTTGTGTTATCAGATGCAGCAACCAACGATATTCAAGGCTACTATACCCTCTCGAATAATAGCATCCCCTTGAGTAGTTTTCCCGAATCCATTCAAAAGAAGCTTCCAAAATCGTACACTTCCATCCCAACTACTTTATTGGGAAGGTTAGCAATCCACACCAAATACCAAGGCAAAGGAATTGGAAAAATATTGTTAATTGATGCTTTAAAAAGAAGTTACCACATTTCCCAAGAAATAGGCTCATTTGCGGTTGTTGTTGACCCAATCGACGAAGACGCTGAAAAGTTTTACACGAAATATGACTTCATAAAACTTCCTGACAGCAAAAAAATGTTTATTGCTATCAAGACATTGCAGGAACTATTCACATAGAGCAAAAACAAGCACTTCACTCCCCTCCCTTACTCATCACCATTTTCAAAAAATCTTCCCGAAAATTGCTTCCGAGCGGTACTTCTCCTTTTTGAAGTAACAGGATACGGTAGGACTCTATAATGCTGATTTTCTGAATATTGACCGCAAATGAGCGATGAACCCGCACAAACTGCGACGCGGGCAAAAGTTCCAACACCGAACCAAACGTCTGCGTGATGTTGAAGGTGCTGTGCTCGGTTACAAATTTAACTTGATTGCCTTGCGCCTCTACGTAATACAGTTCGTCAAAAAACAACTTTATCAATCTGCCGTCTGACTTCAGGAAAATATGGTTTTCGGGCGTGTTGGGTTGCTGCTTTAGGGCAGCCTTGGCCTTATCAATAGCCTGCAAAAAACGCTCCATCGAAAAAGGTTTCAACAGGTAGTCTGTGGCCGCAAGGTCAAAGGCTTCGTGGGCGTGTTCTTTATAGGCCGTCGTAAAAATGGTAATGGGTTTGTGCGGAAGGCTTCTCAGAAAATTAATACCGTTCATCACGGGCATATTAATGTCTAAAAATAGCACATCCACCCTGCCCGTCTCCAAAATGGGTCTTGCCATAAACACGTCAACTACCGAACCAACCACCTCTATTTCAGGCAAATACCTACAGTACCCTTCGATTAGTTGACGCGCTAGTGGTTCATCATCCACTATGAGAGCCTTCAGTATCATGTCAATCTTAATTTAACCGTAAAAGTATTGTTTTTCTGCTCGATACTTAGGTCATGGCGGTGAGGATAAGCGAGTTCCAATCGTTTTTTCACATTGTCCAATCCCAAACCACTGTGTTGCTCCAGCGCATTTCGGGTGACGTTAGGGTCAAAACTATTCTGAACGGAAAAAAGCACCGTTTTACCCCAAATTTGGACATCTATGGCAATCTTAATCTGCGGATTTTGGGTGTTTTTGGAATGCTTAAACGCATTTTCCACAAACACAATCAAAAGCATAGGAGCAATCGGCGGAGCTTCGGCAAGCGATTCGGGCCAATTTGTGACCAGTTCCAACCGTTCGCCCAACCGTATTTTTTCAAAATCTATGTAGTTTTTCAAGTAATTGATTTCGTCTTCGAGGGCTACCAACGTAGCCTTGGTGTCATATACCGTATAGCGCAACAGGTCAGATAATTTGAGCAACAGCGGCGGCAACTTAGAAGCATCGTGTATCGAAAGTGCGTACAGATTATTGAGGGTATTAAACAAAAAATGCGGGCTCAACTGACTCTGCAAAAGCTTCAATTCGGCATCGCTTACGTTGGCTTTGGTCTCGGCGGTAGTAATTTTTTGCTCAATCTGGTGTTTGATAATAGCCACTCCCATCGTGGTAACAAATCCCAACCCCATCAAGGCCAGATTCAGATACAACAGCACCGAAAAGCTCCCAGTAAACCTTAAATAATTGATTGCTAAGCCAAAACCCAATAAAAACCCAATAAAAAGCACCCCTAAAATCGTTACGGCGAGGTCTAGATTGCGCGGGTTTTTGCTCAAATAATACGCTGCGATAAAACGCCCTGCCGCCGCGCAGCCTATCGTCAACACGCTACTTATCAAGGCTTGGTTCTTTTCACCTTCTAAATCAATGATGTGAAATGTGAAAAGGACGGCAAAAAACAACCCCACCGCTCCTATAGCCCACTGAAAAAGGGTAATAACAATCTGCTTTGGTTTGCCAAAAATAAGCCAAAGTACAACCACCGAAAGGGTAAAAACGAGAATATTTCCAGCCATATTATTTTAGTTTTGGGGTCAAAAATGGGAAATCTGTTTCATTACTTTCCTCCTCGGCTGACAGAAAGGCTTTTTTGACTGACGAAAACCATAAAATACAAATTTACGCCTTCCTTCTACTCCTTCGTCAGTCGATTTTCCCTTTTTATCACAGCAGCTGCCCTTTCTGTCCGTCCCCTTCTCCAATAAACCGCCCCTTTCCGAGTTTTGCCAAAAAACCACAACGCAGCATGAAAAATTGTATTCTACTCTTTCTCTTCATTACCACCACGGCATGGGCACAGAGCAACTTGAAGGGAGAAATCAAAGACCACCACAACGAAGCCGCCGTAGGTGCCAATGTGCTATTGATTGCCTTGCCCGATAGCCAGCAAGTAGCGGGCGTCGCGACCAACGCCCAGGGTAAATTTGAATTTACGAGCTTAAAACGGGGAAATTATTTCCTTAAAATCAGCTATTTGGGTTCAAAGAAATACCAAAGCCCCACTATTCGGCTAAGCGCAACGTCTTTGGTGCTACCGACCATTTTTTTACTCCCCGAAAAAGCCCAACAACTTGCCGAAGTTGTCGTTAAAACGACGCGTCCGTTGGTGGTTCAGGAAGAGGACAAAACCGTCATTAACGTAGAAGCCATGAACGGTGCCGCCACCCTCTCCGCCCAAGAAGTGTTGGAACGAACCCCGAGCCTAGTGGTAGATCAAAACGGCAATGTACAGCTCAATGGCCGCAGCAACGTGTTGGTGCTCATCGACGGGCGGCCTACCTACATGAGCGGCACCGACTTGGTGGCTTACCTCAAATCGCTACCCGCCCAAATGTTGGACAAATTGGAGCTGATGGACTCTCCACCCGCCAAATACGACGCCACAGGCTCGGCCATTGTAAACATTGTACTGAAAAAAAATCGCCTCTACGGCCTAACGGGAAACATTAGCACCAGCCAAAGTGTAGGGCATACATGGCGGAGTTACAACAACCTTAACCTCAATTACCGACAAGGAAAACTCAATCTTTTTGGGGGCGTAGGTTTGCCTCGCGATGCCAATCGTACGGTTACTACTTCCACCCGAACTATCACCGAAAATACTACTAATCAAGAATATACCAGCAACAACACCGCTACTTCTGAAAGTTTTGGTGGCACAATTCGGTTGGGTTTTGATTACGACAAAAGCAAAAATACGGTCATCGGTGGGCAGCTATTTTTGCAAAAAAACCAAAGAAACGACGGCGCGGTGTTTTCAAATTTGATTAACAACGAACCGTACTACGGCACCAACCGAGGGCAATTTGATTGGAACAATCTAAATGCCAACCTCAATTTTACCCACAAACCCCAAAAACAAGGCAGCGAGTGGAGCGGCGACGTAAACTACCAGCAATATGGCTCCAATGGCGTTAGAAATTTTCAGAGTAGCCATGCCAATAACACCCAGATTTTCAATAATGTTTTCTTCACGCCTGCCACAATTCTGACCTTCAAAACGGACTATCGACGCCCTGTTTCTAAAACAACAACATTTGAAATGGGTGCAAAAATAGGCTTTGTAAAAAACGCCAACGAAGCCGATGTGGAGAATAAAAAAGACCAGAACTTCGTACTTGACCCCACCAAAAGCAACCATTTTTTTTACAACGAAAACATCAATGCCGCTTACCTCAACCTACGCCATACGCTGAATAAACGCACCAGTTTGCAAATGGGGCTACGCGCCGAAAACACCAATATTGAAGGCAATCTACTACCCAACATCGCTACCACGGGCGAGCAATTTTCGCAGCATTTTACCAACCTCTTCCCCACTTTTTTCTTTCGGCGGGCGTTGGACAGCGTGGGCAAACACAGTTTGAGTTTCAACTACGGCCGCCGCATCAACCGCCCAAGTTATCAGCAGTTTAACCCATTTCTCAACTACGTGGACGACTACACTTTTACCAGCGGAAACCCCGCACTAAAGCCCTTTTATCTGCACAATCTTCAACTTCGTTACCAAAACAACAACGGTATTAGTGTAGGATTGGCCATGGATTTTGCCGATGGCTTGAATGGTGATTTGAACATTCGTGAGGGCGATGTATTTGTCCGAAAACCGTTCAATTTGGGCAAGGGCTATCGGTTTGGGATTGTGAGCAATTACAATAAAAAAATCAACAAGTATTGGACGACCAACGTGAGTTTTCAAGGGTTTCGTTTCAATATTCAGGGCACAGTAAACGGCGATGAAGCCATCACTCGGTACGTTTCGTTTCGCATCAATGTGGGGCAGCAGTTTAGTTTTGGGAAAGGCTGGTCGGCGGACTTGTATGCCAATATTGCAGCCCGCGACCAAGTATTTACCATGACCATGGGCAGTTTTTACTCAATTTACGTAGGCGTTGGCAAGAAAATCCTGAAAGACAAAGGCAGTATCCGCTTAATGATTGACGACCCGACTTTTGCCAACTACCGCACCGAAACCATGACCAATTACCAAAATACGACCCAATACCGCCAAAGTCAGAGCGATACTCGCCGCATTGGGCTCAATTTCAGCTATCGTTTTGGCAACGAAAAATACACCCGTCGCCGCCAAACCGAAGACGCCGCCGAAGAAGAACGCCGAAGAGTACAGTAACGGTTAAAATCAAGACAATTGTCAATATAAGAAGTTTTAAATCTACCTATTTTTACTATTTTTGTACAAATAGACAGATTTTATGAACAATTTAAGCCTTATTCCAACAGAAAAAATAATTGAGCGACTACGTTATGAAAACCCTTGGTGGGTAAACAAACAAATACCTGAGGTATATAGCACCATGTCTAAACGGCTGTATTTTAAGCTGTTCTATCCCTATGTAAACGAAAAAGATGTACGTAGAGCCCTAGTACTTATGGGGCCAAGGCGTGTGGGAAAAACCGTCATGCTATTCCACAGCATACAGCAATTAATAATGGATAATATAAGTCCGCAAAAAATTTTCTTTGTAGGAATAGATAACCCTATTTACGTTCATTTAAGTCTAGAAGACATTCTAACCTTATGTAAGCAATCACTTAATCAAAATAACCTGCAAGATTGTTATGTATTTTTTGATGAAATACAATATCTCAAGGATTGGGAGCGCCACCTCAAAGTACTTGTAGATTTATACCCTGAAACAAAATTTGTTGTGTCGGGATCCGCGGCTGCAGCTTTAAAATGGCACAGCACCGAAAGTGGTGCAGGAAGATTTACTGATTTTATGCTCCCCCCCCTTACGTTTCAAGAATATATTCATCTAAAAAGCATGAATCATTTAATCTATGAAGGTAATATCATATATGGCAAAAAACAGCTTCCTTATTGCCTTACTCATGATATAAAAGCTCTCAATAAAGAGTTTGTTCATTACTTAAATTTTGGTGGTTACCCTGAAGTAGTTCTCTCTGATAAGATACAAAATGATATGGGGCGATACGTAAAAAACGACATTGTAGACAAAGTATTATTGCGTGATTTACCTAGCTTATATGGCATAAAAGACGTACAAGAATTAAACCGATTTTTCACCTATATTGCATACAATACAGGAAATGAATTTTCGTATGAAATAATGAGTAAAGATAGTGGAATACAAAAAGATACTCTGAAAAAATATTTAGAATATTTAGAAGCCGCATTTCTCATAAAAGTATTAAATAAAGTTGATGTAAATGCCAAACGGTTAAAAAGAGTAACAAGTTTTAAGGTATATTTAACTAATCCCTCTCTACGTACAGCTTTATTCTCGCCCATAACTGAAACCGATAGTGAAATGGGAAACTTAGTAGAAACAGCAGTTCTATCACAATGGATGCACCGAGAAAAATTAGATTTAACCTATGCACGATGGAAAGATGGTAGAAGTGAAGGAGAAGTCGATCTAGTTTTGGTTGACGACAAAAAATATAAGCCAGTTTGGGGTGTTGAAATCAAGTGGAGTAATCGCTATTTTGAAAAACCTAAAGAGCTCAGAAGTCTTGTTCAATTTTGTAAAGCTAATTCATTTGAAAAAGCATTAGTAACCTCTATTGACCAAAATGGTGTAAAAACGGTAGATAGCCTTTTATTTACCTTTTTACCAGCTTCTATTTACAGTTATAATATAGGTGATATCACTTTGAAAATTAAGAATAGTAATTGAAAATAATAAATCATTTATAATGAAACAATTAAACCCAAATATACTAAAAGAACTTACCCTTTTTTGGAGTCTGCTGTTGGCCACCACCGCTTTTGCTCAGCAAGCCCCCATCGACGTCACCGAACAAACCATCAAAATTGGCCCTATGCAGGAGCAAGAATTGCAGTTTGGGTTTGCGGCGGGCGATAAAATTTTGTTTCAGTTTAAGGAAATAAATGACAAAGAACTCAAGGAAATAGAGGTCATTGAATACCCTACGACCTCAAAGTTTTCGGACTATAAAACTACCCAAATAGACACCAAGACCATTCAAGTCGTAAAACAGGGGGTGTATTTGTTTAAGTTTAAAAATGGGGCAATTTTAGGCCGTATTTGTAAAATCAAAATCCAACGCGTACCCGCCAGCGAGGCCACCGTCAACTTCAATACGGCCGTGTCGTGGGAAGACAAGCAAGAAACCACCTACAATACCTATACCAAAGAGGTACTCGCTGGCTACGACACTACCTACACGCGCAAAACCAAAAAAGTGGTCGTAAAATCGGAGCAGCGCGAAGAATTGGTATTTGACAAACCCCAACGCGTACATTCTTCCGCCAACACCAACGGCAACAAGGCGTCGTTGTCGTTTACCTTGCCCAAAAACGTGATTACCCCTTACAAAACCACAAAAGTAGTGTCGTGGGCATATTGGGTGGGTGTGGGCAATGAAGCCAACGAAGCGTGGAAACAAAACTCTAAAATCATCGTCAGCATCGCCAAAGGGGCAGCGGCCTATTTCACCACACCCCTCGGGGCATTGGCAGCGGGAGTCGTCACCGACTTAGCCATTCCTAAAATGGGCGAAGACGTGTATTATGCCGTAGCCGATAAAGTCAATCGCGATTTATTTATGGCGGGGCAACCCCATCGAGTCATTGACCAAGGCAAGGGAGTCGCGGGTTTTAGAAAATTTTCTGACCCAGCCTTGAGCCAAGGAGCGTACTACATTTTGCTGTCCAACGACAACCTTGTGCAAGGCGTAGATGCGTCAGTGAAAGTAATTGCCATCGTTGAAACCACGACCTACGAAGACAAAGTCATTACTGAAACCACCCTTACGCCTCGCTACGAGAAAAAAACGTTTTCGGAACCTATCATCAAAACCGTACGAATGCCCGTGACAGGGAAGTAACCTTAAAAATATTCAAAAGTGGATAAAATAGCATTGATTACAGGTGGAAGCCGTGGAATTGGGGCGGCTACGGCTCTTTTAGCAGCTCAACGGGGCTATCGCGTTTGTATCAATTACTATAAAAATACAGACGCAGCTTTTCGAGTAGTAGATACCATCCAAGAAAACGGAGGCAAAGCCATCGCATTACAGGCTGATATTTCCAAAGAAAACGAAGTCGTCGGGCTATTTGAGCAACTTGATAAGGACTTGGGCCGACTCACGGCTTTAGTCAATAATGCAGGAATTTTAGAAACCCAGTCGAGGGTGGAAGGCATCACATCCGACCGCCTTCTGCGAATTTTTAACCACAACGTCGTAGGAAGTTTTATTTGCGCACGAGAAGCCATCAAGCGGATGTCCACCAAACACGGCGGAACAGGTGGAGCAATTGTCAATGTATCCTCTGTTGCTGCTCGTACGGGCTCTCCCAACGAATACGTGGACTATGCCGCCTCCAAAGGTGCTATTGACTCTTTTACCGTAGGACTCGCCAAAGAGTTGGCAGGTGAAGGAATTCGGGTAAACGCTGTTCGACCTGGTTTTATATACACCGACATTCACGCCAGTGGCGGCGAACCTCACCGAGTTGATCGTCTCAAAGCGATTATTCCTTTGAAACGGGGAGGGACATCCGAAGAAATTGCCAATGCGATTTTGTGGCTTCTTTCTGACGAAGCGTCCTTCACTACGGGGGCTTTTATTGACATCACTGGTGGAATATAGCTTTATCTTTCGTATTTCATTTCTATAACAGCCCATGAAAGACCTCATTTTACAGGCCTACGAACAAATGGCTGTCAAATACAGCGAACTAATTGAATACAAGCCCCATAACGCGCACTACGACCGTCCTAATACACTTAGTTTACTGCCCGATGTGACAGGTAAGAAGGTTTTAGATGCAGCCTGTGGTCCAGGAAAATACGCCGAGCTGCTGCTGGCACAAGGTGCTGAAGTGACGGGATTTGACCTCAGTCCTACGATGATTTCTTTGGCCAAACAACGCAATCCCCAGCACCAAGACAGCTTCTACGTTCATGACCTGGCCACGCCCTTCGAGCAACTCTCCAATGGCTCGTTCGATATTGTTCTTTGTGCCTTAGCTTTGCATTATCTGCCTGATTGGACGCTTACGATACAAGAATTTTGCCGTGTCTTAACGCCTCAAGGGCTCCTTGTGGTATCGATAGAGCACCCGTTTTTTGAGTACAATTATTTCAAATCGACCAACTATTTTGACGTTGAGCACGTCAAATGTGTTTGGAAAGGGTTTGGGCAATCTGTGGAAATCAACAGTTTTCGACGACCTCTAAACGAGTGCATCGCCCCGTTAACCGACAATGGTTTTTACATTGATAAACTCGTAGAACCCAAACCCACCCCCGAGTTTGAAGCCCTCGACCCCAAGCATTTCAAGGAGCTCAATGAGTTCCCCGCTTTTATGTGTATTCGTGCCGTAAAAAAATAGCCTACTGAAATTTGGTACAACTTTTTGATATTTGCAGTCATATCAGATTTGCTACGAATTCCGCACGTCGTAGCACCACTCATAAGTTGTATTCCAAAGATGGTAAAGTCAAAAATTAGAAGAGGCTACAGAATAGCCAAGTACATTGTATATAAAGAAACGCTGGTTGATTCGGTCGAAAATTTTTGGTCGTTTACTGGTGCTTTTTTAGGAATTGGACTCATTGCACTCTTGCAAACAACCCTTTCCGACGCCGATAATTTGTTTTTAATCGGGTCGTTTGGCGCCTCCTCCGTTTTGATTTTTGGAGCTATTCAAAGTCCATTGGCGCAGCCTCGCAACTTAGTTGGTGGACATATTATCTCGGCTATTTTAGGTGTAACAATCTTTCAAGTATTCCCCAATATCATCTGGCTGACAGCCCCTTTGGCAGTTTCTTTATCCATCCTGTGTATGCAAGTCACCAAGACCTTGCACCCACCTGGTGGCGCCACAGCATTGATTGCGGTCATTGGTTCAGAAAAAATCAAGCACTTGGGTTATTGGTTTGTTTTATCGCCCGTCGCTTCGGGTGTGTTTATTCTGTTGGTAGTAGCGCTTATTTTTAACAATCTTACCCCTCGTCGCAAGTATTCTACAAGCCGTCGTTTTTCGAGGACTTTTCCATGGGCAGCTTATACCACAAAAAAAATCCTGAAAAGAATGAAAAGAGAGGCTGTAACAAGCTAATTTTGAGAAACCAGCTGCACGCGCACACGGGCCGTGCCTGAGGTTTCTCAAAACCGAAGTAAGGGTTTCTCAAAACCCAATGCCGCACAAACTTCGCTACCAATAGGCTGGTTTTGAGAAACCAGCTGCACGGCTAGACACCTTTAAAAACAAAACCATGCAAGACAAAATCCTTTTTCACGAAAAACAAAAATTTACCCAATGGTGGCTTTGGGTGATTCTTTTGGGGGTTGGTTTTATCTTTGTTGGTACCTTTTTGATGCAAATAATAGGCGGTACTCCACTCGGAGACAATCCATTGAGCAACGAAGGGTACGTAATTGGCCTCTTTATTATGGCGTTTTTTCTTGCTTTTTTCTATTATTTAGAACTCGAAACCATCATTAAACCAAGCGGAATTTACGTACGCTTTTTCCCATTTCATCTTTCATTTAAACATTACCCTTGGGGTTCAATACGTAAATGCTACGTAAAACAATACTCTCCCATTGGGGATTTTGGAGGTTGGGGAGTTCGAATTAGCCTATTTGGAAAAGGAACAGCCTACAACGTAGATGGCGATTATGGGCTCCAACTTGAATTTTTAACTCCTAAAAAGCTCCTAATTGGGACTCAAAAACCCCAAGAACTAACAGAAGCACTCGACCGAGCAAAGCTATAATCTCAAAAAATCAACATCTTATGAAAAACCTTATCCTTATTTTGCTCGTATCCCTCGTCCTACAAAGTTGCCTTAGCGATTCCCACCCACCTATCAATACCCTAGGAGGATGGTACACACTTACGTCTATTTCCTCTGACACACCTGTAGATTTAAACAACGATGGAGTGCGTTCGGCTGATTTTTTGAAGGAATTAACTGCACGTTATTACGCACCTAACCAATCTACATCACTTCCCATGTTTACCCCAACAGGTTCTTTGTATAACGCTGAAATAAGACCACACACGAGTAATCAAACTGCCTACCCCAGCATTAATTTTAACTTCCCACACCAATCCATTGACTCAACTTCATTGGCGAATCGTGCCTATTTCCTTCACTTTTACCAACCTGTTTTTGAAGGATTTACGTACGAAATACAAAACGGCCGAAGTATCAAGCTGATTGATAAGTTACTCACAAACAAAGAAAAGATAGGCACCGTTACTCATTTAGAACGGATTAACTCCGACTCTTTTGAATTAACGATGGACAAAAAAGTATTTGACTTTGCCGATAAGAAGTGGAAGAATGCCCATTTAAAAGCTATTTATCTGCGAAAGGGTTTATAAATACCTGAGGTTTCCACATGGCCGTGCCTGAGGTTTCTCAAAACCGAAGTAAGGGTTTCTCAAAACCCAATGCCGCACAAACCTCACTACCAACAGGCTGGTTTTGAGAAACCAGCAACACGCACTGTGCCTGAGGTTTCTCAAAACCGAAGTAAGGGTTTCTCAAAACCCAACGCTGCATAAACCTCGATACCAACAGGCTGGTTTTGAGAAACCAGCAACACGCACTGTGCCTGAGGTTTCTCAAAACCGAAGTAAGGGTTTCTCAAAACCCAATGCCGCATAAACCTCGATACCAACAGGCTGGTTTTGAGAAACCAGCAACACGCTCTGTGCCTGAGGTTTCTCAAAACCGAAGTAAGAAAGCGGTACGGTTACGCCAAATAACTACTGATACTCATTACGTCGGCAAACACACCAGAGGCCGTTACTTCTGCCCCTGCACCTGGGCCTTTCACCACGAGCGGGCGGGTGTTATAACGCTCAGTTGTAAACGAGACGATGTTGTCGGCACCTGAAAGCGAATAAAACGGATGGTCAGCATCCACCGTGCGAAGTTGAAGCGTGGCTTTGCCATTTTCGAGGGTGGCAATGTAGCGAAGCTTTTCACCTTTGGCGACGGCCTCGTTGAGCAAATTCGCGAAATACGCATCCGAACCTTCTACTTCCTTAAAAAACGCATCGACGGTGGGCGCTTGTAAACAGTTTTCGGGCAAAATTGGGGCAATTTGAATATCGCTCATTTCGAGTGCAATGCCCGTTTCCCGTGCCAAAATCAAGATTTTGCGCGCTACGTCCAAGCCACTCAAATCGTCGCGTGGGTCGGGTTCGGTGTAACCTTTTTCTTTGGCCTCACCAACGATGTCCACAAAACGAGTACCTTCCACAAAACTGTTGAAGATAAACGACAACGTTCCTGATAAAATCGCCTCAATTTTGACAAACTTATCCCCACTCGACATCAACCCTTGAATCGTGTTGATGATGGGCAAACCAGCACCTACGTTGGTTTCGTACAAAAACTTAACACCCTTCCGAACGGCCGTTTGTTGCAAACGACGGTACTCCGCGTAGCTGCTCGAATTAGCCACTTTGTTGGGCGTTACTACCGACACGCTCGCATCGAGCAACGGGAAATAATATTGAATAATGTCTTTGTCAGACGTACAATCTATGAAAACGCTGTTGGGTAAGTTGAACTCCCGAATGCGTTGAACAAAGGCCGAAAGGCTGGTCGTTTTACCGTTTTCGTCCAGTTCTTCTTGCCAATTTTGCAAGCTTATTCCTTCGGGATTAAGCCACATTTTTTTACTACGCGCCAACCCTACCACATTGACTTTCAACAACTTTTCTTTGGCCAAATAATCCGATTGCGCCGCAAGTTGTTTCAAAAATGTACTTCCAATTAAGCCCGTACCTACGACAAACAAATTGAGCGTTCGTACTTCCGACTGGAAAAATACTCCGTGAATGGCGTTAAGTGCCTTCGAAAGGTCGTTTTTCTGAATTACCACCGAAATATTCAACTCCGAAGAGCCTTGGGCAGTTGCAATCACGTTGATGCCGTTTTTACCAAGGGCGGTAAACAATTTACCCGATACCCCCGTACTACGGCGCATTCCTTCACCCACAATCGCGATGATGGAAACGTTGCGTTGGATCTGAATACCGTCGCGGTCGATGTCGCCTGCGTTAATTTCAACCGCAAACTCTTGGTCGAGAACATCTTTGGCTCGTTCAGCATTTTTTGGGTCAATCGCAAAGCAGATTGAGTGCTCCGACGACGCCTGCGAAATCAAAATCACGCTGATTTTATTGCGCGACATGGCCGAAAACAAGCGAGCCGACACCCCAGCCACCCCAATCATCCCACTTCCTTGGACGTTGACCAACGCGATGTCGTCAATCGAACTAATCCCCGTAATGGCGTAGGGCGTTTCTAGGGCCGTGTTGTGCACGGTAGTTCCTTCCGAAGCCGTGTTAAACGTATTGAGAACTTTAATCGGAATGTTCTTGGCAAAGGCAGGTTGTAAGCTCGGCGGATAAATCACTTTTGCCCCAAAGTGGCTTAACTCCATCGCTTCGGCGTACGTAATGGTTGGAATCGTGAAGGCGTTTGACACCTTGCGCGGGTCGGCGGTCATCATTCCGTCCACGTCCGTCCAAATTTCAATCACTTCGGCGTCCAATGCCGCCCCAAAAATCGAGCCTGTATAATCAGAACCTCCGCGGCCGAGGGTCGTCGTGATTCCGTCTTCGGTAGAGCCAATAAAGCCCGTGATGCACAACAAGGCGTCAGTTTTGGCAAAATGCGCTTTGATTTGGGCATTGGTTACCTCAAAATCTACTTCGGCGTAGCTAAAGTGATTATTGGTACGAATGAGCGTGCGCGCATCACAAAACTCCGCGTTTACACCGCGTGCCTTGAGGGCTTCGGTAATGATGGTCGTCGATAGGCGTTCGCCAAACGACATCAACAAGTCGAGCGTGCGCGTCGATAGCTCACGAATCAGCGAAATCCCTTTCAACAAATCTTCCAATTCATTGACCAATCCGCGCACTTTTGCAATAGAACTACTCTGGCTTTTAATATCAATCAACCCGCGTACGGCCGTAAAGTGGCGTTCTTCGAGGGCTTTGAGTGCATCATAATAATCGGTATTTCCCGTGGACGCCATGCGCCCGATTTCAATCAGTTTATTCGTGACGCCCCCCATTGCCGAGTACACCACGGCAATGCGTTCGCCTTTTGCAATATTATCTTGTAAAATCTGGATGACTTGCTGGATACTTTCGACTGTGCCGCACGAAGTGCCGCCAAACTTGAGGACTTTCATTCTAACTATAGCGTATCGTTAAACTGGAGCGGCGAACCGCCTCGGTGAGTGAATAATCGGGTGACTAGCACCACTTTGACTTGTCTTGCTGCAAATATAGTGCGGTGATAGGGGAATTATCGTATTTTTGTTGTAAACAATGCCTTAAAAGTTATGTCTGCCGTTGAAAAAATACTCTCGCCCGATGATTATTTGCAATGGGAACGCGCTGCTGAATTCAAAAGTGAGTACCATCGAGGTACAATCACGTTGATGGCGGGGGCGTCACGCAATCATAATCGTGTGAGCGCAAATTTAAGCGTAGAGATAGGAGTTCGCCTCAAGAACTCTCGTTGCCAGCATTTTTCTCAAGACTTTCGGCTATGGATCCCTACCGAAGAATTTTACACCTACCCCGATTTAACGATTGTTTGTGGAAAGCTTGAGCTGCTCGATGACCAGTTTGACACCATGCTCAATCCCACGACCATCATTGAGGTTTTGTCTAAAAGTACAGCGCAATACGACAGAAGCGAAAAATTTGAATACTACCGCAGCATCCCCTCTTTTAAGGAATACGTCCTCATTGATTCAGAGCGAGTTAAAGTAGAAGTATGGCAAAAATTAGAATCACCTAACGTATGGGCATTGGTGCACGAAACGCGCCGTTTGGACGATTCTATTCAGTTAATGATGCTACCATCAGCCATTTCGCTCCAAGATATTTATGCCCAAACGGTGGGGCTTTTACACATCAACGGTTAAAATTCGTCCCTAAAAATCTCCCTTTGTCCCGCTTTTTTTCCATTGGTGTGAGTGTAGTTGCAACTATTGGGTATTACATAGTACCTTTGATTCAACAATAACACAAAAACTATTTAACAGCCATGGAAACTAACAGATTGTACCGCATAAAAAATCAAGCCGCCATCGGTGGTGTAGCCGCAGGTTTAGCGCATTATTTCGACATCGACCGTTCGATTGTTCGTATTTTGTTTGTGCTTGCGTTTTTCTTTGCTGCAGGCGTACCTGTCGTCTTTATTTATGTGCTTTTATGGGCATTTTTGCCCAAAGCCATGATGGAAGAGAAGCCTATCCACGTGATTAGGTTGCAAAATTAATAGCGGTTGTAACATCCAGAAAGTTGCTGTACGTCTTAAAGTTAAGTATTTATAGCGGCAAGAAGTTAAGTACTTTTGTTTTTTGATATACGCTCATACAAGCAACAACCGATGGGACAAGCGACCAATACAGCGATACGGCAGTCATTACTGGAGTTAAAAGCCTCAGGTAAAACACTAAAATATATTAGTGAACACTTAGGTGTTCCCTATGCTACCCTGCGAAACTTATGGCATAAACACCAAAAAACTCCCCAATCAAATTTACGAACAGCATATGAGAACTGTGGCAAAAAGCCGCCCAGTAGATCCGATGTGATTTATCGAGGAGCTCTTTGGCTAAAACGTTTACATCCAAATTGGGGAAGCCCCTTGATTCATATGCACCTGGTCAATCGCTATGGTTGCTCTCAGGTGGTTCATGTACGCACGATTCAACGTTGGTTTTTGTCAGCTCATATGAGCAAACCACGTTCCTAAAAATTAGAACCCAAAATTGGGCAATCAACACAGGTTCATAACATCTGGCAGGTAGATGCCAAAGAACGATTAAGCTTAGAAAATGGTCAATCAGCTTGTTATTTGACCATTGTGGATGAAAAAAGTGGAGCTTGTCTGGAAGCACCCGTTTTCCCCCTATGCCCGAATCAATCAAGTGCCCATTGACCAAATACGGCAAAAACTTATTGAGGTTTTCAACAAATGGGGAAAAGCAGGTTGTTTTAGAGTAGATAATGGCGAGCCATTCGGAAGTCCTGCTGGGGCACCTACTCCGCCTTTAGCGCTGTGGCTTATCGCTCACGATATTGATTTGACTTGGAATAAACCTTATTGTCCACAGATGAATAATCGCGTTGAGAAAATGCAAGATACCACTCAACGCTGGGCAGAAGTGCAAGCTTGCCGTTGTTTACAAGAATTACAAGCCAAGCTAGATGCCCAAATTCATATTCAACGACAGCTGTATCCAGTAACTCGGCTGGAGGGAAAAACCAGGGCGATGGCTTTCCCTGAGTTAATTACTAAACAACGCGTATTTTCAAGTAAAGACTTTGATTCAAAGAGAGTTCATGAATTTATTGCAAAAAAAATCTACACTCGAAAAGTATCATCAGTAGGACAAATTACGCATTTCGGACAAACGATTAGGGTAGGAAAAGAATTTGCTCACCAATTTGTCCAACTTAAATTCAAGCCAGATACCTTGAAGTGGCAAATCTCGAACTCCACTCAAATTATCAAAAATATTGCCGATAACTGTCTTACTGATGATAGAATCAAAAATATGACCGTATTTTCAAAACAAAAAAACCAATCAAACTAAATGTCTGTTTGAGCGTACCTAACTTTAAAGCGTACAACAATGTTCAAAACTTTCGGGAGGTTTTATTTTTTAAGAAAGCACACGGCTTCGTTCTTCCATCAACGACTCTACCCACCGAAATCCCAGATAACTCGCTACCGATACCGCTACCAACACGCCCCAAAGTGTATAAAACCCAAAACGAGTAGCGATTTGTCCACCCAATATGGGAGCCGTTACCTGCGCCACAGAGTAGCACATTGAATACAAAGCCGAATATTGTCCGCGATTTTGGGGAGTTGAGCGCTCAATGGTGAGGGAATTCAAAAACGGCATCGCCAGCATTTCGCTAAACGTAATGGTGACAACCGCCACGGGCAGAATCCACACCATTCCAGGGAAAAGAACGAAAAATAAGTAGGCCAAACCGCACAACAACACTCCCCAGCCAATAAAGGTCAGTTTGGAACGGAGTCGTTCAATTCGGTAAATCAACAGCATTTCGATGGCAGCTACCAGTACCCCGTTCATTCCCAGCAACAATCCAATATACACTTCCTTGATTTTCAACTCAGAACGCCAAAAAACGGGAACGATGCTGAAAAATGTCATAAAACAAATGGCAAAAAGCACCGTAAAAACCAACATCCGCATAAAAACTCCGTCGCGAAAAGCTGATTGATTAATGGGCACTTCTCGCTCGGTATGTTTTTGCTCTTCGGTAGCTTTGTTTCTATTTTTTACCAACAACAGTAAAAACAAGGCTGCTGATACGTTGGTGATGCCATCCGCAATAAAGAGGTACTTATAGCCAATCGTTGCAAAAATTCCGCCCAAAGCAGGCCCTATCGCCCAGCCGACGTTGATAGCCAAACGGTTGAGCGCGTACGCCCGCGTTCGGTTTTCGGGCGTACTGTAAAAGGCAATGGAGGTGGAATTGGCGGGACGAAACCCCTCTCCCACCAAATTGAGAAAGAAGGCCGTAACGCAAAGGGTAGGAATTGTGCGCATGTGCATCAACACAAAAAATGTCATTCCCCCCAGCGCCAAACTGAATAATTGCACGTAATAATGGCCGAGTTTATCGGTCAGTTTCCCTCCCAAATAGACACCCAAAATACCTCCCGCACCCGCGCAGCTTACGACCAGCCCCGCGTCGGAAAGCGTAAAATGCAGTGATTGAGTCAGGTAAACGCTCATGAAGGGAATGACCATCGTCCCCGAGCGGTTGATGAGCATCACGGCAGCAAGCAACCATATTTCGCGCGACATCCCGCCGTACGCATTTCGATAAAGTGTGGCTGTTTTTTGTATCATGTTTTTAGCTGTGATTAAATGCGTCAGAAAACGCTAAACCGGAAGTGTCCCGAAACGGAGTTCGAGACAAGCAAAAAAAGGGTCAGTCGGTAAATTTCCGACTGACCCTTTTGAATCTATCGTACAATTTACCAGTTTATAACGATACGCCGCGTTTCCACGGGATGAAATCGTCTTGGCCGAGGCGCTGGGCGTGAGTGAGTTTACCACTTGCTACGGCGATGATTTCTTCGAGTAAGGCATCGGCATTTTGGGCGATGGTTTCCTCTCCTGTCACGACCGTTCCGCAATTAAAGTCAATCACATCCACCATTTTTTCGGCTAGTTTGGAGTTGGTTGACACCTTCATCACGGGGCAAATGGGATTTCCTGTGGGCGTTCCTAAGCCCGTCGTAAACAAAATCACGGTGGCTCCAGCGGCGGTTTTTCCCGTGGTGGCTTCTACGTCGTTGCCTGGAGTACACACCAACTGCAAACCTTTTTCGTGGGAAATTTCGGTGTAGTTGGTCACGTCCTGAATCGGTGCCGAGCCACCTTTTTTCGCAGCTCCCGCCGATTTGATGGCGTCCGTAATCAAACCATCCTTGATGTTTCCAGGCGAAGGGTTAAACGCAAAAGCTGAACCTACGGCATCGGCTTTGCCCGAATAGTCGCGCATGAGTTTTTCAAACTTGGCCGCTTTTTCTTCCGTCACGCAGCGGTTGAGGAGTTCTTGCTCCACCCCGTGCAATTCTGGAAACTCGGCCAACAAGGTTTTTCCACCCAATGTCACCAAAATATCCGATACTTGTCCCAAAACGGGATTCGCCGAAATTCCCGAGAAACCATCCGAACCGCCACATTTTAAGCCAACTACCAGTTCAGTAATAGGCACGTCTTCGCGCTCGCATTCATTGGCTTTGATCAATCCCAAAAACGTTTGCTTAATCGCCGCCGACATCATCGCTGCCTCCGTTCCTTGCTGTTGTTCAAAAATATACAACGGCTTGTCAAACTTAGGGCTACGCTTGTGGATTTCGTCCATCAAGATTTTTTCTTCCGAGTTTTGGCAACCCAAACTCAACACCGTCACACCTGCCACGTTGGGGTGAACGGCATAAGCCGCAAACAACGAGCAAAGCGTGTGGGCGTCTTGGCGCGTACCTCCGCAGCCACCTTCGTGGGTCAAAAACTTAATCCCATCAACGTTTTTGAAAGGACGATTTAAGTCACTCGACCACGGGCGAGGCGCTGAAGAGTCGGTGAAAGGCGCTAACTTTTGAACCGTTTCCAACTGACCATTTTGGTACAAATGCAGCATTTCGCGCACTTGGTCGCGGTAAAGTTCAGGTTGCGCATAGCCCAATTCACGCTCAAAAGCGGTCTTGAGGGTCATCACGTTACGGTTTTCGCAAAATACCAACGGAATCACCAACCAGTAGTTGTAGGTTCCTACTTTTCCATCTGAGCGGCGGTAGCCTTTGAATGTGCGTCCTACCCACTTACTTACGTCGGGCGGGGTCCAGCTATACGGCTGACGTTTGGCTGTGCTATACGGCTCAGAGTCATGCTTGAGGTTATAGGTAGTAATGGGTTCGCCGCGCTTGATAGACTGCGAAGCACGACCTACCAATACGCCATACATGGTCACGGCATCGCCCGTTTCCAAATCGTGGGTTACAAACTTATGCTTGGCATAAACGGTGTGGGGTAAGAGATAAGATTCTCCTTCAAACTCAACAACTTCGCCCGCTGGTAGGTCGCGCAAAGCTACGATTACGTTATCGTTGGGGTTTACTTTTAATACTTTGTGAAGCATTTTAACAAATTGAGATGAGTGGCGTGGCCACAGTTATTAATTATTGGTTAATCTTGTAGGTTCTACAAAGGTTGTGTCTCTACGAGACTTTTAACGTTATGTGTTTGTATTTTAAACTTATACAAAGGTTCTGTTTCTTTTACTCTTAATCTACGTTGCTTGACTACTAACTTTTAAGGAAAAAATCGATAAATTTCCTTTCGGGGCAAAATTCGTCCAAAGACAATGGTATCCTCCTCCACGTAAAGCCCAATCCGATATTCTCCAACTCGAATTCGGTAAACATTTTTATACCCCGATAGCTTTTTGAGATTTGGGATATCTTTGAGGTTCTGAGCGTTACTAACTTGATTGTAAATTGCTAGCACTTCAGAAATAAGAGCAGAAGGACTCTTGTTTAAGTCTCTTTCAAATGATTTATTGGTTTGAAATTTCATTCTGCATCCATTTCAAAAACTCTTCTTGTTCTCTTTCTGACAATCTGCCCTCTTTCTTCCCTTCTTCTACCGCAATGCCCAACGCTAAATCTTCCTCTTCTTCGGTAAGCTCTCGTGGCTTCACTTCAATATCAAGCGCTTTGAGCACACTCAGAAGTGCTTTCTTCTGCTTACGAGTCACCTCAATGTCCAGCCTCAAACGCTGTTTGCGGATTGTGGAAGATGCAGTCATTGGTTTTATTTTTTTGGTAAAATTAGAGAGATTATGATTTCTATCAAAAGCGGGTAAGCGATTTGTGTTTACTTTTGCAAGATGGCTGAACAATTGTCCCAATTAGCTCATCCATCGACTCAATCATTCATTCAAATTCACCGCGCGGGCGGCCCCGTCATTCATCCAATGGAATTCCGTATAGAAAAAGACACGATGGGAAAGGTAGAAGTACCTGCACACGTGTATTGGGGAGCACAAACACAACGCTCCATCATGAACTTCCCGATTGCCCAAGACATCAACAAAATGCCGAAGGAAATCATTAGGGCGTTTGCTTACTTGAAAAAAGCGGCTGCTATCACCAACTTTGAGGCAGGTATCCTTCCAGAAGACAAAAAGAATTTGATTGCACAAGTGTGCGACGAAATTTTGGCAGGTCAGCTCGATGACCAGTTTCCGTTGGTCGTTTGGCAAACGGGTTCAGGCACGCAGTCAAACATGAACTGCAACGAGGTGATTGCTTACCGCGCCCACGTAATCAACGGTGGTTCGTTGTTGGACGAGAAAAAATTCTTGAATCCCAACGATGACGTCAATAAATCGCAGTCTTCCAACGATACGTTCCCGACGGCGATGCACATTGCGGCCTACAAAATTTTGATCGAAGTTACTATTCCTGGCATCCAAAAACTCCGTGATACGCTCAAAGCCAAATCGGAGGCGTTTAAGGACGTCGTAAAAATTGGTCGTACGCACTTCATGGATGCGACGCCATTAACCCTCGGGCAAGAGTTTTCGGGCTACGTTTCTCAACTTGACCACGGCTTGCGCGCCATCAACAATACCTTGGCGCACTTGTCAGAATTGGCGTTGGGTGGAACGGCCGTAGGAACGGGAATCAACACGCCAAAAGGTTATTCTGAAAACGTAGCGGGTCACATCGCGGCGTTGACGGGTCTGCCATTCATCACGGCCGAAAACAAATTTGAAGCCTTGGCAGCCCACGATGCCATTGTGGAAGCCCACGGCGCGCTTAAAACGGTAGCCGTTAGCTTGATGAAAATTGCCAACGACATCCGTATGCTTTCGTCGGGACCACGCGCGGGTATCGGCGAAATCTTCATTCCTGACAACGAACCTGGAAGCTCTATCATGCCAGGAAAAGTAAACCCAACACAGTGCGAAGCCATGACCATGGTAGCCTGCCAAGTATTGGGCAACGACGTAGCAATTAACATCGGTGGCTCAAACGGTCACTTCGAGTTGAACGTGTTTAAGCCTGTGATGATTTACAACTTCTTGCACTCAGCGCGTTTGATTGGCGATGTATGCGTAGCTTTCAACGATAAGTGTGCAGTAGGTATCGAGCCATTGACGGACAACATCCGTAAGCACGTCAACAACTCGTTGATGTTGGTAACGGCATTGAACCCTAAAATCGGTTACTACAACGCGGCGGCCATCGCGCAAGATGCCCACAAGCGTGGCATTACCCTCAAACAAGCCGCGCTTGAGTTTGAACTCAAAGGTCTGGATTTCACACACATGACTTCTGACCAATTTGATGAGTGGGTACGCCCTGAAGACATGGTGGGTGGGTTGAAATAAGTTTGTGGTTTTTACATTGCCTGTTGACAGGTTTATAATAAAAATAGTCGGCTACCTTGGCAGCCGACTATTTTTATTATGCGCTTAGGGCGGGTTGTGAGCAACCCTTTCCACGTTTACGCTACTGCAATCTCCTGTGCGGGCTTAGCTGAGCCTGGAACAATCGGCAATGTCACTTGCAATACGCCGTTTTTGTACTCAGCTTTGATGCCCTCCGACTCGATGGTTTCGTCAATGACAAAGGTACGCTCAAACGAAGCCTTGGTAAACTCGTTACGAATCCACTGTTGGTTTTCTTTGATGTCTTCTTTTGCCTGATACGCAATCGTCAGCTCGTTGCCTTTGAGACTGATTTTAAAGTCTTCCTTAGCGCGGTCGGGAGCGATGACGAAGATTTCGTAGCTGTTTTCGGTTTTTAGTACATTGACAGGTACTCGGTATTGATTACCTGCAAAGGCACGACCGAACTGTTTTCCAAACGGGCCGAACCCCATTCCAGAGTGTCCGTGCCCACATTTTCTGTGATGATGATACATGGCTATTAAAATTGATTAAATTTTCGTGATAGGGTGTTGAAACGAATCGTTCAAGTTTTCTTTACGGTATTGCGCTGTTACGTCCTCATAAGGTGTGTAATACGCCTGATAGCGTTTCCATTGGCGACGGCGGCGACCCATCATAAGTCGAAATGCCAAGCCAAAAAACAAGAAAAAGAAAAACGCTTTCAGTAATAAGAAAGGCAACATGAACAGAAATAAAGCGCCAAAAAGTACGGCTCCGATAACTCTCAAAATAGTAAACATAGCTGTTAAATGGTTATATGGTGATGTGTACAAACCCTGTACAAATAGGATGACGATTGAAATCAAAAATTACTTTAACGAATTCTGATTTTTTTTGAATTAATTTTTACCGCAGCGTTTACGCCATTCTTCGCGCAAGCGAGCGCGCTCTTCGTCGTTCATGTGAAGCCATTTTTCCCGAAAAGCAGCTTTCTTTTGGGCGTGCTGTGCCCAAGGTGCACCCTTGCCACGGCTAAAGTTCCCAAACAACAAACGGCACAAAATCAATAATCCCACTGCTTGCCAATAAGATATAAAAGCGGTGCCGAGTAAGGAAGGCAAAATAGCATTCCAAAGCCACATGACGGCAGCCCCAAGTACCAAAACGGCCACCACCGCAAAAAGCGGAAATAAGAAAAAATAGGCCCGACGATTGTGTTTAGTAGTCATGGTTGCGTTGGTCAAAAAAATGGTTAATCAATCAATAAATCTTGGTACAAACCCGCCAACCGTTTGCGCAAATGCTGCACAGCGTAGCGTTTGCGAGAAATCAGCGTTTTGATGTTCTCACCCGTGCGGTCAGCTATTTCCTGAAACGTCTCGTCTTCAAGTTCGTTCCACACAAACACCTGACGCTGGTTTTCGGGAAGTTCGTCGAGGGCTTCCATGAGTTGTTGCCAAAACAACTCGCGGAGATAGTCACTTTCGGGCGTTCCGTCGTCGGCGAGCAATAAATCTTTGAACACAATTTCGCCGTCTTCGTCTTCGTAGCCGTAATCTTCGAGGGTTTCGGGGCGCTGCTTACGGTAAGTATCCACAATGCGGTTCCGAGCCACGCGATACAGCCAGCTTCCCACTTGCTCAATGGCTTCTACTTCGGGCTGACTGCTCAGTTGGTACCAAACGTCCTGCAAAATATCCTCAGCATCTTCGTCGCTGCTTACGCGCTGACGAATGAAGCCAAAAAGTTGCTTGCTGTACTTTTTGATGGTCTGAACAATAGGTAGTCGTGCGGTTGCCAATGTTAATTTTAAGTGGTTAATTGGTTAGACGAACAACTTTGAAAATTACTTTAAACTGGGTAAAGTTTTTTTTGTAGTAGACGTTTTTGCTCGTTCTGTCGTACTGAATATAGAGGAAAAGACCTTAAAATCATTTTTTGTCATGAAAAGTCTGGGGTAAAACTTCTTCCCTCTAACTTCATTTATATCTTTGTAGTGTACAATTTTTTCTAAACATCAACCTAAAATCTGAATGGCTGTAACTAGAGATACCTTTCCGTGGCT
This sequence comes from Runella sp. SP2, assembly GCF_003711225.1. Taxonomy (NCBI): domain Bacteria; kingdom Pseudomonadati; phylum Bacteroidota; class Cytophagia; order Cytophagales; family Spirosomataceae; genus Runella; species Runella sp. SP2. The sequence goes on along the minus strand of NZ_CP031030.1, from coordinate 7,270,128 downwards.
AAAATTTTACCCAGCGGGAATGCCCTTTGAAATTAATCCAGATATCTATTCTTCGTTGTTAGAAATGATTGATGAAGGCTTTACAAAGTATGCCTCGCGTAAAGCTTATTCCTGCATGGGCAAAGAAATTACGTATGCTGAGTTAGACAAACAATCTCGCAATTTTGCTGCCTATCTGCAAAGCATCGGCCTCCAAAAAGGCGACCGCCTTGCGATTCAAATGCCCAACGTGCTGCAATACCCCATTGCGATGTTTGGTGCATTGCGGGCAGGACTCACGGTGGTCAATACCAATCCGCTTTATACGCCCCGCGAAATGGAGCACCAATTCAAAGATTCGGGAGCAAAAGCCATTGTGATTTTGGCCAACTTTGCTTCTAACCTTGAAAAGGTACTTCCTCATACCAATATCGAGCACGTGCTGGTCACCGAGATTGGCGATTTGTTGGGTTTTGGCAAAAAACAACTTGTCAACTTTGTGGTAAAGAATGTCAAAAAGATGGTTCCTGACTATGACCTTCCTACCGCAAAGTCGTTTACGGATGCGTTGAGCAAAGGCGCCGCCGCCGAATACCAAAAACCTGATTTGAGAAATTCAGACTTGGCCTTTATTCAATATACGGGTGGGACAACGGGGGTGTCGAAAGGAGCCATGCTAACCCACCGCAACATCATTTCTAACGTAGAAGCCAACTGCGTCTATTTGAGCCCGATGCTCAATACGATTCCCGAAGGACAGACCAACGTGATTGTGGCAGCTTTGCCGCTGTACCACGTGTACGCGCTTACGTGCAACGCCCTTTCTGCCCTTAAAAACGGCGGGATGAACTTGCTCATTACTAATCCTCGCGACATGGAGGCGTTTATCAAAGACCTGAAAAAGTACAAAGTGACCACCTTTACGGGCGTGAATACATTGTACAATGGCTTGATGAATCACCCCAAAATTGGCGAAGTTGATTTTAGCGGCCTCAAAATAACCTCGGCGGGAGGAATGGCACTACAAAAAGTGGTGGCCGAACGATGGTATAAGCTCACAGGCAATTTGCCAACCGAAGGCTACGGCTTGTCTGAGACATCGCCCGTACTTTGTGCTAACCCTCTAAAAACAACTGATAACCGCGTAGGTACGATAGGAATTCCCTTCCCAAGTACCGAAATGCGCATCATGCGCGACGATAGCACCTGGGCCGGCATAGGCGAAGCAGGCGAAATCTGTGCATTAGGCCCACAAGTAATGCCAGGTTACTACAACCGCCCCGACGAAACGGCCAAAGTGATGTTTACCGACCCTTCCGATGGCCGTCAATGGTTCAAAACGGGGGATGTTGGAGTGATGGATGCCGATGGCTTCTTCAAAATCGTGGATCGGAAAAAAGACATGGTACTTGTGTCAGGTTTCAACGTGTATCCCAACGAAATAGAAGATGTGGTAGCGCAATGTCAGGGTGTTTTGGAGGTTGCTTGTATTGGTGTACCCGACGAAAAAACAACCGAAGCGGTGAAGATTTTTGTGGTAAAAAAAGATGAAAGCCTTACAAAAGAGCAAATTATGGCCTATTGTCGCGAAAACTTGACGGCCTACAAATGCCCTAAGCACATCGAATTCCGTACCGAATTGCCCAAGACCAACGTAGGCAAAATTCTACGAAAGGCTTTGCGGGATGAGGTAAAAAAATAATCGTATGTTTTTTTCAAAACACGACCTTCAATTTAATCTGTACCAACTGCTTGACGTGGAGCAGTTGGTACAATACCCGTACTTCCAAGACCACAATCGGGAGTCGTTTGATATGGTGCTGGACGCCGCCGAGCAAATCGCCGACAAAATGTTGCGCCCTTTGCTGACCGAAATGGACAGAAATGAGCCCCAACTTGTCGATGGAAAAATCCTCGTCCACGAAGGGATGAAAGCCATCACGCGGCGTTTTGGGGAAGATGGCTGGATAAATGCCACTTTTAGCTACGAAGAAGGCGGGCAACAACTCCCCGCGACGGTTCACAATGCGGCAGCGTTTATTTTTCAAGCCGCTAATTATTCGGCCAGTGTGTATCCATTTTTGACCACAGGAGCGGCCAATTTGATTAGAAGTTTTGGTTCACAAGAACTCATTGATACCTACACGCCCAACATGTACAACGGTCGTTGGCAAGGAACCATGGCCTTGACCGAGCCCAACGCAGGAAGCTCGCTATCAGACATTTCAACCAGCGCCGAACCTACTCAAACCGCAGGTGTTTACAAAATACAAGGGCAAAAAATCTTTATTTCGTGCGGTGATCACGACGCCTGCGAAAACGTGGTTCATTTGTTGTTGGCCAAAATCAAAGGCGGCCCCATCGGTACGAAAGGAATCTCGTTGTTTATAGTACCTCAGCAACGCGTTACGCCCGAAGGATTGGTGCCCAACGGCGTCACCACACCAGGGGTCTATCATAAAATGGGCTACAAAGGAGCGCCAATCGCGCACTTGATGTTTGGTTCTGATACCGACTGCTTGGGCTATTTGGTGGGAGAAGAACACAAAGGGCTGAGTTATATGTTCCAAATGATGAACGAAGCTCGGGTTGGAGTGGGCACCAACGCGGCGGCCATCGGCACGGCAGCCTACTACGCCTCGTTGGCCTATGCCAAAGAACGTCCACAAGGCAGGCCCATCGCGGCCAAAGACCCAGCCCAGCCTCAGACGCTGATTATCCACCACGCGGATGTCAAACGAATGTTATTATTTCAAAAATCGGTGGTTGAAGGTTCGCTGTCGTTGTTGTTGCAGTGTGGACTTTGGGCCGATATTGCCCACGTCGCCGAAGGAGCTGAGAGAGAAAAGGCAGAATTATTACTAGATTTGCTTACGCCCATTGCCAAGTCCTACCCGTCCGAAATGTGCTGCCAAACTACCAGTGCAGCCGTGCAGATTTTGGGAGGTGCAGGCTATACGACCGATTTTCCGCTCGAACAATATTACCGTGAAGCGCGTATTCATCCCATTCACGAAGGTACAACGGGGATTCATGGGCTCGATTTATTAGGCCGAAAAATTACCCTCAAAGGTGGAAAAGCGGTACAATTGCTGGCCGAAGAAATGAGCCTGACCATCGCGCAGGCCAAAGCCGCTGTCAACGAACCAAAGCTACCTATTTGGGCAGAGCAGTTAGAAAAGACATTGCTCAAGGTGCAACAAGTAACGGGGCACCTGTTGGCCATAGCTCCGCAAAATGTGGAGGCATTTTTGGCCGACGCCACGCTTTATTTAGAAATGTTTGGAATTACAACCATCGCTTGGCAGTGGCTCAAACAAGCTAGCGAAGCAAACAAAAAACTGGTGGATACCAACGCTGATTCAGAACGCCATTTTTACCAAGGAAAAATAGCTACTGCTCATTATTTCTTTGAATATGAATTGGTAAAGACCACGGCCCTAGCCAAGCGACTTCTTAGTCAAAATCGAGCAACGGTGGAGATGCAGCCCGAGTGGTTCTAATTCTATTGAATAGTATAAAAACAAAAAAGCCGTGCAGAAGATCCGCGCGGCTTTTTGACTTTACTCAACGTTATGAAAAACTCTTTATTTTGACTCTTCTTATCATAAGAAGTAACATCATTAGTAAATGTAGTAGCTTCTAGTTTACTTAAAGACAACCTAGTTTGGCGGCAGTCGTTTAAACAACTCTACAAAGTTAGTGACTTATTCTTTTAGAAAGAAATACATTTCATTGAAAAAAAGATAAAAATTAACAAAAAGCCCACGAAAAGGCTAAAAAAGGCTATGTTCTACCGTCTTTTTGGCACAAATTTTTTTACTAAACTTACGATTAGCCGCCCTAAACCTTCCAAAGATAGCCCCAACTTACTTTACGGCTTCATAAATCAGCCTTGAAATATCCGCGAGTGCTCTTACTCCTTCTTTGGGTTTTACCAATTTTTTTGAAAGTAAAATTAGCACATATTTTCGGCCATCGGGAAGAAATACAATACCTGAGTCGTGCTGAACTCCCGTAATAGACCCTGTCTTGTGAGCAACCTTCACAATCCCTGGAAGCTGAGCTGGAATAATTTCATTAAATTTTTGATCAAATAAAATGCGAATCATTTCATCACAGGCTTTTCTGTTAACCACTTTTTTAAGCGCAATTTTTTCAAAAATAAGCATCAAATCATAAGCCGTGACGGAGTTATTTAGGCCTTTCTGAAACGCCTTAGTATCTTCCACACCTCGCAAAACCTGAATCTCTTTCGCTCCGAGCTGACGCATCGTTGCATTGGCATTTTTGGCGTCCACCAGGTCAATCAAAATATTCGTGGCAAGGTTGCTACTTACAATAATCATTTGGTACGTGAGATCATAGATTGTCATTTTTTTGCCAATTTGGCGGTACATATCATCGGCGCTATCGTCACTAATATCAAGCTTAAACGGACTGCCATCGACAATGCTCTTGAATTCATTTTTAACCAAAATCGAATCGGTAAGTTTGAATTTTTTCGCTTTGGCTTGCTTGAAAACCTCAATCATTACGGGCGTTTTCATGGTACTTGCCGCGTGAAAATTTTCTCGCTCATTGATAAAGAATGTTTCTTGCGTTTGAAGGTCTTTGAAAGCAACTGCGAACTCCCCTTCTACGGTTTTGAGGCGTGCCGTAATCGTTTCTTTGAGGCTAGAGATAGGAGGTTTTTGGGCAAAAACGCAGAGGGATAAACAAGAAAAAAAGGCTAGGTAAAGAAGTTTCATGTTGATGACGTTTAAACACGAAACATACCAATTTTTTCGGAATTTAGCACTAAAAACAACAACGGCGCTGCCTAAATTAGACAACGCCGTTGACAGATTCGTTCGTTTTGTGATTGTGGTTGCTCACAACCACAATTTTCTCCTTATTGAGGACGGTAAATTTTGATAATCCCGTCATTTTCACTGCTGACAATCAATAAGCTCTTCTTGAGCGGGCTTTGGTTTGCGGGGACAAACAAAACACCTTCTGGTGCATCACCCGTCTTGAGAAGTTGTAAAAAGACGGGAGCAGTAGGATTGGTAACGTCATAAACAGCCACTGCGTCGGCGCGTTCCATTCCTACAAAAGCTACTTTGCGAGTCCCTACTTGGCCAATGGCAATACCCTCAGGCTCAACGCCTTTGTCATCGCTACGGGCATCGTCATAAACTCCCGCAGCAATGCTGCGTACTTCAAGCTCATTTTTGCTATCAAATACCTGAGCACCCGTATTTCCGTTCCATACACTAAACGAACGTGCTCCCAACGAATAAAGCGCATCATAATCATTATCGCCGTCGGTATTGCCAAGGGTAGTTGTGATATTAAGGCGTCCCATCTGAGCATTAGTTTTAAGAGTAGCAGCATTAGGGAAAGCCGTCGGGTCGAGTATTATTGAACTGTGATTGACACGACGGATTTCAGAAAAACCAGTGTATTCGCGGGCGTCACCTTCATTGGCCGTGAAAAGATAAGGTACACCACCTGACTCTAGAACGGCAATGGCGTCGGGCTGATACATGCCAAAAGCAGGCCATTTTTTCAAGGCAATGGCATTGTCTTGGTCGCTCACGTCGATGGCGTTTTCGTCAAGGTTATAATTTTTGAAGCCTAATGGAAAAATCGTACTAATCGTTTTTGACGTAAGGTCAATTTTGGCAATGGCATTGTTTTCTTGCAGCGTCACCCAAGCGGTTTTTGAATCATCCGAGACAGTAATGTATTCGGGTTCAATGTCTTGGGCAAAACTAGCGTTGAGTCCAAAAATACGCAATCCTTGGGCTTTAAGGGCTGCTTGCTGAGGCGCAAAACCTGAGAAATCGAGGGTTTTTACCGAATAGTTGTCATCCACCGAAATGATAGAAACGCTTCCGACGGGGTCGATGGTGTAGGCGTCGTTGGGTTCGCCTTCATTGGCAGTAAGGATATAACGACCATCAGGTGAGAATGTCACCATGTCAGGCAAAGCACCTACCGGAATTACTTTCAGTTCTTTTTGGTCAATGGTGTTGAATACGACAACTTTACCTGGGTCGGTTTTAGTAGCAGACTCAATGGCAGCGGCTAGTTTGCCGTTGAAAATACTCAAGCTATTGACAGCTCCGCCGTACGGGGTCATGCTGATATTTCCTACCACCCTGAGTTGGCTATTTGCACTTACTTCAAGGATGTCAATTTTGTTAACAGTACTGTTATTCACCACAAACAAACGCCCAGTGGTAGGGTCAAAAGCACTGATTTCGGCAGCACCTGTATCACCGATGTCGATGCTTGCAATTTCGGTAAAAGTAGCTGGGTTTTCATTGAATGCAGGGTCGAGTCGGTGATCGGCACAAGCATACACAAACAACAATAGGGTGAGGGGTAAAAGTATCTTTTGCATAAACGAAATGGATTAAGCTGCAAAAGTACCTGTGCGTTGTTACCTCTATTTCACGCAAAAATTAAGTTCAAATGAAGTTTTCAGTAGTGTTTCAGCTATTTTTTTACAATTTGTTTACGTACATCGGTCTGACTGTCGTCTGACCGATGTACGTGATTCAGTTCAGACGATAGTCAGACCGATGCAACGTTGGTCAGACGACAGTCAGACCGAAATTGCTAAAAAGTGACGATCTTTTAGTTCCAACTGCACTAGCGGTCTGACTATCGTCTGACCGAAATCAACTAGTACACTAAACCACCGACACCTTTTTCCCCCCAGCTGCAATAGACTTATAAACCGCCTCAATCACTTTCATGTCTTTTAGTCCTTCTTCGCCCGTCATGTTAGGATCGGGTTTTCCGTTGAGAATACAATCGGCTAAGCCGTCCATTTGCCATGTTTGGTGCATTTTGGTGGTGTCCCAGCTCATTTCGCCGCGATTAGTACGCCCTTTGATAGGGCCATACCCAAACGCAGGACCAAGTTCGACGTAGCCTTTTTCGCCAATCACATAAAGCCGTTCTAAGTTGTTGAAATTATAGGTTGTTACGCACGACGCAATCGCCCCACTTGGGAAGCCCATTTGCCAAGTGATGGTTTCGTCAACCTCCTTGAATTTAACAGGGTCGGTTTTAGTTTCTTCCGCCGACACCCAAATCGGTTCTTCTCCCGTGGCGTAACGCGCGCCGTTGATGCAGTAAATACCCACGTCCATCATGGCTCCTCCACCCGCTAAGGCTTTTTTGAGACGCCATTGTTTTGGATCACCAATTTTGAAACCATCGTAGGTATTTACGTGTAAAATTTTCCCTAATTCGCCCGATTTCCGCAAGCGAATCAGTTCACGGGTATAGGGTTCAAAGTGTAAACGATACCCAATGTAGAGTTTGACGTTCGCTTTTTTGCAGGCGGCAATCATTTCTTCGGCCTCTTTGACCGTTACCGACATTGGTTTTTCACAAATCACGTGCTTCCCCATTTTGGCCGCCCGAATCACGTATTCGTGGTGCATAGAGTTGGGAAGTGTTATATACACCGCGTCGATGGCGGGGTTATCTTTGATTTGTTCAAAATTTTGGTAACTGTAAAAATTGGCTTTGTCCAGCCCAAACTTGGTGCTCCAAGTATCAATTTTAGAAGGGGTTCCTGTGACACCCCCTATGAGTTTTGCCAACTTACAATCTTTCATGGCCGTAGCCACGCGGTCGGCGTAGCTCCCCAATCCTACCAAAGCCACGCCAAGTTGCTTGCCGTCGGCAGGTAAAGCGTGTGCTTGTTCGTGAAAAGTAGTAGTAGCCAATGATAACGTAAGGGCAGACCCGCCCACTTGGCGAAGGAAATCGCGACGAGAGTTCATAAAAAGAGCTTGGATTAGTTTTCATTAAAAGCAGCTACATCGCTTTTTCTTTCGGGCTTGTCCAATAAATTTACGGTATCTTTAAAGTTTGCTTATTTTTGGCCATTCATTTTAATTGTTGTACCAAACTAAGCATTTGTTACAACTCATTTCAACTAAAAACCTCCATGAGAAAACCCTTATTGTATTTAGCGGGCTTACTTTTGAGCTTACAGTCTCTGGCCCAGCTTCAATCACCTACGCAGTTCTTTGGTTTTGCGCCAGGGGAACAAATGGTCCCTACCCACCGTCTTTATCAGTATGCTACGCACGTATCGCAGCAAGTGCCTGCCAAAGTAAAATTGATGTCGTACGGACAAACATTTGAAAAACGCCCACTGATGATGGTCGTAGTGAGTTCGGAAGAAAACATTAAAAACTTAGACCAGATCCGTACCGATAACCTCAAAAGCATCGGTTTGATGAGCGGTCAACCGACCAGCAAAACGCGCCCTGCGATTGTGTGGATGAGTTACAACGTACACGGAAACGAAGTAACCAATTCAGCCGCATTTCCCAAAGTACTGCACGAACTGTTGGCGGGTGGAGCAGTAGCCGACAAGATTCTAAAAAATACCGTGGTTATTTTAGCCCCTTGCCTTAACCCCGACGGCCACGACCGCTACGTCAACTGGTACAACCAAAAAGTGGGGGTGACCGCCAATGCTAACACCTCCGCTTGGGAACACGGCGAGCCTTGGCCAGGAGGACGTTGGAACCACTACTTGTTTGACCCCAACCGCGACTGGGCGTGGCAAACCCAAGAGATTATGCAACAACTCGTGGCTGCTTTTCAACAATGGATGCCACAAGTACACGGCGATTTCCACGAAATGGGTCCCAACAGCCCCTACTATTTTGCACCATCAGCCAAGCCTTACCACGAAGACATCACACCGTGGCAACGTGAAATGCAGGATGTGGTAGGTACATACAACAAACGCTACTTTGACCGCAACAACTGGCTCTACTATACACGCGAGCGTTTCGACTTGTTTTACCCAAGTTATGGTGATACTTGGCCTACTTACAACGGTGCAATTGCGATGACCTACGAGCAAGGTGGTGGCGGCATCGCTGGATTGGCCTACGAACGCCCTGATGAAGGAGATACCCTTCGCCTTACCCACCGCGTGGCGCACGTATCGGCGGCGAGTATTGCCACCATGGAAGCCATCGCTGACCGTTCGGGCAAAGTAGTAGAAGAGTTTGTGAAATTCTACGACCGTAACCAAAATAGTCCCATTGGCATTTATAAATCGTACGTTGTAAAAACAGCAGGCGACGAAGGCCGCGTAAAAGCGTTGAAAACATTGTTGGATAAAAACCAAATCCGCTACGGATACGCCAACGACAGCCGTGCATTGACTGGCTACAACTATTTGACCCAGAAAGACGAACCTTTTAAAACTGAAGCGGGCGACTTGGTCATCAGTGCTTACCAACCCAAGTCGAATCTATTGAAGATTTTGTTCGAAATCAAGCCGATGCTTGAGGATTCAATCACTTACGATATTACGTCTTGGTGCGTACCGTTGGCGTACGGTGCCAAAACATACGGCGTAAAAGAGCGGCTCACGCCTAACCCACAAGCACCCGCCAGCAGCCCACAACCTGCCATTAGTGGAAAACCTTACGCATATATTGTATCGTGGAAATCGGCGGAAGATGCCAAGTTTTTAGCCGCCATTTCAAAACAAAAAGTACGGGTTCGGGCAGCAGAAAAAACGTTTGACATGGGCGGTAAAACCTACGCCGCAGGTACACTCATTATTACCCGTGCAGGAAACGAAGGGCTAGGTGATTCGTTCGACAAGATTGTACAAGCCGAAGCCGCTAATTTTGGGGTAGCACTCAGCGCCACTGAAAGCGGTGCGGCCTCTAAAGGCTCTGACTTTGGCTCTGACTATGTCTATAATCTCAAAACAACGCCACGGGTTGGGCTTCTAGCAGGTGAGGGTACTACAGCGACCAACGTAGGCGAAATTTGGCATTTCTTCGACCAAGAACTCAGTTACCCGCTGACACTCATCGACCCTAATAGCCGTTTTGGAGCAGGGATTCCGTTTGCAAAATTGGACGTATTGATTGTCCCATCGGGTTTTGGTTCACTTATTCGAGAAAGTCAATTCCCTGCCTTGCGCGAATGGCTCCGCAGCGGTGGTCGTTTGATTTTGTTGGAAAATGCTACTGGGCTTTTGGCCGATAAAGAAGGTTTTGGCTTGAAAAACAAAAAAGACGACAGCAAGAAGTCAGACAAAAAGAACGATGACGATAACCTGAAAGCGTTTGCCAACCGCGAGCGCGAGTCGGTGTCAGACGAATCTCCAGGAAGTATCTATAAAATCAAATTGGACAATTCGCACCCATTGGCATTTGGATTTCCTGACCACTATTTTGCCCTTGTCAACAACGTTTATAACTATGAATTCTTGAAAAATGGCTGGAACGTTGGTTATTTAAAAAGCGAAAAAGAGGGCTACGTAGCTGGTTTTACGGGTAAAAACGTGAAGGAAAAACTCCCTAACTCTCTTTTCCTTGGTGTAGAAGAAGTAGGCCGTGGTAAAATAGTTTACATCGCTAACAACCCACTTTTCCGTGGTTTTTGGTACAACGGTAAGTTGTTGTTCTCCAACGCGGTGTTTATGTTGCCGTAGTGGTTTTCACCAAAAAACAAACGAAAAGAGGCTGTCTCACAATGACAGCCTCTTTTCGTTTATCAAAAAATACTTATTTACTACAACAACCCTTCGCGGGTCATAATAGCCGTAAGTTGTACACCAAGTTCATCCGAAGCTTTCACCAGGGGTAAACGCACTTCGCTGCTGCATATACCTTTGATTTCGAGGCACTTTTTGATGCCTACAGGATTTGATTCTGCATACAACGGGCCGTCCATATCCAAGAAACGATACTGAATTGCGGCGGCTTCGTCGGGGCGATTTTCGAGGGCGTGCCACGTCATTTCGGTAAATTCTTTCGGGAAAGCGTTGGCAATCACCGAAATAACCCCTTTCCAACCAATACTAATCATGGGTGAAACGTGGTTATCATCTCCCGAAATCAGCAAAAAGTCGCTTGGGCACAGTTTAGCCAATTCCATGTATTGGTCAAAATTGGCACACGCATCTTTGATACCAATGATATTAGGATGTTTGGCAAGTTCTACAATGGTTTCTATTTTCATGTTTACCACCGTACGTCCTGGTACGTTATACAACAACACAGGCACAGGACTCGCGTCGGCAATGGCCGTAAAGTGAGCAATCAAACCACGCTGTGAAGGCTTGTTGTAGTAAGGACATACCGACAAAATAACATCTACACCCGAAAGGTCGGTTTGTTTCAACGTTTCCAGCACAGCACGGGTGTTGTTGCCACCTAAACCATATACAATTGGGAGTTTTTTGGAATTATTGTCTTGAACAAACTTCAACAAATCGAGCTTCTCCTGAGCAGTAGTGGTGGAGGTTTCGCCCGTTGTACCTTGAACAACAAGGTAATTTACACCGCCTTCGCTTACAAAATCAATGAGTTTTTTGAGCGCCGTGTAATCAATATCGTGGTTGGTGTCGAAGGGGGTAACTAAAGCCACGCCCACTCCTAAAAATCGGGTATCCATTTGATTTGTGGTACGGACAACTTGCCCGTCAATATATACTGGTAGATGATTGGTAGATTGAGGCCACAAAGGTATTAAAATTTGTCAATCTATTGCTTCTAAAATGATATTACACGCTTCCCTAATTTGGGCCTCCGTGATGACAAGCGGCGGGGCAATTCGCATGGAGTTATCGCAAAACAAAAACCAATCGGTGATTACTCCCGTGCCCTGTTTTGCCCGCAATATCGCGCGGTCAATGATGGGTTTTAGTACTTCAAACGACTCAAACTCGACCGCCAACATCAGTCCTTTCCCCCGAATTTCTTTGATGGAAGGATGCTGTAACAACTCGCGAATAAGCTGCCCTTTAGCGACAGCACTTTCAGCAAGCCCTTCTGAATGAATCACTTCTAACGTAGCCAACGAAGAGGCACAACTCACAGGATGTCCACCAAAGGTAGTGATATGGCCTAAAATAGGATTATTTTTAAAAACAGCCATGATGCTTTTGGACGAAATAAACGCCCCAATGGGCATTCCGCCACCCATACCTTTGGCACACAACAAAATATCGGGTACGACCCCAAATTGCTCAAACGCCCAGAAGGTGCCCGTTCGCCCAAAGCCCGTCTGAATTTCATCATAGACCAACAAGGTACCCGTTTCGGTACAACGCGCGCGCAAGGCTTGGTGGTACGCAACGTCGGGAACTCGCACGCCCGCTTCGCCCGAAATCACTTCGATGATGATGGCGGCCGTTCGGGTAGTAATTAGGGCAAGGTCTTCCAATACGCCAAAACGAATGTGACGGACGTCGGGGAGTAAGGGACGAAAATTACGTTTGAAAAACTCAGCCCCCGCCAAACTCAACGCGCCTTGCGTACTGCCGTGGTAGGCATTGAAACAAGATATGATTTCGCTGCGCCCTGTAAAGCGCTTGGCGAGTTTCATGGCTCCTTCGACTGCTTCCGCGCCTGAGTTGGTGAAATAGACGTTGTCTAACCCCTCCCCAACCCTCCCCTGTAAGGGAGGGAGATTGAATAGCTCCCCTTCCTCGCAGGGGACGGGCAAGGGGTGGGGTCTTAAAGTTCCAACCAACGCCTCAGCCAACTTCACTTGGGGCGTTTCGATGTATTCCCCGTACACCATCAGGTGCATATATTTATCGAGCTGCTGGTGAATGGCTTTCAGCACGTGGGGATGTCGGTGGCCTACGTTGCTAACACCAATCCCCGAAATCATATCAACGTATTTTTCGCCGTTGGTTCCGTGAAGATAAATTCCCTCGGCACGGTCGATGTCGAGTGCGAGCGGAAAATCAGACGTTTGGGCGAGGTAATTATAAAAAAGCTCGTGACGATTCGTCATACTATTCAAAACAATGGTATCAAAAAGCGATTTACGAATAAAATAAACACGTCGCACAAATTAATATGCGACGTGTCTGAACTACTCTTCAAATTGTTGATAAAGAAACTCCCAAGTGATTAATAACCTGGGTTTTGCACTAATTTTTTGTTGGTATCTATTTCACGTTGTGGAATCGGAAGAACCAAGTTATTGGCACTAAAAACCGTTGTTCCTACCGTTCCTTTGGTACGCTTGATGTCGTGAATTTGTTGACCTTCAAACGCTAATTCCAATTTACGTTCTTTCAGGATAGCGGCTAGAGTAAGTGACTCAAGTGGTGCCAAACCTGCGCGAGCACGGATCATGTTGATATCTGCCAAAGGCGTTGCTCCTACAGTCGTTCCTAAGCGGAAATTTGTTTCTGCACGGATAAGGTACATTTCTGCTAAACGAAGCACGGGTACATCGCCAAAACGGTCGTTGAATTTGCTAGTAAAAGTACGCGTTCCGTTGTTACTAGTGTCAAAAAACTTCCCACGCACATCACCTGCTTCGTACAATGCCAAGTGTTTTGTTTGAACACGAATATCGCCACGCCCTTGGTTCAAAGCAGAAGCATAATACGTATTCATGTCGTTAGCACCATCCTGATCGGTTACTACGATGCTGAAAATGCTCTCGGCATTGTCGTCAACAAAGGCATTGGCAAAATCAGTTTCAAGTTCAAATAACCCAGATGCAATAACGCGGTTGGCCGCATCACGCGCAGAGGCATTGTTCCCTTGCATCAAATAGACCCGTGCCAAAAGGGCAATAGCAGGCGGGTATTTGGCCAATTGCTCCGACTTTGTCAAATCGTCAATGATTTGGGCATACACTTCTGCGACGCTGTTACGCGCTTTGTAATCTTCGTCAGTCACCGAACGAGTAGGGTTCAATACCAACGGTACGCCTAAATTGGCCGCATTATCGCCGTCACCCCAAGCTTTTGCATACAAGCGTACGAGTTCAAAATAAATCGCCGCCCGAATGAAACGAGCTTGCGCTTCAACGGGACCTCGGTTAGCAGTGCTTACTTTGTCGAGGGCACTCAACACGTTATTGGCACGGTTAATCGCAGCATACGAGTTGTTCCAAGTGAGCGTAGTCTGGGCGTTTCCAGGGGTAATTGTTTTACGCCAAAGCTCGTCTAAAGTAGTAAATGTTCCACCGAAAATCACTTCGCGGTCATCACCAAGAAGGTCGCCCGTATATTGGAATGCGCCACCATACACATTTATGCTACTCATTCCGTCGTACGCCCCAACGAGGGTTACGTTTACGTCTTGTTCGGTTGCCAAGGCCGTCGATTCGTCGATACTTTGAGTCGGCTGTACATCGAGTCGGTTGGCACAGGCAGCGCTCAAGAGCATTACTGAGCCTGCAAGTACAAAAGATTTAATGGATGTATTCATTGTGTGAAAAATCAAAGTGTTGAAAAATTAAAAACCAATGTTGATACCTCCCGTAATGGTTTTCGCTTGAGGTGCTGTGTAGAAGTCATAGCCTTGCGCAATGTTGGTTACGATGTCGTCGGCATTTACTTCTGGATCCCAACCTGTGTATTTCGTGAAGGTCAACAAGTTCTGACCCGTCAAGAACAAACGTACACTGTTGATTTTGGCTTTGTTCAACAATGATTTTGGCAAACTGTATGAAAGTGTCACGTTACGCAAACGAACAAACGAACCATCCTGGATAAAACGGCTTGATGGTTGCGCACCGTTGTTGAAGAACAAACGTGCTTCTGGGAATTTTGCGTTTGGATTTTCTTTGGTCCAAGAATCCAGCTGGTCTGCCGTTTGGTTATCTTCAAAACGAGCATTGGCTGAAGAGAAACGTCCTACACCGTAGAAATTGAGTTTGTTACCAAACACACCATTGAAGAAGATACTCAAGTCAAATCCTTTGTAGCTAAACGTGTTTGTCAAACCACCAAGGAGTTTAGGTTGTGGGTTTCCTACGACAACGCGTTGTGCTTGGTTATAGACGTTTGTTGTACTGCGGTCGATTGTACCATCGGTATTTGTCACATTTTTATACCAAAGGGCGTCTCCGTTGGCAGGATCTACGCCCGCATATTCGGCGGTAAAAAATGTCCCGAGTGGTTGTCCTTCTACGGCGCGGCTCATGTTGTTAAGACCCGCTTCGATAATTTGACCTTGCAAATCGGTGATTTTGTTGCGGTTAGCAGCCAAATTGATGCTTGTTTTCCACTTAAATGCCCCTACCAAGTTGTCGGTATTTAATACAAATTCTACTCCTTTATTTTCCAAGCGACCTACGTTTTTCACTTGGGTTGTAAAACCAGTCGTACCTGGTACGTTTACGTTCAACAAAAGCCCTGAAGTTTGTTTGTTGTAGTAGTCAATTTCCCCACTGATGCGGTTATTGAGGATACCAAAGTCGATACCAATGTCAACTTGGTCTGAAGTTTCCCATTTCAAATCGGGGTTAGCCAACTGCGAAGGGCGTTGGCCTGGCAAACCTGCATAAGCGGCATCGCCCGTGTATAGTCCAAGTTGTGGGAAGTTTCCGATTTCGGCGTTACCTGTACGTCCGTAACTCGCACGAACTTTCAAGAAACTAATAACAGCATTGTTTTGCAAGAAGCTTTCTTCCGAAAGTACCCAACCCGCCGAAACCGCAGGGAAGAATCCGTAGCGGCTGTCGCGTCCGAAACGTGACGATCCGTCGATGCGTGCGCTCAATCCTAACAGGTAACGGTCGTTGAATTTGTAGTTGGCACGGGCAAAATAAGACAAGAAACGGAAATTGGTTTCGGTAGAAGTACCCGCTGTTTTACGGGCCGCACTCGCAATCATACGATACGCATCCGAAGGGAAATCTTGGCCTTGGGTAAGGGCAAACTTCTCTTGTGATTGCTGATACGACATCCCCAATGTACCATCAATGGTATGTTTTCCGAAACTGTTGTTATACGTAAAGTAATTGTTGGTGTTGTAGTTTTCAACCCGGGTAAAGGCATTTTCGCCTAAACCATTTGGTGCACCGAAATTACGTTGTGTTTTACTATTGTAGTAAGACTCTTCTTGTTGATTCAATACGTCCACCCCTAGTTCAGAACGGAAATTCAGTCCTTTTACAATCATCAACTGGCCATATATGCTGCTAATACTGCGGCTAACAGTTGTATTGTAGTAGGCATTACCGATATTGATAAGTGGATTATAATACACAGGAATCGAAATATCACCTGGAGGCGTTCCTACTGGAAGACCCGTTTCTGGGTCGTTTTGTGGCGTCATTGGAGGCAAAGCTACCATCTGAATCGGGTTGTCAAACTGACGGTCGCCCGACAAACGATTGTTCAACGTACGGGCCATGCTCATGTTGATTCCCATGCGGAAACGATCAGATACTTTTTGGTCGAGGTTGATACGACCCGACATACGGTTGAGGGCGTTACCAATCAAAATCCCTTTTTGGTCAAGCAACTGCCCTGACACAAAGAACGAAGTCTTGTCATTTCCTCCGCTGATATTTAAGTCATACTGGCTCATTGGCGCTTTTTGGTACGCCAATCCACCCCAATCGGTGTCAGCTTGGTTAGCAGTGCCAAATGTTCCTAGACTTTGTGTTTGGAAGAAATCTTCCATATAAGTTGTGTAAGAATCAGCGGCTTTAGGGTCAATACCGTCGATACGATCCGAGTTAGCAGCCGCTTGGCGGTATAGTTTCAAATACTGTTCCGTATTCAAAAACTTCACCTGCTTGGTTGGCTTACTTGAACCAAATTGATAACCGAAGTTGATGTTTGTCCGTCCCGACTTACCACGTTTGGTGGTGATAAGTACAACGCCATTGGCCGCGCGCGAACCATAAATGGCTGCCGCAGAGGCATCTTTCAATACTTCAATTGACTCAATGTCTTGCGGGTTGATGTCCGCCAATGGGTTAGTAGCACCACCGTTGTTACTCAAGTTTTGGGTCGTTACTGGAATTCCATCCAATACATACAAAGGCTGGTTAGAAGCCGATACCGACGAGTTACCACGTACCCGTACCTGAATCGCTTGCCCTAGCTTCGACGAACCTGCCGTTACCTGTACTCCAGCGGCCTTTCCTTGAATGGCTTGGTCGAAGGTATTAACAGGCATGTCTTGGATATCAGCAGGGCGAATTTTGGCGATGTTTCCTGTCAACTCACGCTTGATTTGTGAGCCGTATCCTGTTACAACGACTTCGCTCAAACTTCTTGTTTCAGGTTTTAGCTGAACGTTGATTTCTGAGCGGCCGTTTACTTTTTCTTCCAAAACGGTGAATCCCACGAAACTGAAAACCAACGTTGCATTGTCAGGAACGGCCAACCGATAGTTTCCTTCAGCGTCAGAGTTAGTCCCTTTGGTTGTGCCTTTCACGGCAACAGCAACGCCAGGTATTCCTACCCCATCTTCTGCCGAGGTAACTTTTCCTGTCACCACCTTGTCTTGCGCTCTTGCCAGAAGAACCGACAAGCACATAGCCACTAATAGGCTTACACGTAAAATGTGTCTCATACAGTTTAGTTTGTTAGAGTTAATAAATAAAAAAAGTACCAAATCAGAACCTTGTTCCAATCGAATTCTTTAAACAATACTTTGGATACGATAAAAATTACACAAAGGAGGCGTTGTTAGACCAAAATGGACTAAAAAAACGACACGAAAGTACGATGAGATTGTCTGAGAAGTTTATACTTAACAAATCATCCACTGACAGGAAATAGTCCTGCTTAGTTTTCTTGGCCAGTTTTGGCATACAATACTCTTTTGTGTGGAAAACGACTATTTGGTAACACAAACATAACGCACAAT
The DNA here is from genome assembly GCF_003711225.1 of Runella sp. SP2. Taxonomy (NCBI): domain Bacteria; kingdom Pseudomonadati; phylum Bacteroidota; class Cytophagia; order Cytophagales; family Spirosomataceae; genus Runella; species Runella sp. SP2. The sequence continues at coordinate 7,252,507 of NZ_CP031030.1, read as the reverse complement.
TACCGAAAAGTCAAAGCTTTACCGTGTCAAAAGTTAGTTGTACTTAGCAGATATACTTAGTCAGGTTCGTAAAAACAGGTGCTCCCTCCTACCCACGTAAAGTCTTTGTTGAAGCGAACGCCGATCATTTCACCACGGCTCAAGCGGCTCAAGCTTGTGAGCAACTGCGGGCGCGGGGCATTGTCTTCCCACACATAAAGCATCCGAATCTCACATTTCACTAGTCCATCCAAGGCTTGAATAATAGGTTCATAAGCCACTTTTCGTTGTAAAATCCAATTTTCAGGGTCGGTAATGGACGTCAGGTCTTCGGGAGACACGTGGATTTTTACGCCACTTCCCGCAAATGAGAACAGAGGTTTAAGGACGTAATTTTCTAAATCAGCAGGAAATTGCCCAGCGTATTCGCTCACGAAGCGGGTGTCGGGTACGTAGGGAGATTTGAGAAATGGAAGTGTATATTTACTAATACGAAAAAACCAGTTGGGATGCCCTACCCAAGTCACGTCCACATCATCCGTAAGGCTAAACGCTGTTTGAAGGTCAGGAAAATTACCCAAATCATCAAAAATCAGTCGGTTATAAATGCGTTTGATTTTGATTTCGCGGCCGTCTTTTTCATAAAATAGCTCACGTCCATGCTTTTTGATTTTTGTGTAACAAACTGCTTTTACCCCCAAAAATGCTTCCGTCACGGCAAAGTCGATGCGGGTTTTTTGTTGTTCTGGATAAATTTCCAGCAAAATGACATTTTCGGGATTTTCGTGGCCAACAATCACTTCTTTCAACTTGGCAATGTACTCAGCTTGTGTACGCACCCCGCTAAAATAATTGCTAAAATCGGCAGGAATAGGGAAATAATCGCGAAATTTCTCGGTGACGTAACTTTGAAACCCAAAAACAGACGGAAAGCCCTGTAATTCTATCAGTTGAGGCGTAAGTTCTCCGTTGGCATCTTTACAAATGGCAAAATCAATGGCCAAAAATGAGCTATGATTATTTTCGTTTGGTACGTTTTGGTCAGCAGGAATGGCGGGTTGAGTTTGGGTTTTGAACTCGCTTCCTACAATCACATCCACAAACGATTCACAGGCTTCAATGAGTTTATTTTTCAGGGATTTTGGCACAAAAACGGGCGTTTCTGCCACCCTAAATTCGAGTTGATTGGGCCAATCGGCGTGAATGCCCGCAACAAATTCGTTATATTTTTCCTCGCTGAAAGCTGCGTTGTACGTTTGTCGAAGTTGTGTAATCATAGGAACTAAGAGGTTTACCCAAACAAAATAGCCAAAAGTTCTTCTTTCGAAAGTTTAAAATGCAACGCAACTGAGTTTAAGATTGCATTCAATGTGCCTATTTTTAAGGGAGAATGATGAGGGATTGTTTCTTGATGAATACCGTTTTGTTGTGTTCTAATCCGAATATGGCTCCCAGTTTATCGTACGACTTCATATCCTAGTTTTCTCAACTGTTTTATTAGCTGTTCACCTGTTATATCTCTGGGAGTCTTCATTTAAATTGCAAAAACTTCATCTTTTACGAAGTGAAGACGAATGATCTTAGGTTTAGCCTCGTGAGAATCGAAATGGCATTCGATGGCATCTTTAATCATCTCTTTAAGTTCCTCCACGGTATCTCCCTGAGTAAAAATAGCTTCACCCAATGCGCGGGCTGTATATCCACCCTCAACATCTTCTTCGACGATAAAAATAAGCTCTTGCATCTCGTTTGAAGTTCGATAATCAACCAAAAATAATCAACAAATCAATTTCTCCAAATAAAACTTCATTCGACACGCTACATTCTGACCTCGACATTCATCTCACTTTGCATGCTAACTACGACATTCGCACTGAGTTGTTCGGCTGCTTTTTGGAGAAAAGTTGGAATGATAGATGCTTCGGTAAGCATAATTTTGTCGGGATCTTGGAGGTGAGCAACCATGTCGTTGTATTTTTCTTCCCCGTGGTTTTTGATGATTCCTTCGCGTTTTTCGTCTTTTTGGAAGTGACGAAGCATCCCTTCGGCGTCGGCTTCGGGGTGGAACTGCGTCCCAAATACTTCACGAGAAAAGCGTACTGCCATCACTGCTCTTTCCAAATGCGCCACGTGCGGACGTTCTTTTTCGATGCACAATATTTTGGCACCAATCCGCTCTAAATGATGATGATTAGGCTCAATCACCTGAAAGTCCCGTGAATCAACAGCATAAAATGGGTCAGGCAAATTTTTAAATAAGAGCTCATTTTGGCCGCTGCGCGTTTTGGTCATTGGAAAAATCCCAAAAGAAGTCGAACGACGTTTACAAACCAATCCAACGCCCCAGTGCAAACACGCCATTTGGAAGGAGTGACAAATCAAAAAGAGGTGTTTTTTGCGGGGATGATGCGGTTGGCGGTTGTATTGCCAAAGTTGGTCAAGGAGCAAAAAGAAAGGTTTTTCCCACGGCTCGCCCACGGGTTGAGGATTGCCTGGCCCGCCCGATGAAATAAAAATATCAAAACTCAAATCAGGCACTTCGCATTTTTGGCGCACATCAAATACCTCATAGGTAGCCGCCATTCCTTCTTGATTCACAAAGTGCTCTGTGATGGCTTTGATACAACGCATTCCTTCGTTGGCATACCCATCGTACATGTCCAAAATGGCAATCTTTAGTGGCTCCATTGTAATTTCTCTCTATTAGCTTAATAAAAAAATCGTACTGCCATTGACTTCAAGCTCCTGAAAAAGAGACATAAAGGTCAGTGGCGGTACGATGTAAAAATACTATTTTCTCCGCAAAGTTACGGAAATATTAATTCAACAGTTTGAAAATGTGGTAATTTGAAAATGAGGAAATTGTCGAATTAGCTAATTTTCAAATTAATCAGCGGCTACACAGTTACCCAGCGGCGCTCACGGCTACTTTCTACGATTTTGTCGCAGAGGCGAAGTTCACGCAAGCCGTCGGCAAACGTTGGATACGTTGGATTGGCTGGTTTTCCGTTGCGGATGGCTGCATATACTTCTTTAAACAACTGCTTCGATGTATCGGGGAAGCCTTCGTTGTGGCCACCTGGGAAAGTCATCAAAGCACGTGCTTCTTCGTGGGCAAGGGCAGGGTCGCGCAACAATACTTGGTTGGCTACTTCACGACGCCCCATCCATACTTCGTTAGGGGTTTCTGAGCACCAGTTGAAGGTTTGGTTTGCACCGCTGATTTCGAGCGTACAGCGGTTTTTGCGCCCTGCCGATACCTGACTTACAGTAGCGACGCCCGTGTTTCCGTTGTCGAAACGGTACAAAATCGAGGCAAAATCTTCGGTAGTGATAGGTACTTCTTCGTAGTCAGAGGCTTGCAACAACTTGCCTGAGTAAGTGGCGATGGCCTTCTTAGGTTTCATACGCGTTTTGTGAACCGTATTAAAATCTGCCATTACTTCGGTGATGTGAAGACCTGTGATGTATTCGATGAGGTCGAACAAGTGCGAGCCGATGTCAGCAACGGCGCGCGAGTCGCCCGATTGCGAAGGCTCCAAACGCCAGTTGTAGTCGGTCGGTAAGAAAAGCCAGTCTTGCAAATAGCTACCTTGTACCGAATAAATGTCACCGAGTTCGCCTTTTTCACGCATCGTTTTCATCTGACGAATCAATGGGTAGTAGCGAAGATTGAAGTGAACGGCATTAACCAAGCCCAATTTATCGGCCAACTCTACCAATTCTTCGGCTTGAGCCGTGGTGGTAGCAAGTGGTTTTTCGCAAACCACATTTTTACCCGCCAACAACGCTTTTTTGGCTTGCTCGTAGTGGAGGAAGTTAGGCGTACAAATATGAACGCATTCGATAGAGTCGTCGCGAAGGAGGTCATCAAACGAATCGTAAGCGGCTGTGCCGAGCGATTGGGCACGGGCTTGGGCGATTTCGGCCGAAAAATCGGCAATACCTGCTACTTCAACGTCGGGCAAACGCCGTAGAGCTTCGATGTGGGCTGGGCCAATAAAGCCAAGACCTACTACGGCTACTTGAGTTTTTGACATAGTAATAGTGATTTGGGTTTGAACGTGGGTTTATAATTGAGGATAAGTAACAATTCCACTCCGTCGGTAACCAATCCGCTGTGCAATCACGTACAGCGAATCGCCTTTGGATAGCTCTAAAGGGTGGGTATATACCTGCCAACTTGATGCTTTCCAGTGTTTTTTGTACCCAATAGAGGCTCCTTTGGTGGCGCAAGTTAACGTAATTTTAGAAGAATTGACGGAGATAATGGGGATTTGCGTTTGCGGAGGGGTGTCTTTTCCTCCCCACCATCGACCAACCATTTCCATTTCGGGTTCGGCAGCTTTATCACCTACTTGTTGAATCCAACGGTCATAGACGTCCCGCATTTCTTTTAATTTTTGCTGATACTGAGCCATTTCTGCAAGGTTGACAAATTGGTGGGGGTCATTTTGGCAGTCGTACAATTCTTCGGTAGGCTTGCTGGGACTAAACCACCGTAACTGCGTCGCATTGAGCTGACCTGCCTCTTTGAGTTTTAAAATGGATTGCATCGACGGTTGTTGCAATCGGTAGCGAATATTCTGGTAGTATGATTTTTCGGGCATGTAGTTGCGGAGGTACTGATAACGCCCATCGTGTACACTTCGTACGCGGTCGTATTCCGAGTCCATGCGGTCGCGGGCGGCAAATACAAACTTTCGTGGGTTTTTGGCTTTTTGTTGTCCCAAAAATGCCTGCCCTTGCAAATGTTTGGGAATAGGAATGTGCGCCAACGACAGCAGCGTCGGTGCCAAATCAACGAAGCTAATCAGTTGGTTATCTACTTTTCCTCGTTGGTTTTGGGGAACAAACGGATTTTTAACAATAAAAGGAACCCTCAAACCGCGCTGCGTCACTTCGCGCTTGACGTAAGGAAGGCCATCGCCGTGGTCGGAAAAGAAAAACACAATGGTATTGTCGGCAAGGCCATCTTCCCGAAGTTGTTCCAATATTTTTCCTGCTTGTTGGTCCATCACCATGGCGTTCGACAAATGCCGCGCAATATCAAGGCGGACTTCGGGGGTATCGGGGTAATAGGGAGGTACGGTGACATCCTCGGGTTTGACGAGCAAAGGTTCTTTCAACCGCGCCCATACCTGCGACTCATGTGTAGTGGTAAAATTAAAAACGGCAAAAAAAGGCTGGTTTTTATCGGGACGATTACGCCAATGCGCCCGTGTACTACTTTCGTCCCAAGCAGTCGGAGGAGCTTCAAACTGATAATCTTCTTTGGAATTGTTGGTACAATAATAACCCGCCGCTCGTAAGTATTCAGGAAAACATTTGACATAATCAGGAATAACCGCCGAATAACCCTTAAAACCAGGTGGATAGGCGTCGGAAGCCACCGCTGAAGCAGCCAAGGTACGCATGTGTTGGGTACCTATGGATTGTTGATACATCCCCGTAATAATCGCAGAACGGCTAGGGGCGCACACACCCGCAGTAGCAAACGCGTTGGTGTAGCGCGTACCCTCGGCGGCAAGTTGATCAAGCTGAGGGGTTTGAACCAGTTTGCTTCCAAAACTCCCTAGGTGATAACTCATGTCTTCGCACGTAATCCACAAAATATTAGGATGTTTTGGCGGCGGAGCGTTGAAATTCGCTTGCTTAAAGCTTGACAGTAGAAAGGCGATGGCTAGCACCCCCGCAAAGACGTGTTTCATAAAAAATACGAAGTTTAACAGTCTGACGTTTTAAGACTTGGCTCGTCTGATTTTACTGATGAGGGAAGCAAATTGAGGGGAGACAAAAAAGGGCTTTAATAACTTTTAACAAACTTTCGTCCCTTCAAAACGCGGAATGCCGTACTTTTGCAAATAAAGTAGTTGTAAAGTTGTCTCCACGAACACAGAAGAGTATCGCAAGTGCCGCCCATTGGCTGCTATGTTTGGCCCTAATCTTGATGGGCAACTTTGGGTTAATGGCCCAAAGGCTACTTCCTCGTAAACCAACGAATCCCGTTGTAGCTCCCGATTCGCTCCAAAAGCGCTCGGCATCACTTCCTCGCGTTGGAGTTACCATGGCCAATGCCGATAGCACCAAAAAAGATACCCTCCAAGCCGAAAGCGACCTCAAAAGCACGGTGGTCTATAGCGCCAAAGATTCGACCATCATGGATCCTACCGCCCAGGAAGTGCATCTTTACGGACAAGCCAAAGTGACGTATGGAGCCATTGTCCTACAGGCGGATTACATTCGTTTAAACTGGACAACCAACGAGGTTTTTGCCAAAGGAACGTACGATACAACCTCCAAAAAATGGGTTGGAGAACCTATTTTTGAGGACAACGGCGAAAAGTATGACACCAAAGAACTGCGGTATAATTTCAAGACAAGGAAAGGATTTATTAAAGGTATTGTGACCCAACAAGGCGATGGCAATATCCGTGGGACAACGGTAAAGAAAGACGCCGAGGACAATATGTACATTCGTGGGTCGATTTATACAACCTGTAACCTGACCCACCCTCACTTCCACATCGCAGCCAAGAGAATCAAAGTCATTCCCGAAAAACAGGTCATTTCGGGGCCGTTCAATTTAGTAATTGCCGATGTACCTTTGCCCATTGGTTTACCTTTTGGCTTTTTTCCCATTCCTAAGAAAAAAGAAATTGGTACGTCGGGACTCATCATGCCTACCTACGGCGAAGAGCCCAATGGCCGTGGTTACTACCTCCGCGACGGGGGCTATTACTGGGCGATTAGTGACAAAATCAACATGAGCATTACGGGGCAGATTTACTCCCGAGGAAGCTGGGGAATAGGACTAGCCATGCCGTATGCGGTCAAATACCGTTTCAACGGGAACTTTAACCTGCGCTTCAACCGCAACGTGCAAGGAAACGAAATCAAGGTGTTGAACAAACCACGTAATGACTTTAGTCTCAACTGGACACACACACCCGTCACCCGCGGGACGTCGAGTTTTGGTGCTTCGGTCAACATCGGTAGCAATAGCTTTAACCAGTTCAACGAATTTAGCACCCAGCGCTACATCCAAAACGTGGCGGGGTCGTCGGTACAATACAACAAGCAGTTTGGGCAATTTGCGCGGATGGGAGCTAGTATGCGCGTCAATCAGCGTTTCCCCGACCGCTCCAAAGTAGATGCCGACGGAAATCAAATTGACCCAGGGGCGATTGATGCAGGTATTGATTTTAACTTCGGTATCAACCAAATCGCTCCTTTTGCCCTCAAAGGTGGGACGGGTGCGTGGTATGAAAGCTTTCGCTTGGGGATGGATTTCAGCGGAGGGCTAACGGCCAACAACAACATTGTGTATGCTGATACGTCAAGTGCACGCTTGGGATTTGTATGGGCGAATCCTCCTACCAACGTGGTGGGAAGTAGCACAAGTCCCATCACTACTTATGCGTTAAACGCCGAAACTTTCAGTCAGTTTATCAAAAACTCACAGTTTACGGGGCGTTTTTCGATTCCGATTTCTTTACCGAACATTAAACTATTCCGCTACATTAACATCACTCCAGGCATTTCGATGTCGGGTGATGCCTTTACGCAAAAGTTTCAATACAAATACATTAGCGGAAACAAAGTACAAGTGGACACCCTCAAAGGGTTCTATTTTGCCAACAACGTTTCGTTCAGCGCCAGTGTCAATACCCGCCTCTACGGAACATTTTTTATCAAAGGCAAACGCTTGGAGGCCATTCGTCATACCGTGATTCCATCGGCAAGCATTAGTTATGTACCTGACCAGTCGAATTTGTACGAAAAAACGGTGGTTAATGAGCGAGGCGAAGTGCGTTACTTGAATCGTTATCGAACCGTGGGTGGAAACTTAACGACTTCAGGTACCTCAGCCGCCGCAATTTCGTGGAGTTTGAACAACTTATTTGAAGCCAAACTCCGCCCTAAATCCGACTCTACGGGCAAACAGTTTGAGAAAAAATCTATTTTGGACAACTTGAGTTTGAACGGTTCGTATAACCTCATGGCCGACTCGCTCAATATGTCAGATATTAGTTTAGCGGCCAACGCGCAGTTGTTTAAAAACCTGAATTTCAACTTCTCGGCTAGTTTTGACCCCTACGCTTATGTGCAAGACGCGGCTTACGGTACGGTTGGACGTAAAATCAATAAATATTCGGTGATGGCAAACCAAGGGCTGGCCAAGCTGTCGAACATGAACATCGCCTTTTCGACGCGGTTTGCCCCCAAAGGTGCCGATAAGCCTAAAAAAGCCAATACCCCTAATACCGAAGAACAACAACGGATGATTAATGCCAATCCTGCGGCATACGTTGATTTTAACATTCCGTGGACGGTTAATTTTAGTTACAACTTCGGATACACCAAACAAGGCTTGGCCAAAGCAACGACCATTCAGGCCCTGACCATGCAGGGAGACTTTAGCTTGACTCCTAAGTGGAAATTTACGTATTCGACGGGCGTTGACGTTGTAGCCAAAGCACCTTCGATTACCAATATCGGTATCATTCGCGACTTGCACTGCTGGGAAATGTCGTTCAACTGGACACCTTTTGCTGGGTCAGGCTTCCGCGCCAACAACTATAACTTTGAAATCCGCGCCAAATCCGCCCTTTTACGAGACTTGAAACTTTCACGCCGCCGTACCTTCTACGATCAGGGTGGGTTTTAGGTTGGGGGTTTCCTGTTTGAGGTTTTATTTGTTGCGATTTCGAGCGGGTTGTGAGCAACCCTTGGCACACTTGAGGTTTTGCACATTTACATTTTTAAATTTTGCCCTTTCATCTTTGCCGCTTTCAAGCGGGTTGTGAGCAACCCGCTGCACATCTGCCAATCTGTCAGTTTTGGCTACTGTGGCAAAGAAATTTTAGATATTTGTAGTTATAAAAAAGAGCAATAAAGGTATTTTTAAAAATATGACAACCGAGAACGAACCAATCCAAAACGAAGAGATTGTGGCAGAAGAAACTACGCCTACCCAAGAGGCTACAGAAATAGCGCAAGAAACGGAAGTAACCAAAACGGAAAAATTGGAAGCCGAAGTAGCGGAATTGAAAGACAAATATTTGCGTTTATACGCCGACTTTGAGAACTTCCGCCGCCGTACTGCCAAAGAGAAACTCGACCTTATTTCAAATGCCAATGAAGAATTGATGAAGGCGGTGTTGCCAGTCGTTGATGATTTTGAACGCGCGATGGCCTCTTTTGAAACGGTAAGCGAAATTGCCCCGTTGAAAGAAGGTGTTGGGTTGATTTACAACAAGTTCTCCAAAACACTGGAAGCCAAAGGTCTAAAACCAATGACGGCAAAAGGGGAAGTATTTGATGCAGACCTACACGAGTCGATTACGCAGTTCCCTGCCCCTAGCGCAGACTTAAAGGGCAAGGTGATTGATGAAATAGAAAAAGGATATTTCTTGAACGAAAAAGTGATTCGCTACGCAAAAGTGGTAGTGGGTAGTTAAGATAATGGCACAAAAAAGAGACTATTACGAAATTCTTGGCGTAAGCAAAGGGGCGTCGGAGGATGAAATCAAGAAAGCCTACCGTAAATTGGCTATCAAATACCACCCTGACAAAAATCCTGACGACCCGTCGGCAGAAGAAAAGTTTAAAGAAGCTGCCGAAGCCTACGGAGTGCTTAGTGATGCCGAAAAACGCAAACGTTATGACCAATTTGGGCACGCAGGCATGGGCGGAAACGGCGGCTTTGGCGGTGGCCAAGGTTTCGACATCAACGATATTTTCTCTCAGTTTGGGGATATATTTGGTGATTCATCACCATTTGGGGATATGTTTGGCGGTGGCGGCGGCGGTGGTCGCCGCGTGCGCCGTGGGACAGACCTCCGCATCAAACTCAAACTAGACCTTCGTGAAGTCGCCGAAGGAGCTGATAAAAAAATCAAAGTAAAACGCTACGTAAGTTGCAACACTTGCGGCGGCAACGGCGCTAAAAATGGCGGCTCGCTGAAGACCTGTCATACTTGTAACGGAAACGGCCAAGTACGTAAAGTAGTAAGCACAATGCTCGGCCAAATGGTATCGACTAGCACTTGCCCCACTTGTAACGGAGAAGGAAAAATTGTCACCGAACGTTGCGAAGCTTGCGCAGGTGAAGGACGGGTGTTAGAAGAGGATTTGATTAGCATCAAAATTCCTGGCGGTGTAGCCGACGGAATGCAGCTTTCAATGAGTGGCAAAGGAAACGTGCCTCCCCGTGGCGGTATAGCAGGTGATTTGCTGATTGTCGTGGAGGAAGAAGAAGACGAACAGTTGAAGCGTGATGGCAACAACTTAGTCTATGACTTGCACCTGAGTTTTATTGATGCTGCATTAGGAACAGCCGTAGAAGTCCCTACCCTCGACGGAAAGGCACGCGTACCGATTGAAGCGGGTATTCAAGGCGGTAAAATTTTGCGTTTGAAAGGAAAAGGAATCAAAGAACTCAATGGCTACGGCCGTGGTGATCAGTTGATTCACATCAATATTTGGACGCCAAAACAAGTAAGTAACGACGAACGTGCCCTGCTCGAAAAACTCCGTAATTCTCCCAACTTCCAGCCTAAACCTGGAAAAAATGAGAAAGGTTTTTTTGAAAAAATGAAGGATTTCTTCCATTAAGATTTTCATATATAACAAAAAACGGGCGCTGAGAAGTGCCCGTTTTTTTGTTTTTGGGAAACGTGATAGTGGAATTGCTACTTATCTCAGTATGACAGTTCGGAAATAAGAGTAAACGCTACTTTATAAAATCACGGTTTTCGCTGTTTACTTTCCAGTACTTTCACATCAGCCAAATCCTGCAAACGGCCACTGGCTTGTTTGTTACGAATAAAATCATTCAGGCCAATATAATTGGCCTTCCAATCTTCTATTTCGATGATTTGTTTATGTTGGTACGCTTCTTCAAATGAGACTCCATCAATGCTTGTCAGAATATCAATTCGGAGAGGTGGATACCCCAATTGATTAATAAGGTTCTCTTTTAAAAAATCTTCTTTTTCAAAACCAAGTAAGCCAAATCCAAATTCTTTGAGTACCAAGAGCATTTTAGACGCATTATCGTCCGAAATTCCAATCCAAATATCCAAATCGCCAGTATATCTCGGTTTTCCAGGAAAAGCCAAGGCATATCCTCCAACTACCATATAGGCTACTTCAAACTGATTGAGTAGCTTAATAAACTCTTCAAAATCAGGGTCTAAAGTCATTTCATTGTCTTTTTATTAGCCACTTTTCTATTCATTCGTTTCCCTACTGGAAGAGTTTGTCTAACCAAATTAGTAACCGCTTGTAGTCGTTCAATTGGGCTTCTTGATAGCCAGTAGGCCAAATCAGATTCTTCTTGATTATAAATGTGTTGGTGAGTTTTTGTGCCCACCAAAGCCATATTTCGAGGCATATAATTACTCTATGTTTGTATATTCAAAGATACATAAAATAATCAAAATTGTTTCCATAACATGTACTAGACTCGGGTTCTGTCCCCCGCTACTTCTTTTAATCAATACCCAAAAATCCACGTATCTCATAGCGCCCTCCCATAAAAACATACAAAATCAGAATAGCAGTACAAAAGGCCAAAGCGATAATAATCCAAGCGTGAAAATTGGCTTGCTTTTCACCCACCCTTCCAGCGATTTTTTTACGGTGCGTAGCTGCTACGTGGATACCCAACGCCATGATTCCCAAGAAATAATAGGGAATAAAGTAAAACTTAAACGGTGCTTCTAACACTACCCGAGCCGCAAAATAGAAGTCGGTGTCGGTACCAAAGTAGAGGTGCTGCCCAACCACTGCCCCAATGTGTTGAACAATAAAAAACGCAAAAGCTAAACCCGCGTACATTTGCAAACGGTCGTTTAAGCTCAAATGAGGAGCTTTTCTAAGGGTCATCGCTTGCTTGATACCACTATATACTTGAAACCCAAAACACAACAGAAGTCCTGTCTCGACAACGGGCTGACGGTATATCTTGCGCAGGGCTTCCATTATTTCGCGGTGGTTATCAATGCCATACCACGCCATTGCGTGATTAAAAAGGTGGGCTGCGGCAAAGATTGCAATGATGATTCCCGAAATTCGGTGAAGGCTTTTTGTCTTGTCCATTGTGGGGAGCGTTTATACCCCCAAAAGTCTGGAAAGCGCCCAACACTTCATTTGACAAATGTCAAAAAATCAATATTTGGCCCTGATGCGGCTCAAGGTTTCGAGGGTAATGCCCAAATAGGAGGCAATATGCGTCAGTTGCAGGCGGTTAGCAAGGTCGGGAAAGCGGCGAAGGAAGGTATCGTACCGCTGTTGCGCATTCTGAAACTGAATCATGTCAACGCGTTCTTGTAAAATCAAAAACTGCTCCATTGTCACCAAACGGGCAATGCGCTCCACGACGTGAAACTGCCGACAAAGCGCTTCTAGGTCATCATACCCAATGGAGTACACCTGCGAATCTTCCAGAATCTCAATCGTATATCGGCTAGGCTGCCGAGCATAAAAGCTATCGATGGCTGTAAAAGGGTTTCCCTGTGTCGCCAGCCAATCGACCACTTCTTTGTCTTCTTTTCCGTGAAAAACCCGCGCCAAGCCCGACACCATAAAAAACATATGGTGGCAGGCTTGGCCTTGTTGGAAAATAATTTCTCCCTTGGTAAATCGGTGCAGCTTGGCTTTTTGGGCAATGAGCGCTTTGGCTTCCTCGGGAAGCCGTTCTATTTCGTCAAAAAACTGAATAATGGGCGACATCATTCAAAGAAACCTTCTTCGTGCGCCTCACAGAAGGCGAAATAATCTTGGTGAACTTTGTTGGGGTATTCACGGCAAAACGTGAGTAGGTCTTGCTGCCACTGCGGTTGTTTTGCAAAGTCAATCAGCTCATCAGCAATCGACGAACCTTGCCGCCCTGCACTTCGCAAGTGCCCCGAGGCAACAATAACGGCCGTAGTTCGGATCAGGTCTTCGAGCGTCTCCAACTCGCCGTCCCACAAATGAAAGTCTAGCTTGTCTTGCTCAGGTTGAAGTTCTTTCAACACAAACGATTTTCCCTGAGCTACGATTTCACAAAACAAGGTTGGTAGTACATTGTTAACCCGACTTTGAACACCCACAATCCGAGCGGCTTCGGTCGGCCAAGTGGGCTGGGGAAGCGGCAAAAATGGTGTTAGCGTGGACGTTCTTGCTTCTTTGAGGTCGAGCAAATACTGCTTTTCTTTGGTGTTTTCGACCAAAATCACGTAACGTTCTAAGCCCAAACTCGCCGTACCCGTAAGCCGAACACCAATGTCACAAATACGGGTAAAAAACGGATTGGGATGTTGTTGAAGCCAAGCCGTTAGCAACGTTTCAATTTCCGAACGCTTTTGCGCCGATATAGGCAACACCTTCCCGTTTTCGAGGTTGAGTTTGCGTTCGCCTTCTACTTTGACGGTACGTGTTTTGATAAAATCCTTGCGACGGCGTTTTTCGAGTTGGTCAAAAAATTCGGCCAACATCCCCGTCGCAATACGCCTCTCAATGTCGATGGGTTTTCCTGAAAGCAGGGTTTTGGTATAACTGTCCAAAAACGCGAGCGCCATTTGTTCATTTTCTTCGGGTTCCAAATCCAACTCTTCCCCCGCAATATAAAGGCTCGTAAGCATTCGCGCTAACTCCCAAGTAGCGGGAAGTAGGGCGGCGTCATCAAAATCGTTAATGTCAAAATAAACCAAACGATTTTCGGCTTTGTAGGTACCAAAATTTTGCAAATGCAAATCCCCACACCCCCAAACGCGAGTTGGGTCGGTAGTCGAAAAATGTTGCGCAAGGTCTTGAAAAAAGACCGATGAAGTTGCCCGAAAAAATAGGAACAACCCCTCCGACATACGCTCGTATTTTTGCTCCAACAACTGTGGGTTACGTCCTTGATTCGACTGCTTTATGTGTTCGTTGACTGTCATAAGTGTAATTACGTCTAGTACTTTTCGTGAATTTCGGTCAAAATTTTCTCAACTTCTGCACGAATTTCGGCCGTTTTTTTGATGTACGCTCCATTCATTAAACTAAAAATCAGCGTTTTGCCACTTTTGGTACGAAGATAGCCACTCAAACAATACGTATTGGCCAACGAGCCCGTTTTGGCAAAAACAAAAGGCGTTTTGCTTTTGTACTGATTCCGAATGGTTCCCGCTTTTCCACCAATGGCCATCAGCCCAAAGAGGCGTTCTTGCTCAGGAACTTTTGCGTATATTTTCTGTAATAATTTCACCACCGAACGCGGCGTAAACAAATTGTAGCGCGATAAGCCCGAACCATCTTCCCAAATAGGCTCGTCGGGAAGGTCGGCCAAAAACTGTTTTTTAACGTGCTCAATGGCTTTCGTAGCGTCGATGCCTTCGTTGTTAGGGTCGATTTGGGAGGCGCATAAGAGTAAAATTTGCTCGGCAAACATATTGTCGCTCACTTGCAACATACGGCGGTAGAGGGTATCGATAGGCAAGCTGTAAAGTGTCTTAAACTGTGGCCCAAGAGCTGTTTTGGGAAACAACCGAACTTCTTTTTTGAGCGTATCCGAAAGCAAATAGGCCATGGTGGAGTTGGCGACGCGGAAGGGTAAATCTTCGGTAAACGATTTGGTAGGCCAACCCATCGAGTAAAAATTATTGGCAAATTCGTCACGCGTTAGTTTGAATTTTTCGGACCAAGCGGCCGTGCGCAAACTATCTTTGAAAGTCCGCGGACTGACGGTGTTGTTGGTAAAGCGCACGACGTTACCGTACACAGGCAAGGGCGAAATTTCGGCTTGGTAGTAGTCGGCATAATCAGCCCACGACCAACCCGCCCCGAAGCGCTTACCTGTGTAATTGTGGGGGTAATAAAACAAATGGCCACGCCAGTTTTTCAGAAAAGCAAAAACGTTTGACGCAGGCATATCAGGATGCAACAAGCTGGGGTCACCTGTCCCCCAAAAAATCAGCGAATCGCCTTTGGTGGTATAGCGCAAGGCGGGGATAGAGTCACCGAGCAGACATAGCCCCGCGTAGAGGGTAAAAAGTTTGGTGTTGGAGGCGGGTGTAAAATAGCGGTCGGCTTGGTATTCGGCCACGGTTTCTTGTTTTTCGAGGTCATACAAGGCAAATCCCGTATGGTTTTGACGAAAAACTGCCGAATTACTCACCAACTCTCCCCACTTGGTAGCAGGCGGTGCATTGTTAACTTTGGCCGTCGATTTGGTTTGGGAAGTAGCACAACTTGTCAATAAAAAACTGCAACCAAGAACAAGAAAAAGGGTTTGTAGATGACGTAACATAGATTCAAGCTTGTGGGTGGTACGTTTGCGAACTTTGCCAAAGTTGGGGACTTTGCCAAAGGTTTTTACATAATTTCTTCAAAACTTTTTTGGCCAGCCACCGTTTATACGTATAAGTTCCCTTATTTTGGGCTTCAAAGCTTTTTATTCCTATTTATAGCATGACGTTTCAACCTTTCTTAGAGGCCATTGGCAAGCAAGTCGATAATACCACCTACGGAGCAAACCCCATCGAATTATACGAACCTATTCAATACATTATGTCGCTCGGAGGCAAGCGTTTACGGCCTCTTTTGACGACACTTTCAGCCCACCTTTTTACGGACGATTGGCACAAAACCCTCAAACCCGCCGTGGCCGTCGAAGTGTTTCATAATTTTACGCTCATGCACGACGACATTATGGACTGCGCACCCCTGCGCCGTGGCAAACCGACGGTCCACGAAAAATGGAACGCCAATACGGCAATTTTATCGGGGGATGTGATGCTGGTCAATGCCTATGAACTTTTGTTGGATGTAGAACCCGCCTGTTTACCGAAAGTCATCAAACGCTTTAATCGGACGGCGGCAGAAGTGTGCGAAGGGCAGCAGTTTGACATGAATTTTGAGACCCGTACCGACGTGTCACAGGAAGAATACATCGAAATGATTCGCCTCAAAACGTCTGTTTTGCTGGGTTTTGCCATGGAATTGGGCGGAATCATTGCAGGAGCCGACGACGCCACCACCCAAGCCCTCTACGACGCAGGCGTAAGCATGGGGCTAGGTTTTCAGTTAAAAGATGATTTGCTGGACGTGTATGGTGACCCCGAAAAATTTGGAAAACAAGTCGGTGGCGACATCATTGCCAACAAAAAAACGTTTATGCTCATCGAGGCTCTTTTATTGGCTGAAGGAGAAACCAAAGAACAACTTCACTATTGGCTGACCCAGGAACAAGGCACGTACGACACCGCCACCAAAGTAGCCGCCGTGACCGATATTTATACCCAATTAGGGATTGACAAAATTGCGGAAGCCAAAGCCAATGCGTATTTTGCCCATGGTTTTGAAGTTTTGCAAAACCTGCCCGTAGCCGAAACACGCAAAAAGCCATTGCTTGATTTTGCCGAATTCTTGGTCGGGCGTGAAAGCTAACTTGTATCCATAGGCAGTTCACAGCATGTCTCCCTTGCTCCAAGCCCATATCAATAAATTTATCTCCGTTAGCGATGACGAAATAGCCGAAATCTTCGGCTATTTCAAACATCAAACACTCAAAAAAAAGGAAAATATTTTGAGCGAAGGGCAGGTCTGCAAAGCAACCTATTTTGTGGCCAAGGGAATTTTAAGGAAATATTTTATCAGCGAAAAGGGCGTCGAGCAAACCACCGAATTTGCCATCGAAAACTGGTGGATGACCGATACTTTCTCGTTTATCAGTCAGGCAAGTGCAGAATTTTACATTCAGGCAGTCGAAAACACAGAGGTGTTAATGCTTCACCGAGATGCCCACGACAAAATGCTGGAGGCACATCCTAAGATGGAAAAATACTTTAGGTGCGTTTATCAAAGGGCATTTGCCGCTACTCAAAAGCGACTTAAATTTCGGCACGAGCACTCTAGCGAAGAGCTTTACCATTTTTTTCGGAAGAGCCAACCCGAATTCCTTCAGCGCGTTCCGCAATACCTCATTGCCTCCTACCTCGGTTTTACCCCCGAATATTTAAGCGAAATCAGGAAAAAAAGCATTTCTTAAACCAGTTTAAGTTTTTTTTACCGTTGTGGCCTCACCTTTGTACCATCATTTCAAACATCATAAACAAAGGTAAAAATGAGCAACCGAGTAAAAATTCAAAACGCTTTTCCCGAAGCATGGAAAGCCATGTACGGAGTTGAAACTACCCTGGCAAACACCAACATTCCGCTTACAACCAAAGAATTAATGAAAGTAAGGGCTTCTCAGCTCAACCAATGTGCATTTTGTATTGACATGCACGCTACCAGCGCTCTCAAAAACGGCGAAACGGCCAAGCGATTACTGTTATTGGATGCGTGGAAAGAAACCGACTTTTTTTCGGAAGAAGAAAAAGCCGCGTTGGCCATTGTCGAAGACATCACACTGATTCACCAAGGAGGCTTGTCGGAGGCAACTTATCAAAATGCCCAAAAGTACTACGACGAAAAAAGCATTGCCCAACTCATCATGGTGTCAGTCGTTATCAATTCTTGGAATCGAATAGCCATCAGCACTCAGCTTCCTGTCGCCAAATAATCAATCGTCGTTTTATTTGACAACAGCCTGACAGCAAATGGGTTGAAAGGTAATGTGCTACGTTAGCAGTAATTTAACAGAGAAAGACACTTTTGTAGGTGTAAAAAATGGCACAAGCAAAACTTACCATTGTAACCAATGAAATCAAACCTTTCTCGCCGCGATGCCCTCAAAACTTTAGGAGCTTCGGCGGCTACGATTCCTGCTATTGTCGATTCTGCCGAAGCGCACGCACCCCTTAAACTCAAAGGAAATATCAAGCACTCAGTAAGTCGCTGGTGCTACGCCTCTATCCCCTTCGAAGAACTTTGCCAAGCTAGCAAAGACATGGGCATTGAGTCGATTGAGCTAACAGGACCAAAAGAGTGGGCAATTATGAAAAACTACGGCTTAACCTCTGCTTTAGGATGGGCCGACCCTTGGCCTGAAAAAACGGGCTTAGGTAGTTTTTTGAACGACCCTAAAAATCACGACATCATCGTAAAATGCTACGAAGAATTGTTGCCCCAAGCCCAAGAATACGGGATTACCAACGTAATTTGTTTCTCAGGCAACCGCCGTGGTTTGGGTGATTATCAGGGACTGCTCAACTGCCAAAAAGGGCTCAAACGCCTGATTCCTTTGGCCGAAAAATACAACGTAACCCTGACGATGGAATTGCTCAGTTCACGCGCTAGTCACCCTGATTATCAAGCCGATAATGTGGAATGGGGAGCAGTACTATGCGAAATGGTGGGGTCTGAGAAATTCAAACTCTTGTACGACATTTACCACATGCAAAGCATGAGTGGTGATCATATTCGCAACATTCAGCGCTATGGTAAATACATCAGCCACTACCATACAGGCGGGCACCCTGGCCGTAACGAAATCGACGATACCCAAGAAATTTATTACCCTGCCATTGTGAAAGCAATTGTGGCCTCGGGTTATAAAGGATACATCGGACAAGAATTTGTACCAAAAGCCAAAGACAAGGCGGGAATGCTAGAAGCTTTAAAAAAATGTGTGTTGATTTGCGACGTATAAAGTGTCTGATTGGTTTATTTTTAGGCGTAAAATCTAGCATAAACCATACCAAAGCAAATTTGCCATAAATCAGCATTTACAGTATAAAAATATCATTATAAACTATTTTCTAGTTTATAAAACTAAAAAGGGACGTTTTTCACAAACGTCCCTTTTTTTGTAAATTACCAAAAAAAAGTTCTTTCCACACTAAGTATTTTAAACTCGTTAATCGTCTATGACTTAAACTGACCTCTTTTAAAAACCAAATGGAGCAACCAAAGCCGAACTCCGAAAGAACTCCTTTTTGGCAGATAACCAATGATGAAACCCCTAAAAACCTGTCGCTAGAAGTAGAGGATAGGGTAAGACAAGCGTTCGGCCAAAGTGTCGATGAGGGCATTGCCTTGCTGTTTAGACTGTATTACACTCCCCTTTGTAGCCATGCGCTACGGTTTGTTTCTTCAAAGGCCATTGCCGAAGACTTGGTGTCGGATATTTTCTACGAATTTCATAGCGAACAACTCTACAAAAAAATAGATACTTCGTTTAGGGCTTATCTATTTACTACGATCCGACATCGCTGTTTTGATTACGTGCGGCGCGAAATGCAGCGCAAAACCGCCCTCGAAAATGCTGCTTCGGTATGTACCAACGAAGCACAACACCCCGACTCCATCACGCAGTACGAAGAACTTTACCAAGACATTCAGAACGCCATCAATGCCATGCCCATCAAGCGCCGTCAGATTTATTTGATGAACCGCTTCGATGGCAAACGGAGCCATGAAATCGCCGAAGAATTGGCTGTTTCGTCTCGTACCGTGGAAGCTCACCTTTACCAAGCCTTTAAACAACTACGCGATACCCTACGCGATAAATGGTCATAATCAAATGCAATCCACCAACATCCACATCACCGATGACATGTTGTGCAAATACCTAGCAGGCAATGCGACAGTATTTGAGAAACAACAGATTGACGAATGGGTGAAGTATTCCGAAAATCTAGAAAAGTTTTACGCTGCCCTTGTTCGATGGGAACAGCAAAATCCACAGTTTATTCCTGATGTAGAGGAAGCACTTCAATCCCATTTTACTCGTATTCAAGAAAACAATGCACCCGTAACGCAGTCAAGGACATTTTTTAAACCCTTTCAATGGTTGGCAGCGGCTTCTGTAGTAGCGGCTTTGGGTTTTACAGCTTGGTTCAAACAAGATACCATTTTGTACAAAACCTACCGCACCACTTTTGGTCAAACTTCGTCTTTTCGCTTGGACGACGGAAGTCAGGTTACGCTCAATGCCAACTCCTCTCTTCGGGTGCCGCGTTTTGGTTTTGGCGACCACACCCGTGAAGTATTCCTGCAAGGCGAAGGAGCGTTTTCGGTGGTTCATACTGCCACTCACCAGCCTTTTATTGTCAAAACCAATCGCAAATTTGAGGTCTTGGTACTCGGTACTGAATTTACGGTCTTTAGCCGCGAACGAGGTGCTAAAGTAGTCTTGAACAAAGGGAAAGTGCAGCTACGCTACCGCCAAGGTGCTACGCCCAAAGAAGTAACCATGAAACCTGGTGATTTGGTGATGATTGACCCACAAAACCAGTTGAAGCAAACCGTAATCCGTGAACCCGAAAAATACGTAGCGTGGAAAGAACATCGCTTTGTATTTGATGAAACGCCGTTGTACGACATTACGCACTTATTTCTTGAAAACTTTGGGGTAAAAGTCCGCATCGAAAACCAAGAGCTGAGTTCTTGGACAGTATCGGGTTCGTTTACGGCCCAAAATGCCAGCGAATTGCTCGAAACGCTTTCCGAAGCGGCCAATTTACGGTACCGAAGAGAAGGAAACGAAATTATCATTTATTCAGAAACAAATCTATAACCAATCAACAATCACTGCCTTATGAAAAAACACTTACCTATGATGCTTATGGCAGGCATGATGCTAAGCGCCAACAGCCCTAGTTCGGCGCAACTGCTGGCCCGCGCTCACGCCAACGCCTCTATGAAAACAACTGCGGCTGCCGCTCAGAAGTCGCTCAAAGAAGCGCTTCACGATTTGAAGAACCATTACAAGAGTGACATTTTGTTTTTTGACCGAAATGTGAGCACCTATTCAGTGTCGATGGACGCAATTAATTACAGTCGCAACCTCGAACATAACCTCAATAAAATCCTCCAAAATACCAACCTTCAATTTAAGAAGAGCCATAACGGAAGTTATATCATTGCCCAGAAGGCCGAAAAAAGTGCCATGAACTTAGGCGGAGCTCCGCAAAATTCGACAGTGGAGAGCGCTGCTCCAACGCTTGAAATGGTGCAAGCTGTAGATAAATCCATTTCGGGAAAAGTCGTAGATGCCGAAAAAGGAGAAGCACTTCCTGGCGTAAGTATTGCACTCAAAGGTACTAACCAAGGGGTAGTAACCGATGCCCAAGGCCAATACAAAATCAACGTTCCTGACGCTGGCGGGACGTTGTCGTTTTCGTTTGTAGGTTTTGCAACGCAAGAAATTGTGGTAGGTAGCCAAACCCAAATCGACGTCAAATTAGTACCAAGTGTGCAGTCGTTGAGCGAGGTAATTGTTTCAGTAGGTAGCCGTACCTCAAAACGTACGATGACTGATACGCCACTCCCAATTGATATTCTTTCGGCAGCCGATTTGCGTACTACGGGTCAGTTGACGTTTGACAAAGCCCTTCAATACCGCGTGCCTTCGTTTAACACCGTCAATACCCCCGTTAATGACGCGACGTCGCTGCTTGACCCTTACGAAATTCGTAACATGGGGCCAAGCCGTACGTTGATTTTGATTAACGGAAAGCGTAAAAACACCAGTGCCTTGATGTACATCCAAACCTCGCCAGGACGGGGAGAAAGTGGAGCGGACATTTCGGCGATTCCTCAACAAGCCATCAAGCGCGTAGAAATCTTGCGCGATGGAGCCTCGGCACAATATGGTTCGGACGCGATTGCGGGGGTAATGAACATTATTCTAAAAGATAAATTTGACTACGGTTCGGCTACCCTTACGACGGGTATCACCCACAAAGGCGATGGACAACACGTTGGAGTTGCGGTAAACAACGGAGCAAATTTTGGCAATGGGTACATCAACTACACCATCGATTTCAGTCGTACCGCCTTGGCCAACCGCCCAGGCACAGTAAGCGCTGAAGCCGAAGCCGATGGCAACCTTGGATTTGGGGCTGATTTGTCAACCGTAAAAGCATTTTTGGCCAAATTCCCTGACGCAGGAAACGTCAACGGCCAACCTGAAAACACAGCCGCGAAGTTTTTGGTAAACGGAGGTGTACCTGTCGGCGAAAACTCGGAGTTTTATTTCAACGCTGCTTACGTTTACAAAAAAGTAAACAGTTTTGCCAATTACCGCACACCTTACTGGCGTACGACCGACGACGGACTTCTTACGCCTGCGGGTCAAACTTACGTAGGTTACGTACCCACCTTCCAAGGTGATTTGAACGACTATAACGGAACAATGGGGGTACGTAGCGAAAAGAACGGCTGGAAAACCGACTTGAGCTTTACAACGGGTGGCAACAAGCAACTTTATACGGTGTCAAATACCCGCAACCGTAGCTTGGGCAAAAACTCTCCTATTTATTTTAAACCAGGCGGTTATGCTTTCTCACACAACGTAGGAAACATTGACCTTTCAAAACAGCTCTCTGACAAACTTAGCTTTGCCATTGGGTCGGAGTTTCGGATGGAGAAATTTACGGTGTTTGAAGGAGATACTTCTTCGTACGTTGGAACAGGTGCCGACTCTTTCCCAGGAACAACGCCTAACAACGCGGGGACAAACACGCGTTTCAACTTCGGGGGATACGTGGACTTAGGTTATGATATTACTCCCGATTTTTTAATCAATGGTACATTCCGTGCCGAGCGCTACAGTGATTTTGGAAACGCCAACGTGTTCAAAATCAGTAGCCGTTATAAATTCAACAACGATAAAGTAACCATTCGTGGTTCGTATTCTACGGGTTTCCGCGCGCCGTTGTTACATCAAATTTACCAACAGTTGGCGCAAGCGAGCTTTGTGCCTGGCCAAGGTATTCAAACAAAAGGTATCGTAAACAACGTAAGTCCGCAGGCATTTGCGTTGGGGGTACCTAAACTTACACCTGAAAAATCGACCAACTTCACGCTTGGTTTGGGCTTAAATCCTAACAAAAACTTGAGCATTACGTTGGATTACTATAACATCAAGGTGAAAGACCGTATCGTACTTGGTTCGGAAATTGCGGGTACGACGGCGGGTAATACAGCTTTAGATAAAATCTTGACCAGCAACGGTATAGTGGCCGTAAGCTTCTTCTCAAATGCCTTAAATACAACAACATCAGGTCTTGACTTTGTGGTTTCGCAACGCAACTTGCTCGTTGGCCCAGGAAAGCTTTCGATTAATTTAGCAGGTAATTACACCTTCGAGAATAAATATACGTCAGTCAAAAATACGAAGCTGATTGCAGATGCAGGCAAGTCGGTGTTTGACCGCACACAAGATGCGCTTTTGTTTTCGTCACGCCCTAAGTACAAAACAATTCTTGGCTTTGACTACGCGCTCAAGAAAATTATGTTCAATCTCAACAATACCTTGTTTGGCCCCACTCGCTTCCACCAAAATGGCTTAGACGAAAATACCGATACGGAGTTTGTCCCAGCCGTGGTTACTGACTTGAGCATTACGATTCCGTTTAATTCAAAAGCTACATTGACCCTGAATGCCTCTAACTTATTCAATGTCATGCCAAAATGGGATTTTGTTGACCTCAAAACAGGTACTCGTACGCGTTTTGATGCCAAAAACAACGTGCCCTCTGCGAAATACTGGGACCAATACAACTTGATTACGTTCAACGGACGCTACTCAAACGTGACTTACGATGGTTCGCAGTTTAGCCAATTAGGGGCTATTTTCAACGCAAGCCTCAACTTCAAGTTCTAGGCTTGTTAATAACATATCATCGGGTTGTGAGCAACCCTTTACACGATAATACAAAAAACGCTGGCAATGATTGTCAGCGTTTTTTGTGGGCAATAAAATAAGCGTCTTTCCAGGCATAAGCGTCTTTGTCGAGAATCTGGCTTAGGATGAGGCCATTTCGAGCCAGTAACAATCGAAGTTCTTCCACCAAGAAAGCCCGCAATGTCACTTCGTCTTGACCAATCAACCTGTCCCCTTCGTAATAATCCGATACCCAGTCCCACGTCCAGCCCGTGCTCAAATTGGGCGTGCTTCGGCTCAACCGTCGGTAAGGAGATACCATAATTTCGTCAGTTCGGGTTTGATGAAAATCGTCAAAAAGAGCAGCGGCATCGATGGCATCAAAAACAAATTGACCTTGAGGTGAAAGGTGGCGGGCGACCGAAGCAAAGCATTGCTCTATCGACTGATTTTGAAGCAAATAACTTATACTCCGTCCTGTAATGCAAATCATGTCAAAAGTGCGCCCCAGCTCGAAACTACACATATCAGCCGCATGAATGCTGGCTTTGGGAACACGCTGCCGAGCCAATTCTACCATCGATTCGCTCAAATCAATGCCCCAATAATCATAGCCCGCGTCGCAGAAGCGTTGGGCTAGATTCCCTGTGCCACAGCCCAGTTCGAGTACCGACTGGGCTGTGGCGTTTTGTAATTGCTGGTGATAAAAGGCAAACTCTCGGTCATAATCAAAGAGTTGCTGGTACATTTGGTCATAGACCTTGGCAAGTTCGTTGTATAAAACACTCATGGGAGTTCAAAAACCCTAACCTACTGCATTTAGCTCATAGTGCAGTGGTTGAACAAGGTTTTTTTTCTCCAAAATCAATCCATTCGTATGTTTTGACAAAATAAAGCCATGTTCGTACAAATACTCTAAGTTCCAGCGGCGTACCATTCCGTGCTGCATCAACAACGGGCTTTCGGCATGGTTGATAAAATGACCCAGTCCGTAGTAGTCATCCATTTCTTGGGCAGTGATGCTAAACGGTGCAGAATTAATCAAGGGGAAATATTCGAGTGTGATTACTAACGATTGAGTCCCTACGTCGGTGAGGCGGTCGATGGCGCGCAGGTATTCTTGGCGCATGTCGAGCGGCAACGCCACGAGCGAAGCACGGTCATACACCCAGTCGATGGGGCCGAGTTCTTCGGGCGTGAGCGCCATAAAATCTTTTCTAAGTAGGGTAATATTACCTGCGACGTAAGTCTCTTCGTCGGGTTGGTGATACGATAACTTATTCTCCTCAAAAAACTCAATGATGGCTTTTTCAACAAGCTCAACCCCGATGACTTTATCAGCAAAAGCCGCGAGATAAACCATATCAAGACTTTTGCCGCACAAAGGAACAAGGACAGTTTTACCGCGCAATTCGCTGGGGGTAAAGTATGTTAAAACAAACGGATGAATGTCGCGACGGTGAAAACTCGTGTAAAAACCGCCCTTGTCCCATGAGTCGAACCAAAATTTTGCTTCCATTGCTGTAGTTGATTAAAGAGTGTTTAGAGGATAAAACTAATTGTTGGTTCAAAAGTAAGGGAGATAAACAGGGTACTCAATTATGCTTTTTTGAGGCGTAGATTTATACTTTTCAACCGTTGGTTTTAGTCATTAAGGCGTAAGTTCCAACTTTTTTGTACGTCAATGCGTCGTATTCAAAACCCTTAATGATACGCCAATGAAATACTTATCTCTGTTGTTGTTTGCGGCGCTGCTGCTCACAAATTGCCAGCGCGAAGCCGTTACCCAAGACCCAAACGTGCTTGAAGGGGCCTACCAAACCAACGCTTTCTTAGATCCATTGTGCATTGCCATTACCGACGTAAATCAGCTTCCTCGTCTTGATATTCTTAAAAATTCAGATGGAAGTTACCGTTTGGTGCGCACTACATTTATACCCCAAACTGCTACCACTACCCTCGAAAACATATCGGCGGTGGCCGTGTCAGGTGGGTTCTCGTTGCGCTACCAAAACCAGCAAATTGGGACGTACGAAGATGGAAAATGGTTTAACGGAAAAAAAGAAGTCAGCTCAAAGGTGTTAAAGGTTAGCCATACCGATACCCAAGGTACTTTTTTTTACTACGCAGGTGTCAAAAAATAGCCCAAAGGAAAGTTAATGCGCGTGCTTTTTGAGCCACTTATCCAAGGCTCCCTTCCAAAACACCAACGCCGTAGCAATGGTGATTCCAGCGGTGACGGCGGCATAAGCAAACAACAACGCAAAGGCATGACCAACGCCCGCATCTCCGCCAGGCGTAGGTTTTCCAGCCATGGTCGCCAGACTGAAGTAGCCAATAAGTGCCAACAAAAGGGCAAGATTTCCAAAGAAGGTCATAGCTTTAAGGGAAAAAGACCCTCAAAGCTATTTTTTTGTTATCGCATCCCATAAAAAGAATGCCTGAAGCGTAGATACAGTAGGTTGAGGTGTGAGGATTACATAAACTCACTCAGCTCCAACCAGCGCATTTCTTTTTCTTCCAATTCTTCGGTAATGCGCTCTACGGCTTTGGCCCACGTGGCAAAATCCTCGTGCGAGCCAACGCCACCGTTCATTTTTTCGACAAAATCGGCTTTTTGACTTTCCAGCTTCGCCATGTCGCTTTCCAACGTCTCAAATTCACGTTGTTCTTTAAACGACAATTTGCGTTTGGCGGGTGCCGAAACAGGCGTAGCCGACGTAGCCTGCGGGCGGGCTACAACCGTCTGTTTGGCAGCGGCTGCTTGCTCTTTATTTTCGGCTAAGAAATTGCGGTAGTCGGTGTAATTCCCTGGAAAATCGCGAATGTGACCGTTGTCTTCAAATACAAACAAGTGATCTACCAAACGGTCAAGGAAATAGCGGTCGTGGGAAACAATCACCAAACAGCCAGGGAAGTTCATCAAAAACTCTTCGAGCACGTTCAGCGTCGTGATGTCGAGGTCGTTGGTAGGCTCATCGAGAATCAAAAAATTAGGCTCGTGCATCATAACGCGCAAAAGCTGCAAGCGGCGTTTTTCGCCCCCGCTCAATTTTTCAATCATTGTTCCTTGCTTATTGGGCGGGAACAAAAATGCCTGCAAATACTGCGAAGCCGTCACGGTTTGGCCCGTCCCCAAGCGAATCACCTCGGCCACGTCTTTGACCCAGTCCACCACCCGTTGGCCGTCTTTGTATTCCAAATCCGACTGTGTGTAGTAACCAAACTGCACCGTATCACCGCGTACAACTTGGCCATTGTCGGGACGAAGTTCGCCCGTAATCATGTTGAGCAAAGTTGACTTTCCTGCGCCATTTTTCCCCACAATTCCGATACGGTCGCCTTTTTTGAAAGTATATAAAAAATTGTTGATGATGGTTTTATCACCGTATTTTTTACCAACACTGTTCAACTCCACAATTTTACTTCCCAAACGGGTGGACTTGATATTTAGCTCAATTTGGTTGTCGTATTTGCGCTGATGTGCCTTCTCTTTGGTATCCTCAAAGGCATCGACGCGGTACTTGGCTTTCGTGCCTCGCGCCTTGGGTTGGCGACGAATCCAGTCGAGTTCTTTGCGGTATAAGTTACGCGCTTTGTCAATTTCGGCGGCTTCTACGGCCTCGCGCTCCGCTTTTTTCTCCAAAAAGTACGCGTAGTTGCCTTTGTAAGTATATAAGCTTCCGTTGTCGAGTTCGACAATGACGTTGCACACCGTATCCAAAAAGTAACGGTCGTGCGTTACCAAAAGGAGTGTTGTGTTTTGGGTGTTGAGGTAATTTTCCAGCCATTCGACCATGCTCAAGTCGAGGTGGTTGGTAGGCTCATCCAGAATCACCAAGTCAGGACTTTCGATGAGCACTTTGGCCAATGCGACGCGCTTGCGCTGCCCGCCCGACAGTGTCCCGATTTTTGCCTCAACATCATAAATGCCTAGTTTTCCCAAAATTTCCTTGACCCTTGCCTCAAAATCCCAAGCTTCCAGCGAATCGACTTGCTCAATGGCGCGCGCCAACACGGCATCATCGCCTAACAACAAAGCACGTTCATATTCTTTGACCGCCGCCGCCACGGGATTTTTACCCGAAAAAATCACTTCAATAACAGGAAGCTGACCGTCAAAATCGGGCGCTTGGTCGAGGTACCCTACCCGAATGTCTTTTCGGACGCTCACTACCCCTTCGTCGGGAGGGGTGAGCCCCGCCAAAATGGTCATTAACGTCGTTTTTCCCGTACCATTGGCCCCAATGAGCGCCACTTTATCGCCTCGGCTCAAGCCCAGCGTCATGCCCTTAAACAGCCACTTATCGCCAAAGGACTTCGATATATTTTCTGCAGATAGGTAATTCATACCGCAAAGGTAGCAAGCATTCAGTAACCAAACCGATTTTCCGACTTTATACTTTCGTCCAACATTCATTTTAACACCTATCACATCCTCCATGAATCGTCGCACTTTCATCCAAAGTTCAGCCGTTGGCGCTACTGCCACGCTTTTCTCTCCTTACGGCATTGCCGCGCCCCGTGCTTCTAAGTACCGTACTGCCCTCATTGGCACAGGTTGGTGGGGCGGGAATATTCTTCGGGTAGCCATGGCCGCAGGTCAATCTAAAGTTGTTGCCTTATGCGACGTGGACCAAAATCAGCTCACCAAAACCGCCGCCGAAGTAGAAAAACTTAGCGGCGATAAACCTAAACTCTACCGCGACTTTCGTGAGCTTTTGGCAACCGAAAAACCCGAAATCGTCATCGTTGCCACGCCCGACCACTGGCATCCGCTGATTTGCATTGCGGCCGTACAGGCAGGTGCGCACGTCTATGTCGAAAAACCGATTAGCCATACCATCAACGAAGGCAAAGCCATGGTAGCGGCTGCGCGAAAAACAGGAAAAATCGTTCAAGTGGGTACGCACCGTCGGGTATCGCCCCACAACTTATCTGGTCGCGATTTTATTCGTTCGGGAAAAGTGGGCAAAATCGGAATGGTTCGAACGTTTGTGCATTACGGCGGTGGCCCTGGCCAAGTAACGCCCGACTCCGAAACTCCTAAAGGACTTGATTGGGACATGTGGTGTGGCCCTGCACCTTTACGGCCTTTTAATGCCAAAATACACCCGCGTGGATTTCGTCAATATTTAGATTATGCCAACGGACAGTTGGGCGATTGGGGCATTCACTGGCTCGACCAAATGCTTTGGATTATGGAAGAAAAATACCCCCGAAAGGTATTTTCGACGGGTGGGCGCGCCATTAAAACCGATAATACCGATGCCCCCGACCACCAAGTGGCGGTGTATGAATTTGAGAATTTTACGGCCACTTGGGAACACCGTCAGTTTGCGGGAAACAACGCCGAAAAAACGCACCCACAACAGGCGGTAGGCTGTTATTTTTACGGAACAGAAGGTACTTTTCACATGGGCTGGCTCGACGGCTGGACGTTTTATCCGACCGACTCCAAAAAGCCAATCATCCACGAAGACGCCAAGCTCGACATGCCCGACCAGCAAAATATCGCGAATCTGTGGACTGATTTTTTGATGTCAATTGAGAAAAATCAACCGTCGGTGTGTGACATTGAAATTGGTTACCGCTCCTCAAACATGGCTTTGTTAGGAATGCTTTCGATGAAAGCGGGGCGAAGTATTGAGTGGGACGGTGAAAAAGGACTCATCAAAAACGACCCCGAAGCCAATAAACTCCTCGAACGCCCCTACCGCAAAGGCTGGGAATATCCAAAGGTGTAAGAGGAATGTCGAATGCAGAGTGCAGAATGTCGAATCCCTAAGCCAGCACCTTTTGCCTCTAATTTAAATTTATAAAATCATACTTAAACAATGAAAAAAATCGTATTTCTAGCTCTTTTACCATTCCTTATCCACGCCCAAACGTTCAAAAATCCGTTGCTGCCCGCGGGAGCCGACCCTTGGTCGATTTACAAAGATGGGTTTTACTATTACATGCACACCACGGGCAAAAATCTGAGCATTTGGAAAGTAAAAACCCTGACCGAACTTGCTTCTGCCTCACCAACGGTCGTTTGGACACCACCTGCGACGGGGCCTTATTCCAAAGAGATTTGGGCGCCTGAGTTGCATTTTCTCCAAGGCAAATGGTATATCTATTTTGCTGCCGACGATGGTCACAACCGCAACCACCGCTTATTTGTCCTCGAAAATACCTCCGCGGACCCAACGCAGGGAACGTGGAACATGAAAGGCCAACTCAAAACGCCACAGGATAAATGGGCGATTGATGGCTCAGTGTTTGAACACAAGGGGCAATTTTACCTCACATGGTCGGGGTGGGAAGGCGACGAAAATGGGCAGCAGTCGATTTATTTGTGCAAAATGAGCAACCCGTGGACTTGCGTAGGCGAGCGCATCAAAATCTCAGAACCTCAGTTTTCGTGGGAAAAGCACGGTACCATCAGCCGCCCTGGCCCTGATGATAAGCCGTTGGTATTGGTCAACGAAGGACCTCAATTTTTGAAAAGTCCCAACGGTCGGGTCAATATCATTTTTTCAGCCAGCGGGTGTTGGACGGATTTTTATTCATTGGGGATGATTTACGCTTCTCCCAACGATGATTTGATGAAACTTACCTCGTGGAAAAAACACCCAACGCCTGTGTTTTGGGCAGAAAATACCAAAGGCACGCACGCGGCTGGCCACAACAGTTTTTTTAAATCGCCCGATGGACGCCAAAATTGGATTCTGTACCACGCCAACAGCGAAGCAGGTCAGGGCTGCGGTGGCAAGCGTTCTCCTCGTATTCAGTCGTTTACGTTCTTGAAAGACGGCACGCCTTCGTTTGGTTCGCCTGTTTCTACTGACCAAGAATTGACCGCGCCGAAGTAGTGTTTTTATTTCAACCATATAAGACATATAAGGGCATATAAGAGAGAAACTTATAATCTCTTATATGACTTATATGGTTCAAAAAATCTACTTCATCACAGGCGGCACATAAAACTTCCACGAAGACTTATAATCGGGCGAAAGCTTTTTGTTGGTCATCACGGCGCGTACCATGTCCACGGGCAATGAATTTTGCTGCATGATGGCATCGTGAAACTGCTTGTAGGTCATCTTTTTGGAATCGACCAGTTCTTTTTTGAGCGCATAAAACTGGAACGCTCCCGTCATATACGCCAACTGATAAAGCGGCTCGTACCCGCCCACAAACGAACGGCGCACCTCTCCCTCGGCATTGGCACGCTCGTGCCCTACCCTATCCACCAAAAAGTCGATACACTGCTGCGGCGTCCATTTGCCCAAGTGATAATTGAGCGAAAAGATAATCCGAGCGCAACGGTGCATTCGCCAAAATAACATCCCTACGCGGTCTTCGGGCGACTGCGGGAAGTTCATGTCCCACAAAATCATTTCCCAATACAAAGCCCAGCCTTCAGTCCAAAATGGCGTACGGAAACGACGGTATGTTTTGTAACGGTTGTTCATAAATCCTTGTAAATGGTGTCCCGCAATTAGTTCGTGGTGGACGGTAGCACGCGAAAAATGAGGGTTATTTCCCCGCATACTCATCAATTTATCTTCGTGCGACATGGCCGCCGTGGGATACGAAATCAGAATCGTTTCTCCGCCCAAAAAGAACGGGCTAAACTTCTGCCGCTCTGCCGACATCATCGCCATCCGCCACGTTTCTTCGGCAATTGGCGGAATCGTGATCAAATCATTCTTTTTAAGAAAATCAACCGACTCGTTGTATAGTCTCAAAATCATGGCAGGTTGTTCGCCCACGGGCACCATCGAATTTTTTACTTTTTCCTGTGCCTTTTTCCAATCGTCGCCAAAACCCATCTCGCGCGAAGCTTTGAGCAACTCACGGTCGCACCACGCAAATTCTTTGTTGGCTATGTCAATGAGTTCTTCGGGCGTGTAGGAGATAAATTCAAATTCGAGCTGTCGGATAAGTTCATCACGCCCCACAGCCACGCCATTGATACCACTCCCGTCGTCTTTTGTAGGAGCAGCTACTTTGGCTTTTTTTGCAAAAAACGACGCATAAGACGTCAGCGCACTGTCGAGCTTTTGGTACGGCTGCGGCACCCACCACGTAAAATCGGGGTCATAAGCATTATAAAACTCAAACACACTTTTCATCGCCGATTTTAGCCCCGTGGCCGTTCCCGATGCTCGATCGGCCAAAACTGGATCAATTTTATCGAGCTTTTCCACCGTTTTTCGGGCTTCAGCCACCTCTCGCGCTAGGGCATTCAACTCAATCGCGATTTTTTCGCCCTCCACCGACGTACCCCGACGGCGCGATTTTTCTAGGGCATAAACACGGTCGGCAAACGGAAACCACGCTTGGGTCTGCGAAACTTCACTAGCTTCTTTAGCCAATTCCCGTAAGTCCACCTGTAAATTGCGCTGAAACAACAGGTAATCGACCTGGCTATCAACGGGCAATTTATCAAAATCCAGTTTTTTCAACTGTTGGAGATAATCGGTCGAAAGCCGTTCGAGGCGTTGTCGGCGCTCGGGAGAGTTTTCGATGACATAAAAACGGATTAGGCTTCCTCGGTCGGCGGCGTAGTTGGCCATCAAATGATGTACGTCGCTCGTTTGTTTGTACAAAGAAGAAAGAGGGGCAGGTTGTGCCAGTACGGTTGCGCTGGTAGTTAGCAACAACGACGCACTTAGCAACACAGGTCTAAGTTGGAGCATAGAAAAGGGAGAGTTTGTGAATGAATGTGTGAATTTAGGCCAAATTCTTCATACTATTGCACCTTCGCACAAAAATGCTTTTGGGATGTTATTTGACCAAATTACCCTCATTGATTCTTGCCGCCTTACCGAAGAAGGGGTTCAAGAAATTGCCACTTTTTCGCGCCAACCTCTGCTTCGCTACTACGACGTCCCGACCTCTGACGAGGAAACCTTAGCTCGGATTGGGCAAAGTGATTGTGTGCTTGTCAGTTGGCAAACACCCGTTTCGGCCGATGTCATTGCCGCTGCTCCCTCACTGAAATACATCGGAATGTGTTGTAGTTTGTACAGTGAAGCAGCTGCCAACGTGGACATCGCCAAGGCGCGAGAATTAGGGATTCGGGTGCTTGGCGTGCGAGACTACGGCGATGAGGGAGTGGTGGAATACATTTTTGCGCAACTTATCCATTTGTTCAAAGGCTACGGTTCCTGCCAGTGGAAACCACAGCCCGTGGAGTTGGGCGGTAAAAGCATCGGGATTGTGGGGCTTGGCACACTAGGCAAGATGGTGGCGCGCACAGCACTTCATTTTGGGATGGAAGTGTATTATTTTGGAAGAACGCGCCAACCCGAAGTTGAACAAGAAGGCATTCATTACCTTCCCCTCCACGAACTATTATCTACTTGTGACATCATCACTACTCACCTACCGAAACACACGATTCTGCTGGACGAACAAGCCTTTTTGGTCAAAAAGCCCAATTCGATTCTCATCAACACCTCTTTAGGCCCTACCTTCGATGTACAGGCCTGCTTTACTTGGCTGCAAAACGACCCTACTTCTTTTGGTATTTTCGATTCGGATGGAATAGGTGCGCATTACCAACCATTTTCGGAGCTCAATAATGTTTTACTATACCCGCGTTCGGCAGGTTTTACGGAGGAGTCTAAAGTGCGTTTGACACAAAAAGTGATTGCTAATCTGAAGTCATTTTTGGAGTAATGGCTTCGCAGACGCGAGGCCCGTACCTGCCGTGCCTGCGGTTACTCCTAACCGCAGCAGGGTTTCTCAAAACCCTGTTGCTGAAAGATATGCTTCGGAGAAGCACAATGCTCTTGTTCTCTCTATGACTACTACGATATTATATATATCCATTTTGCCCATTCACATATTTGTCAAAGTCAAACAGTTTATTGTTAACATCATCAATAAATTGTCGAACTGATTTGTTTATGAGTTCAATTTTATATGGTTCATGAATTAGTCCGAGCACTTGTCCTCTACTGTCAATAGCTATATAATTGCCACTATCAAGATCTTTTATTTGGTAGTAAATATTTCCAGCAACATTAAATTCATTAAAACTTACTAAATCAAAATGTTCGCTAGTTAATCCGCTAACAAGTTCTTTCATTTTTATATCTGAAGCAGATTTAATTTTACTTTTTTGAAATGACGATATGTCAACTTGATAATTATTAAAATCCAAAATATTCTTTTCGATTTCGAAACCTATCCAAAGTCCATCATAAACAGTAACAGTTAGACAAAATTCTTGCTTATCTTGTTTAATAATGATGTTATTCAACTCAAAATCTTTACCTTGAGTCATCGACTTATCAGATTGAGATGGGGCGAAACCAATTGAATAGCAATTACCTTTCATCGCATGATTTATCGAAAATCTCGTATATAGTCCTTTTTCGAGTCCGTCTCCTAAAAAGCTAAACTCGGCAGGTAATGCCCCAAAGACTTGTCGGAAAAAGTGTAATACCTTTCCATCAATTTTCCAACTTGTCTTTTTAAATAATCCAAACATTATCGTCTGCACTTGTTTAATCCCTTTATCAGACTTCTTTTCTATTATACCAAACCCAAATACGCGTCGAAAACACTAGACCATGTTGCCCCCAAATCGCAGTTTGGGGAAGGGATATTTGTTTTGAAGTTGTCTATTTTAGACTGACTATTTTGCTTTCGTTTTGGCAACCAGCTTTTTAGCGTACTTCTCTTTATAATCTGCAATATGTTTGCTGATATTTTGCCTGTCTTTCTCAGTCAAGGGTTTACTTTGAATGATAAAGTCAACACCCTTTGGTTCTTTTATAAATCCCATAGAGTTACGTTTTAAAGTATTTTCACTTTGTGAATTTCCAAAAATTTTGGAAATTCACAAAGGCTTGAGGTGTCATTACCTACGCCTCTGTGGCTAAAAAATACGCATCGCAGACGCGAGGCCCGTGCCTGCCGTGCTTGCGGTTACTCCTAACCGCAGCAGGGTTTCTCAAAACCCTGTTGCTGAAAGATACGCGTCGAAAACACTAGCTTCGGAGAAGCATAACAACAGTTTATGCTTGCGCACGGGCGCCCCGTCCGAAGCAAAAGGATTCTAACTTTATAAACGGATTTTTATACTACAAATGTTACGCTTCGCCGAAGCGAAATAAACTACTAGTACGCTAATAGTACGTGCCTGCGGTTGCTCACAACCGCAGTACATTTCTTATTTAATATATCTAAAATCCTCGTTTCCTTTAAGTTGCACAAGCACCTCGTACATGAGGTTGATTACATTTTGCACGTCATCTTTGTGAACAGTTTCAACGGTGGTGTGCATGTACTTCAACGGCAATGAAATTAAAGCTGAAGCAACTCCTTCGGTTGCATAGGCAAAAGCGTCGGTGTCCGTACCCGTCGAACGACTTACGGCTTGGCGTTGGAACGGAATCTTTTTGTCTTCCGCTACCCCAATCATCATGTCCAACACGTTGTTTTGCACCGCAGGGCCGTAGCACAATACAGGCCCGCCGCCGCACTTCATGTCCCCTTGTTCTTTTTTCTTGTACATCGGCGACTGTGTATCGTGCGTTACGTCGGTACAAATGGCCAAGTCGGGTTTCAGGCGGCGCACAATCATCTCTGCCCCACGCAGCCCAATCTCTTCCTGCACGGCATTGACGATGTAGAGCGTAAAAGGAAGTTGAACATTATTTTCTTTCAAACGACGCGCCACTTCTGCAATCATAAATCCACCCATGCGGTTGTCCAAGGCACGTCCTACGTAGTAACGATTATTCATTTCAAACAACCCATCCAAAAACGTAGCGACTGTACCCACATGGATGCCCATTTCTTCCACTTCTTTTTTGCTGCTGGCCCCTACGTCAATCGTCAAATCCGCCACTTTGGGAGCAGCTTCTTTGGCGAGGTCACGCACGTGAATGGCAGGCCACCCAAAAACACCTTTAACCGTCCCCTTTTTTGTGTGCAAATTGACCCGCATCGACGGCGCAATCAGTGCATCAGAACCCCCGTTGCGGATAACATAGATGTAGCCATCTTCCGAAATGTAATTGACAAACCAAGAAATCTCGTCCGAGTGTGCTTCAATCACCACTTTGTACGGCTGATCTGGATTGACGATACCCACGGCCGTTCCGTACGTGTCCACGAGATAATCGTCGATGTAAGGCTTCAAGTAATCAAGCCAAATTTGCTGTCCCGACGATTCAAAACCCGTCGGAGAGGCATTGTTTAAATAGTTATAAAGAAATTCGGTGCTTTTGTCTGACATGATGTTTTATTTGCTATTTAACTCACTACTCATTTTTATAAATACAAATTTAATGAAGTGCTTGATACGCTCTCGCTGATATACTGCTCAGAACCAAAATTTACTCTTTTTTTCGTCGGTAAAAGCGAGCGCCTTTCACTACATCTACCAACGTATAATGCTCCCGAACATATTTTGCAATGATTGGAAATTTTTCGTGGCGGTAGTTCACGTTGTCAGGAACATAAATGGTTGACACGGGAGCCACCATCGCGTCCATGAATAACGCAGGTTTATTTTGATCTAAATCATCAATCAATTCGCGTTGGCGGTGGTTTTGCAAAGGGCTTTTGGTATAAATCCAGTACGAATGTGGCAGGCGATTTCCCGCTGGCAAGTGTTCGTACACAAAAAAACGGTCAGCATAGCCCCAAATTGTCATTGTTTCGTTAGGGCCGATGTGTGCGCGTATTGCCTTACGGATTATTTCGTCTGACTTAGGTAATTTTGGGATAGTTCCTAGAGGAAACTCCACCACATTCCTGATACCTTCCAAGGCGATTGCCAAAAGTGCAAATGTCCAAGCAATAGAAAATATTTTTGGCGAAAAATAAAGTGAACAAAAACCCGCCAACACGACCGAAGGAACAAACAAAAACAATAAGTAATGGTCAAACGGGTTTCCTGCTTGTAAAACGGCGTACAAACTTACCAAAGCAACTGCCACTGAAAGGCCAATCACGGAGCGAGAAACCGCCACGCTCTGTGAGGGAAATCGTAAAAACTGAACAACCCCTGTCGTGATTAGCACCATTTGAACTATCCAAAAAACACGGGTAGCCGCAGGCTGAAACACAAATCGCCCGACGGTAAGTGGACTAAAACGATTGCTGGCTTCTAGTTTTGAATGAACAGTAGAAAAGGAGTAGTAATAATAATTCCAGAAATAATCATTCCAGAATGTCTCCAGTTGGTCGTAGTGATAATAATACCCATTTACTAACAAAAGGGGCAAAACCCCGCCTCCTATCACCGCCAAAAGGCGTTTCCATTGTTGGGTTTTGAGTAGAAAAAAACAGAGGAAAAACGCCAAAATCAACCCCATCGGAATGGTTTGAAACTTGGCAAACGGCAGAAGCCCCAGCCACAACCCCAAAAAGAAATAACACCACGAAGAATAAGCGCTGTCTTTCAGTTTGATAACCGCCCAAAAACCCACCGTCAACATCAGAATACAGACGTGTTCTGAATTGTAGGTCATAAAACCAGGCCACAAGTGAAATGCTTGGAAGAGAAGCAGAGGAGCGGTAAACAAAAATGACCGTGCCGAAGAAAACCAATGTTTGAAAATCAGAAAAACAAACGTCAGCGTCGCGACCCAGAGGATGACTCCAATCCCATCGGCCAACGCCCAATCAACTTTGACTCCCATCATTTCGGCCATTGCCAAAGGAAGTACAGTAAGTGGGCGGCTGTCGGAGTAATTGAGTAAAGTCCAAAGCGGGCGGTCAGAGCGCGCTGTACTGATGGCCGAACTAATCCAGGTACTCGTATCTACATCCAGTTCGGTTGGAATTTGATGATACCACCTAATGGCTATCAACACGAGTAAACTACTGACGAAGAGGATATTCCACCAAGTTTCAGCGCGTTTTATTGTCATACTTTCTTAGGAGCCATTGTCACAAAAACTGAACTTCCGAAAGGGCCTTTACCAATGATACTTTCTTCAATTTTTACCAACCAATACAGCGTATTATTGATAAAAGACGGCGGAACGGCCACATCAGACGACTCTTTACTGAGGTCAATCCATCCTCGTTTCATCTGAAACCGTTGCCATGCCCGTACGGCCATGATGAGTGGCGATAAAAAGAAACTCCAGTAGGTGGCGTAGGTCACTTCCAAATCGGCGGCTTTTGACAACCTTTGCATATCTTCTTTGACAAATCTTTTTTGTCCTCCTACCACCACATCGTGTACTCCTGCAAAAGCAGCATGGGCGTTGTTATTGGTAATAAAAATGCCGTTTGGTGCCAATTTGGCCTTAATAGCGGTTAAAACATCCACAATAACTTCATCCGAAAAATACGTAAAAACGTCATTGCAGATAATGACGTCAAACTTTTTTTCGGGTTTATAAGCGGCGATTTTGGTGAGGTCAAAATACGTCACGTCTAAGCCTCTCGACTGCGAAAACTT
Source organism: Runella sp. SP2 (assembly GCF_003711225.1). NCBI lineage: Bacteria > Pseudomonadati > Bacteroidota > Cytophagia > Cytophagales > Spirosomataceae > Runella > Runella sp. SP2. The sequence goes on along the minus strand of NZ_CP031030.1, from coordinate 7,214,570 downwards.
GACGCCATCTTCCGAATAATCAAACCCTTCGATGGCATTAAAACCTTGTTCTTTTAAGTGAATCAACATTCCGCCCGTTCCACAACCAGCGTCCAAAATCGTAAGGTTTGTTGGGTTCGTAAAATGTTGTTTGATACGCTCTGTTGCCTTCTGGTGCAAAATTTTATACCACCACAATTGGCGTTCAGCGTTGAACATCCGTTCGTATTCGTCCTGTTTACCTATCATCGCAATCGCGTTAAAAATGCTTATTTTTGTATTTGCGGCTCCTTCGAAATCACCATTTTTTCCACGTACTGTGGCAAGCCGCTTTGGGCCATAAAAATACGACCAATGTATTCCCCCACAATTCCTAAGCAGGTCAAAATCAGTCCACTAAAAAAAGTAAGCAGAATGAGTACCGAATTGAGGATAAAAAACTCAGAATGAATGGCGTACAGCACCAAGTCTATCAACACTGCCAATAGTGAGCAACCCGAAAAAGCCAAACCCGTGGCCGTCAACAATCGCAAAGGCTTGAGTGAATAGCCAAACAAAATCGTCATAAAGAGCGACGTAAGTTTGCGCAAAGTATAGCCCGACTGCCCTTCTTCGCGGGCATTGTGCGACACCTGCACGCGTCCCACGTTGCGAGTGATTCTAAAAATCAACCCATCGAGGTACGGATACGGGCCTTTGTATTTGATAATTTCTTGAACAACGGCTTGATTAATCAATTTGAAACTCGACAAGTACAAATCGTTAGGTTTTTCGAGCAGCCAAGTCGTCACACGGTTGACCAACCAACTGCCAAAATTCCGAAACCATGAGTGTTTTTTGGTGGCATAAAATGAATAAACCACGTCGTAATCACCCTGTTGAGCGGTTTCAACAAGTTTTAAAATTTCGGTAGGAGGATTCTGAAAATCGTCGTCAATCATCACACAATAATCGCCCGAAGCATGGTTCAAACCGCACATGACGGCGTTGAACTCGCCCGAATTACGACGCAATGAAATAAATTTTACTTCCGAAAAACGCTTTGCTAATTGAGTGCATACCTGCTCCGAACGGTCGCGACTACCGTCGTTGACCAAAACGATTTCGAGGGTGGTTCGGTTCAGCGTTTCCAGTACATGCTCAACGAGTCGATTAATCGTCTGTTCGCTGTTATAGACGGGAATGATAACCGACAGCAGCATGGGGTTGATAGACAGATTGGTTGATGACTTGAACAATATGACGCGCCTCTTCGTCGGTCAGTGAAGGATTCAAAGGAAGGCTAATCACCTCGTTATGAATTTGTTCCGTAATCGGCAAGCTCAGATGATTGTATTCTGAATATGCTTTTTGTTTGTGCGGCGGAACGGGATAATGCACCGTGGCTTGAATGCCATTTTCCATCAAATAATCAATGAATTGCTCGCGTTTAGGATGGCGAACCACAAACAAATGCCACGCATCTTGGTAGAGGGTTTTGAACGTTGGCAGCACCAAATCAGGATGTTTTATTTCGGACAAATAAAAGCGCGCTAGTTCGCGACGGCGTTGATTTTCCGTTTCTAAATACTTCAATTTCACGTTCAAAATCGCCGCTTGTAATTCGTCCAAGCGACTATTGGTTCCAACATGGTCGTTGTAGTACTTGATAGTGGAACCATAATTACGCAAGCTGGCAATTTTGCGAGCCAAATCGGCATCGTTGGTTGTGATAGCTCCCGCATCGCCAAGCGCGCCCAAGTTTTTGGTAGGATAAAAACTAAAGGCCGCCGCATCCGACAAATTTCCAGCTTTGTATTCTTGGTAAGTGGCACCGTGGGCTTGGGCAGCATCTTCTACGATTTTGAGACCATGTTTGCGCGCAATATCCCAAAGCGGTTTCATATCACAGCATTTTCCGTAAAGGTGTACGGCTAAAATGGCTTTGGTACGAGGCGTAATTTTTTCTTCAATCTTGCGAGGGTCAATGTTGAACGTTTTGGGGTCTGGCTCTACCCAAATCGGGGTTAAGCCCAACGTAGTAACCGAAAGAATGGAAGCGATATAGGTATTGGCAGGGACAATTACTTCGCTTCCTGCAGGAAAATCAAACGCTTTAAAAATCAGCTCTAAGGCATTCAGTCCGTTGGCTACTCCCAAGCAATGTGAAGTTCCACAGTAGTCAGCCCAGTTTTCTTCAAACGACGTCACTTCTTTCCCCAACACATACCATCCTGACTCCGCCACGCGTTGCATGGCTTCCGCTATTTCAGCCTGGTACGGCTGATTTGTCCGTTTAAGGTCGAGATGAAGTATCATGGTTTTTCAAAGAAATAGTCGTTCTTATCATAGTATTGATTTGACATGACCAACAGCACGGCATTTGCCGTAAACTCATCCATAACGTGCCAGTCTCCAGGATGTAAAATGAGTGCTTGCGAAGGTGAATTTAAAATAAAGGTTTCTTCCTGTCCGCTATGAGTAACTTGAACCCGACAACTGCCTGCGACCATCACTAAGGCATTTGTCGCCGTAAAATGACCATGTTTTGCACGCTCTTGGTCACTAGGAACGCCATAGATATAAAAAGCTCGTTTTATATCTCCTGGTAAAATTTTCTCAAAAACGGTCAGTTTTCCTTCTTCTTCTCCGAAGGTACTTAAATCTATCAATTGGGGCATAATGGGGTAAAGTAACGCTGCTAGATTAAAAGGGCATTAAAAATTCCCCTAAATAAACACAAAATTTTTGAATCTACCTTCCTGTTACCCTCACACAAGTATATTTTTAACTCTAGGTTAAAAAACGAAAAAGGAGCATTTCTGCTCCTGAAACCTATTTTTGGGCTTGTTTTTAGACACGATTGGGGTCTGGATGCACCCACGAACCTCGGTAGGGGCGAGCCAGTTTTTTTGTTGCTTCGGCATCACCTACGACCACCCGTTTTTTAGGATCATATACCAAAGGACGTCCTAATTCCATCGACATATTGGCGAGAATACAACTAGCAGTCGAAATGTGTCCTTCTTCAATATCTGCCACTGGGCGCGAATTATTTTCAATAGCCGCAATAAAATCGAGCATGTGCAAACGCGTCGCAGGGGCGGCATTTAGCTCAATGCGCTCTTCGGTCAAATCTTCGGGGTATTTTTCTTTTTCATACACCACATCTTTATGAATTTTTTCTCCTTTCCCATTCGGAATAAAGTCATACGCCATGGTACTTCCCCAAAGGGTGCCTTTTTCGCCATAGAGCGTAAACGACCACGGATAATCGGGATTATTGGGCGTTCCCCACGTGCGGTGCTGCCACACGCAGTTGAGGCCGTCGTATTCAAAAATTGCCGACTGCGTATCCGCTATATTTGACTTCCCTTCTTTTTGTACATAAATCCCGCCCGTTGAGCTGATGCGGTTTGGCCAGCCCAATTTCAACATCCATCGCACGGTATCAAACATGTGGATACACATATCGCCCATGATACCGTTGCCGTATTCTTTAAACGTCCGCCACCAACGAATATGCGGCAAACCATCGTATGGACGCATTGGCGCAGGGCCTGTCCACATCTCATAGTCAAAAAAGTCAGGAACAGCTTGCACAGGTGGATTTCCGTTGTTGCGCATGTGATAATAACAGCACATTTCTACGTGCGATATTTTCCCCAACAAACCCGCATCGACAATATTCTTTTTGGCCTCAATCAAGTGCGGCGTACTTTTCCGTTGAGTTCCTACTTGCACTACGCGGTTGTATTTTCGTGCCGCTGCCACCATTGCTTCGCCCTCCATCACATCGACACTAATTGGCTTCTGAACGTACACGTGCGCTCCTGACTTAACAGCTTCAATCGCTTGCATGGCATGCCAGTGGTCTGGGCTACCAATCAGCACAATATCGAGTTTGTTTTCGGCGAGCATTTTGCGGTAATCGCCGTATAAAAGGGGCACTTTGCCTGATTTTTGGCGTTGGCTTACTAGCTTTCCAGCGGCTTCGAGCATATTTTTGTCCACATCACAAAGGGCTACTACCTCTACCGAAGCCACTTGAATAAGGCGAAATAAATCACTTTTTCCGTACCAGCCCGTTCCAATCAAGGCAACGCGGTAGGTTTTGGCAGGATTATTCAAATTAAGACCACTAGCATCTAGGGTGGATAATGCTATAGAAGCCGAAGTCCCTTGAAGAAATCGACGACGATTGAGAGTAAAATTATTCATTTGTGGAAAAGGAGCGGTTTCGTGTTGAATTGCTTTTTTTACTGAAATAAAGTCCAGCAGGTTTTGCAATTACTGCAATATGAGTGATTTATTTGTCCGTAGCTACCCCATTTTTCGATAAGCCTCAAAAACATTACCGTTTATGACGGGATCAGTAAAAATCTCTAACAATTTGGCTTTGCCATTTTGAACCAAAAATTGCTTCCAGATAGATTCAAAAGTGTGTTCTTGGACAGTTCCAGTCAAAACAGCAGCCATCATGTCTTGGCTATTATTCTTATTATTATCCAAAGCAAAATAGGTCATCCCTGCATCCTCTGCCGAATTACGTGCCGATGTATAGTGACGCGTTTCAAAATATTGCTCCAATTCGGGTTGTGCTGATGGTCCATCAATCAACCTGAAAATATTTCCACCGTTATTATTAAAAAGTACAATGCGGAGGTTTGCAGGAAGATGTGGATGCCAAAGCGCGTTGCGATCGTAAAAAAACGAGACATCGCCCGTCAGCAAAAACACCAACTTATCGGTCATCATTGCCGAACCAACAGCCGTGCTTGTACAACCATCAATCCCACTCGTACCCCGATTGGCAAACACTTCAACCTGAGTACTTACTCCCACGAAATTGGCGTAGCGCACAGGCATACTGTTGGCCAAATGCAAGACGCTATTTTCGGGCAACGAACGCATGAGAGAATCAACCAACGTAAATTCATTCCAACGGGTTTCTTGGCGGAAAAACTGTGCAAGTTTCCGTTGGGCATTTCGGTCGGCTTGCAACCATTTTTCGCGGTATTGGGTGCGCTCTTCGCTGTCATCGTCTTGATTCACAAACTGCTGGTAATCAATATCCTCCAACAATTTTTGAAAGAAATAAACTGGCTCCACGGGCACTTGCAACGACAGGGTCTGAAAGGTATCTATCAGCTGCTCGGTGGGTTTGATGTGCCAATGGCGCGCGGGAGTAAACTTGCGCAGAAACAGTTTCAGGTTTTTAGAAATAAACGAATCTCCCACGGTGATTAACAAATCAGGCTGTAGATCAGCCAATTGTTCGTGATTTTTTGGCCGCAAACACACATCATGGTGGCGAACAAAAGTATCGTCGGCAGGAATGTTTGAAATAATATCTCCCAAGACGGGCACGCCCATTTCTTCGCTAAATTCTTTCAAAACTTTCCATAAAGCCGATTGGGGCGGAAGCTGTCCTACCGCAATCAGTACGCGAGACGTATTTTCAAACTCCTCTTGCAGTCGATGCCACGTTTCGGGAGAAAGGGTCGGTTGCGTAGCAAGTCGCTCAACCACACGTACGTTTCGATCGTAGGTAATTTTTTCGTCGGCCGTAGGATAAAACGGTTCACGAATCGGCACGTTGACGTGTACTGGCCCTTTGGGATACGTTTGGGAAAGGTTAATAGCCTCATTGAACACGCGTTCGATGTACCAATTTGTATCAGGATGGGTATAATCCGCAGGAAGTTCAAACGACTTTTTGACGTGCTTGCCGTACAACTCATTTTGGTAAATGGTTTGCCCGTCTTGCTGATGTATCCATTCTTTGGGGCGGTCGGCGGTCAAAACCAGCAGCGGTATTTCTTGAAAAAACGCCTCCACTACTGCAGGGGCAAGGTTGTAGGCCGCACTGCCTGAGGTACATACCAAAGCCACCGTTTGGCCGCTATATTGTGCCATGCCCATCCCGACAAAACCCGCCACTCGTTCGTCAGGAATTACTTTTGTTTTTATGCCACGATGGCGCGCAAACGCCAAGGTAAGCGCCGCACTTCGCGACCCTGGCGAAATCAATACATTTTGGACTCCTTTTCGGGCGCAGAGTTCGGCTATGTTATTAATGGATTGAAGTATCATATCGGTATTGCCGTCGTGCTTTTCACTTCCGACATCACAAAAAAACTACTTATGTGAGAAATGGCTTTAAAACTGGCTAATTTTTCTTGGTAAAACGCGTGGTAACTCTCCACGTCGGTTGCTACAATTTTGATGAGGTAATCAAACGTCCCCGACACCACACAACATTCTACTACCTCGGGCATTTGGAGCATGGCTTCGTTGAACTCGCGAAAATTTTCGTGCTGTTGTTTATCGAGCGTTACGTTACAATAAACCACCAAGCCTTTGTTTAGTTTTTTGCGGTTCAGCATCGTCACGTATTTTTCGATGATTCCTTCCCGTTCCAGTTTTTTGATGCGGTCGTGAACGGGCGTAATGGAGAGATTAATCTGCGTCGCAATCTCTTTGATTGTCAGCTGTGCATTGGTTTGCAACAGCCTCAGAATCTGCAAATCGGTATCGTCAAGATGAACCATACTAAAGGGGGCGAATATTTTTCGTCTTTCAATCAAAATTCAGTTCAATAATAGAAAATTTTCATCTTTTTTTCGATAAATAAGATTTATTTTCTTATTTATATTTCAATAACAGAAAATATTTTCGTTCGCCGTAATTTTGTATCGTATTCCAAAAGTCAACATTCTGACACTTATTCTAAACCAATTACGACAATGATTATCGGCGTACCTAAGGAAATCAAAAACAACGAAAACCGCGTAGCATTGACTCCCGCGGGAGTAGCAGAATTTCGTAAAAATGGCCATCCCGTTTACATACAGTCAACGGCAGGGGTAGGTAGCGGATTTGAAGATTCAGAATACGAAAAAGCAGGTGCAACTATCCTTCCAACCATTGAAGCGGTGTACGAAATCGCCGAAATGATTGTAAAAGTGAAAGAGCCGATTGCGTCGGAATACGCATTAATCAAAGAAAACCAATTGTTGTTTACGTATTTTCACTTTGCTTCGTCGGAGCCTTTGACGCATGCTATGATTGAGCGTAACGCAATATGTTTGGCCTACGAAACTGTAGAAAAAGCAGATCGCTCGTTGCCACTTCTTGTACCTATGTCGGAAGTAGCAGGTCGGATGGCGATTCAGGAAGGTGCCAAATATTTGGAAAAACCAATGGGCGGACGCGGTATTTTGCTCGGCGGTGTAGCAGGCGTAAAACCTGCCAATGTATTGATTTTGGGCGGTGGAATTGTAGGAACTCAGGCGGCCAAAATGGCGACAGGCTTGGGTGCTAACGTGACGATTGTGGACGTAAACTTGAATCGTTTGCGTTATTTGGAAGATGTCCTTCCTGCCAACGCCGACACTGTGATGTCGAACGAATACAACATTCGTCAATTGGTTTCACAGTCTGACCTTATCGTAGGAGCCGTGTTGATTCCTGGTGCAAAAGCGCCTCACCTCATCACGCGCGACATGCTTTCGTTGATGAAAAAAGGAACGGTATTGGTGGATGTAGCCGTTGACCAAGGCGGATGTATTGAAACTTGTACGCCAACAACGCACGAAAATCCAACGTACGAAATCGACGGTATTGTTCACTACTGCGTAGCCAACATGCCAGGTGCCGTACCTTATACTTCAACACTTGCATTGACCAACGCGACCTTGCCGTACGCAATCCAATTGGCCAACAAAGGTTGGGAAAAAGCTTGCGCCCAAAACGAGGAATTGAAAAAAGGTCTGAACGTCGTAAATGGTAAGATTGTTTACAAAGCCGTTGCCGATGCGTGGGGCTTGACATATACTCCCCTTGAGGAGGTACTAAACTAAGAACTGGTGGGTTAATTTTTTATAAATTGAGATTGATGTCTGAAAAGGTCGAACACAGGTTCGGCCTTTTTTATTGGCGTACAAAACAAATACTTACCCCCTATAAAAAAAACATGGCCCCGCTCCAATGGAACGGGGCTAATGCCAAATTACCCTACTCTATTATTATACTTAATTTGACATCAAACTCCATGCCAAACAAGTTTCTTAAACGACATAATTTATTATTTTAAGACACCTTCCAAATCGGCAGGTGAATAAAAAATAGATTTGAGCGTTTTGTTATCGGCGGTACGGTACACCAAATACTTCCCTGCATCTTCTACATAATAACATTCCGTGCCCTTGTCTTGGAAGTGTTTTACGGTTGCCTGGGCTTCTTCTTCGGTGTTGCAAGCTTTGCTCATATTGGAGCGCTGAACTTCGTCAAACAATGCTTTGAACTGTTCTCCCAAACCAAATTCAAGAACTGCTCCCGATAATACATACTGAATATCGGCAAGTGCGTCGGCCACCCCAACAATGTCTTTTTCTAAAATAGCTACTTCCAATTCTTTTAACTCTTCGGCGATAAGGGCAACGCGCAATTTACAGCGGTCTTCAGAAGGAATTTGGGGAGTAGAGAGAATAGGATGTTTGAAGGTACGGTGAAACTCAGCGACTTGATTGAGACAGTCTAATTTTTCCATGCTTGGGACGAGTGTGTTGGTGACTAACGTTGCCCAAAAGTAACATTTTTTTGAGTAAGGTGGCTAACTTCTCTAAAATACCTACTCAACTAACTCAGACGTTGTTTTTTGAAACTTTCGGAACAAGTACCCAAAAATCGTACGTTCATCCGTAACAATATTGGCTTTACCTAGCATACCAATGTTGAGGCGGCCGCGCAGTTTTTGTAAGTCTTCGACCTGTACCCGCACGTTGAACATTCCTTTTTCGTTAGGCGTCAGCGATACCTCTGATACGATGCCTGTTGCGCCTCCCCATTCGTACACGGGATACGCATCCAGCTTCATCACTACTTCTTGTCCCACTTTTACTTTGCCAATTTGCGACGAATTAACCTGCGTATAAGCGTACAAAGGAGCGTCTTCATAAATCATCTTGAGCAAAATAGTACTTGGAGCGACTTCTTTATCCCCTTCAAACACAAACGAGACCGTACCGTTGTGCTTGGCTTTTAAGAGCAAATGGTTATCAGGCGTCGTTTCAAAAACTCCGTATGTTCCCTTCAAACGCTGCTGCACCGACGAATAACTCCCTTTAAGGCGGTCGCCTTCGAGCAAATGGTCGTTGCTATTTTTGGCAATTTGTTTCCCTAAACCACTTATTTCCAACTCCTTCGAGGCGATGTCGCGCTGGAGTAGGTTACGGTTTTCCAAATAACTTTGGTAGGCAATTTCCTGCGCATTTTTGGCACGCAAGGCGTTGGTTTCATGCTGATTAAGCTCGTTTTTGCTCACGTCTCCGTTTTTGTACAACTCCTGATTTACTACAAAAAGGCGCTTCATTTCTTGGGCTTCATGGGCCAATTTTTGCGATTCCGACACCCATTTTTGTTCGGCGATGGCTAACTGCGATTTTTTCAACGCAATTTCTTCTCGAATCCGTTGAATGTTGACTTCAATAATCTGCCGTTCGTTTTTCGTTGCGACCGACTTAAATTGGTCAAAACTTTTCAAATTGGCTTTTGCAGAGGCCAATTCTGCCGTCAATGCGGCAATGTCGGGGGCGCTGATTTCAAGAATTGTATCACCTGCCTTTACTTTTTGGCCGTTATGAACGTGCACGCGCTCCACATAAACGGCCGATGGAAAACGATAAATGTCTTCGGTCACTTCTGATTTTAGCACAAACGGGGTTTGGATGGTATCGGGCAAAATAATCAGTGCGCCCGCCAACACGCCCATCAGGGCGAAAATAACGACCCACCACCCCATTCGGCTGAGAGCTTTGACGCGCAAATCGGCCACGGGCGCGTCGTCAACGTGGTACAAATCTTCGTATTGGGTGGCTTGAAGGTCTTGGAATGCAGGATTGTTCATGGCTGATTGAGTTTTGTAATGATTCTGATATAAGGTTGGTTGCTTTGCGTCTGACTATCGTCTGACGGCCAGCACGCGTCAGACGGTAGTCAGACGGTCGCTGTTTGCTCTCTGTTCGGTCTGACAACTTTTTCTTTTTGCGTCTGACGCGTATTAGTAATCAATGTAAGTTTTCATAAAATCGTAGTAAATGCCGCGCTGCGAAATGAGGTCTTCGTGCTTGCCTTGTTCGGAAATCATTCCATCATCAAACACCAAGATACGGTCGGCTTTTTTGAGCGTATGCAGGCGGTGCGCAATCGAAATGATGGTTTTACCCTCAAAACGTTTATAGATATTTTCCAAAATCGTCCGCTCGGTTTCTACGTCTAAGGCACTACTCGCCTCATCCAAAATAATAATATCGGGGTCGGGGCAAATAAACAAGCGTGCAAAACCAATTTTGAGGACTTGTCCGCCCGAAAGATTTCCGCCAAAATTGCCCACCATTTGGTTGTAACCGAGGTGATTGCCTTTGACAAAGTTGTGCAAATCGGCCAGCTTGGCGGCCTCGATGACTTCTTCCGTAGAAGCGGCGAGATTGGCGCAGCGGATGTTTTCTTTGATGGTATCGTTAAAAATATACGTATCCTGCGGAAACATGTGTACGTGGCTACGCAGCACTTTGGGGTTGATTTCACGAAGCTCAACGCCATCAAAACGTATTTTCCCTTCGTATTCGGGATAAAGCCCCACGAGCAGTTTGACAAACGTTGATTTTCCTGCACCGTTTCGCCCTACAATACCGATGCGCTCTCCTTTTTTGATTTCACAGTTAATGCTACGCAATTGGTATTTTTCTTCACGTTGACTATACCGAAATGATACATTTTCAAACTTCACCACCTGGCTCGAACAGGCATTGATTTGTTCTTGGTAATTGCTCGTTTCCCGCTCTTCTAAGAAAATTTCGTTAACTTTTTCAAAACTTACTGTCAACTGCGTCATCATCATCCAAAGGGTACTTACGCTATTGACGGAGTTCATCAACGTCATAAAAATAGACGAAAAAGCCATGTATTGTCCAATGCTCAGTTGACCCGTAAATACCTGATACGCCCCCACCCAAAACACCGCGATTTGGCTAAAAATAAAAATCAATCGTTGCAAGGAGTTGATAAGAATCTGCTTTTGTTCGTCTTGCATCACCGAGTTGATAGCCTCGCGGTGGAGGTGTTTCCACTTTACCAATTTGTATTTTTCGAGCGACAGTAATTTGACGGTTTTAATCCCCAACAACGTATCCAAAAAACCGCCCAACGAAGCCTGATTTTTGTGATAAACTTTCGAGCGTAGGTTTTTAACAATGGGAATAAAAAAGACCGTGGTAACGCAGTAGGCCACAAAACAAGTCAGTGAAATCAAGCCCAATGACCCGCTGAACGCAAACAGCACAGGGAAGTAAATCAGCATGAAGAAGATGTCAAGGAAGTTTTGGATAATCATCGGGTTGGTCAGCTGACGAATCCCGATTCCCTCCTGAAAACGCGACATAAACTCTTCCCGCTTGCGGCTATCGTAGTATTTTTGTTTAAGCGAAATAAGTCGGTCGAAAAATTGGGTCATAAAATCGACCTCAAACCGAAACCGATAATGCACCATGAGCATACTGCGCGTGTAAGTGAGAACGACTTGCACGATAAACACCAACCCCAACCCTACCAACAAACCCAGCATCAGCTTCTTGTTTTGGTTGACCAGCACATCGTCGAGCATGGTTTGGGTGAAAAGCGGCATGACGAGTCCCACCAACTCAAGCAATAGCGAAAACAACAAGATTTCCCCCAATACCCGCTTATTTTCCTTGATGATGGGCCAATAAATTTGTTGAAAAATAGAGCGTTTTTCTTCTTTATTTTTCTTCCCAGCCTCCGCAAGTTCGGCATTTTGGTAAAAAGCCTCGGTGGGTTTTAGTTCGAGTACAATGCCACTCCACTTGTTGGTAAACTCTTCTTTGGAATATCGAACTTTTCCAAAAGCAGGGTCAGAAACGCGCACGAAGTTGTCGTTAGCTTCATAAATTACCACAAAATGCTGCCCTTCATAATGGGCAATGCAGGGCAACTGAATTTGCTGTAAATAGTCGTAATCCAGCTCATAGCCTTCGGCCTTAAAACCGTAATTTTCGGCAATTTCGAGCAAGGCGTACAAACTTGTCCCTTCTTGGTTGATTTCGGCCAACTGCGTAAACAAATGCTTGACATTATCGACGCCGTAGTGCCGAAAAATGATGGCCAACGAAGTAGGGCCACAGTCCATCGACGCCCCTTGCTGTATATGGGGAAATCGGTCAACTAATCCATAGGGGCTCATTTTACCGCCAAAAATGGTTTTTGTGAAGTCTTTCATTGGGCTGTTACGTTGGAATGGGCTGATTTTTTGGCTAATACGTTGCGTCCGTAGTTGATGCGGTAATATTTATGGAGGTGGTAAAAAACCATGTATTCTACCAAGCGCTGCTGGCTACGGAAGAGTCGATTGATATTCATGTGAACCAAGCTCGCCAGCAAGTCTTCCAACGAAATTTGTAACTCTCTCTGCGCGTGCAGCATCCGAACGTACTCAATCATCAACTGCAAATTTTCGGTGCGTTGGTTTGACAATTCGTAGAAAAACTCATGTTCGGGATTCGCCAACGTAAATAGTTCTTGGAGGGCAGGTTCAACGTCTTTGTAACGAGCGTCCAGCTGTTTTTTCAACCCTGCATTGTATCCAAACTCGCGGCCAAAATCGGCAGCACGTTTTTCGGTAAACTCCATTTTTTGTTTTAAATCAAACCCAAAGGCCGTCAGCAGGTCGTCGGTAAGTTTTATGCCAAAACGCCAGCGGCATTCTTCGCCTTCGGGGCCATCAATCATCGACAAAAACCGCAAAATGGTATCGCTATCGAGGTGAAAGTAATCTTCAATGGCGTCGATGGAATTGCTTCCATACCGTTCCAATTCACGGTTGTAGGTGTCGTTTACGACCGAAGTGACCGTTTTGTTGGCCATATACGGCGCCAAAGCATCGTGCAGTTCTTGCACTACTTGCCCGATGTGCGCAGGGTTTGCCAAATGAAAACGCAAACGAAAATGTACGTTCGGGTCGGCGTAGCGAATGAAGAAAAACTTATCAGTCCAACCGTTAGCCTTGAAACGCTCCGTCAACGGATATAACACGTCGGTCAAAATGCGGTCGGCGGTTTTGATACCCGTATAAACTTTATAATAGAGCCACTCCGAACCCGTAAAAAATTTGCGCGTCGTTGGAGTCGAGTTTTGTACGGGCAACGCAGGAGAGGCTGTCGGAACTACGGGATACGAAGCGGTATTATCAAAGGCAACGACAAACTGATTGGTGTGCCAACCCCGTCCCGACTGCACCACCGACGAGTCGGCACGGTGTAAAAACTCTTTGATATTGAACTGCTCTAGTGATTTTATTTCATTTAAGAAGGTTTCGGCCAACCACTGATTTTCTAAATCGACGTACAATTCGTTGTCAAATTGTGTCAAACAGATATACCTCGGCACCGAATACTGCGCTCTCCACGCCTCAATTTCGGCTTTTAGCGCAGGCCAATTATTGTTTTTAAACGCCGCTACCATCGCCTTTACGTGTTGTTCTTTGAAATTCCACTGGGCCTCGGCCAACACGATATTATCGAGCATCAAACGCGGAATAAACATAAATAACGGCGCAAAACTGCTCGTAAAACTACTGAGCCCAGAACGCACGTGTTGCGATTGCAAAGCACACAAAAAGTGGTACGTATCCAATGACTGAGTACCCGAAAAATTGTGGGCGTTGGACAAACGTGGAACGATGATTTTGTTGAGCGATTTTGACCGTAAAAAAATAGTCCCACCCCGTACACTCAACATTAAATCCGAAAGCGCGATTTCAAATTCGGGCGCCGTGGAGGCTTTGCTCAAAAACGGAATTTGGTACTTTTTCAATTGAGGGCGAATGATGACGTTGCCCGTCCGCGCTTCGGGAAGGTGGACAATGTCTGCAAAAATCACCTCTGGGACGCTGCGGTCTTCGGCGGCACTGATTTCTTTGAGCAACGCCAACACCGAGGCGTCGGTATGGCCAAAGCGCCCGAGCAAAAACGTCCCCGTCGTACCGCCAAAGGTATCGAGTACGATTTTCTCCCGCCCATCCTCACGAATCACCGAAAACATAGCCGTGTTGGTGAGCGGCAACTGCGGCTGACGTCCTTCTACGGCCCGCAGGTCTTCTTCTTTGAGACAAATTTCGTACACACCTGTCAGTTGAGCTTCGGCAACTTTTTGCAGCAAATAGCTGTGTTCAGGCGGAATACTGAGGGTTTGATTAGATGACTGGTTACTACCCACCCACACGCCTTCCACCAGAGGAGAAACATCGTTTTTGGCTTGTCCTCCAGGATACCCAATGCCCACTTCGGGGTCGAGGGCCAACACAAAGGGAACTTCTTCGTCTTCGTATTTTTCATAAAACCGATTCCGAAATTCGTCGAGCATCGGATTTCCTGCGGGCGATAGTTTTAATAAAGTAGGGATTTTGGAAGCTAATTTATTCAACAAGCCACGGTTCAATTGGCCTGAGAGTTCGGGTAAATAAGTATCAATTTGGAACAACACTTTACGGTCAAACGGCGTCGGGAGTTGGCTCAATAAGGCTTCCACTTTTTCAAATTTAGCGCTGCCATAATCGCTCCCCGATTGCTCAATGGCCAGCAATGCCTGCTGAACCTCGCCCAAAAGGCCCAAAATTGCGGCTAAGCGCTCCGACGTTTCAATCTCCGCAATCTTTTGGAGCGTCCCGATGATTTGTGCCAAAAAGTCACCGCCTGTAAGCGCAGGTTCTAGCTCACTTACCAGTAGCTGCGAAGCCACCACCTCTTCGACGTAGTCGAGGGCTTCTTGGAGTGTAATCTCCTCCGAAACAAGCACTTCGGCCAAGGCATACAACGACGCACCCTTTTGAGCACGGGCCAGCACCGCCTCCAAGTACTCCGACTGCTCCGCGCTACTCAAGTGATGAACGCGCATTCCGCCGCCATTGTACCGATACTCCACGTAGCGGTATTGACCGTTGATGCTATACAGGCTGGTATTGGGGTAAAACCGAAGGAAAGGCTTAATATCAGGGTGTTTTTCAAGGTCTTGAGTGAGCGCGCAGAGGTAGTTCATGTCGAGGCGCGTCACTTTGCGAATAGTGCCGATACTCCCTATACGCACATCAGTGGTGCCATTAGAAATGGGCACCGTAGCAAATCCCCCAAACAAGCCAAAGGGCGTACAGCGAGTGGAGTAGCGAGCAAGGTATTTGGTAAGAGAATAAACAATTCGCTTCGATTTTTCGTCGGGTTGCTTCGTAAAATCTAGCTTTTGAACCTCTTCATAAAGTGCTGGTGAAGCAATATAAAGTGCTTCTAAAAAGGCAGGCTGGGTAAATTGCTCACGGAGTTTTTCCCAATCAATGTTTTCAATTGCTTCGCTCCCTGCGAGAGGCACTCTTACAAAGGCCGTTGAAAAATAGGTAGTTGACATGACTGTGGCTGATTTTTTAGTGAAATTAGCGGTAAGTACCTGCCTGACTCAAAAAAAAGGAAGCGAAGCGTGGTTTTTTGCTTTTAAGTAGTGGCATTTTGCTACGGAAGCGATTTCCCTGTTTTCAAGACAACAACAAAAAACGCTCCCACGCGCGCGAGGCTCCCAAATACGTCAAAAGTGCCATGCCAATGCTTGCCTCTCCATCGAGTAATGACAGGTTTGATTCGTATCTTTCTCCGCTATAACTCAAAAAAACATCTTCGCTTCCCGCTGGTTGAACAAAATCAAATGTCTTTGAAAGCCAATAGATTTTCGTTGATTCCAGCAGGTGTTGTGGAAAAGCTTCAGCAAATTTTCCAAAAAGATACGCCGCCCCCAAGGTGCCGTGGCAGAGCGCCGCGTCTTTCATGGCCACATCTCGGCCTCGGCGCGCCGCCGCGCGGATGATTGTTTGTTCGGCTATCTCGACCCAAAATTCGTTTTGTAGTTTTTGCCCCGCCAACAAAAACGTATTGGCAATGCCCAAATCTCCATAACACCACGCAAGGCGGCTCTCTTGGTCGGGTGCATTGGCTTGAATCACGCTCGGAAACACTGATTGTGCACTTTTATTGCGGACGTTCCACATCCAACGAAGCGCCCCCGTAATCAGTTCTTTACAAGTAACTGGCGAATGACCTTTTTCGTAAAGAAGTGTTAAAATAGCCACAATACTGGCCGTTCCGTGCGACAAACCTAAATTATACAAAGGTGGGGAGGATGAACCTCGACGCCCAAAATCATCAAACTCCCACGTAATGCTTCCACTAGGAAAACGAACGGCTACCAGCGATAATTGTTCAACAATTTGGTCGATATACGACGTTATTTTAGGACTAGGGGTTCGTTCCAAAAAATACAAACACACCCCAAGCGCTCCGTGCAAATAGTCAAAATTGCCGTCGGCCAACAACAACATCGCACTTTCAAACAACCCTTCGTCGAGGTCTTCGACAATCGACTGCGGGTCTATTTCATCGTCTTGCAATAAGCCTTCGTTGAACAAATGTAAAAAGCCCCACGCAACCCCCGCGATTCCACCCGCAAACGAATGAATGAGTTTACCTTCCTGAATATCGTTGAGGCTTGATGATACCCGTTCCCAAATTCGGCCATCGTCCTTGATTCCAAAATGGCGGTGATAATACGCCTCAAACAAGGCATAGCCCATTTGCCCCCCCAACAGCGACGCGTGCCCGTCGGTTGGCTGCCCCGCAATATGGTGATAGATTCGATCTAAAATAGTTCTACAGTCGGCGGAGAAATCCTCCGAAGTAAGCGTATAAACACTTGTCATGGTTAACTTAGATAAGTAAGGCTTAAAATTCATTGAACTTTTTCAGGGTCTAAAATCAATCTTGCTAAACCGTCATAAATCTCTTTTGAAGCGTAGGCAAGCCACCATAAGAGCGAATATTGATTATAAAAAAGCAGCCATCCTAGCAAAGGATGGCTGCCACATAAGACCACTAAAAGATAGCTACTACAAGCAAAAACAAGTTTTTTTCTGCGTAAAAGGCACGGCGCCTCCTTGTGCATCTTGAAGTTGGGTCTTTGAAAGCGATACGACTTTGTCGGTTTTCAGGCTGAGTTTTGACAACTGCTTTTTCATTGTTATTGATTTTTTGGCTGTAAGTGAATGGAAAGAAAAATTAGCAAGAGAATGTTGCCCCTGTGAATGTACATAAGTCACTCACACAATACACTTTTGAATTAGGGTTCGATTGAGGACGGCCACCTACTACACCTTGACTGTTGTCTTTTGACAAGTTTACTACTTTGTCAGTCTTCAAGTTCAATTTTGAAAGTTGCTTATTCATTGTTGTGTTTGTTTTGTGTTTGTGTTTGAATGATTTGAAAAATGAGAAATTAAAAATTAGCAGCTCCAAGATGGGCAAGTAAATGTGCACAAATCAGAGTGGCAATAGTGCTTCGAAGTAGGGTTCGATTGAGGACGGCCACCTACTACGCCTTGGCTGTTGTCTTTTGACAAGTTTACTACTTTGTCAGTCTTCAAGTTCAATTTTGAAAGTTGCTTTTTCATTGTTGTGTTTGTTTTGTGTTTGTGTTTGAATGATTTGAAAAATTAAAAATTAGCAGCTCCAAGATGGGCAAGTAAATGAGCACAAATCAGAGTGGCAGTAGTGCTTCGAAGTAGGGTTCGATTGCGGACGGCCACCTACGACGCCTTGGCTGTTGTCTTTTGACAAGTTTACTACTTTGTCAGTCTTCAAGTTCAATTTTGAAAGTTGCTTTTTCATTGTTGTGTTTGTTTTGTGTTTTGTGTTTGAATGATTTGTTTGTCGTGATTGACATTGCAAAGGTGGTGGGTAAAACGAAGCTGGGAAAAATCAAAAAAGTAAAGCGGTTAAATTCTCCATTGAAACGTTTTAACTCTCTTTCCAACGGTTCATTTGTCGTTTCAATACGGTTTAATTCCCAAAATCCACGACTCGCTTTCTCTTTTTGGGTTTTTACTTCGTAAAGTTTTAGCTTTAACCCTCTAAAATTGGTCGCATTTATGCCTGTTCGTTTGTGGTCCTTGCTCTTTTTTATCTTAGCCTGCTGGTGGGGACAGCACAGGAGTTATGCTCAATATTCAAACGTCTCGTTTCAACATCTCGGCCCCGAACAAGGCCTTCCCATCCACTACATCACGGCGGCAGTGCAGGATACTTCGGGCTTTATGTGGGTGGGTACCATGATGGGAATGGTGCGGTACGATGGAAAACAGTGCCGTATTTTTGACCACGAACGGCTCAACCCTCATTCTTTGTCCGACATGCTGGTGCGTTCAGTCTTCATGTCCAAAAATGGTACGCTATGGGTCGGCACCCAAAATGGATTTAACCGCTTTGATTTTCGTACCCAACAATTTGAACGATTTTACTTTAGCCAACACGGCAAGCGCTGCAATTACATTCGCTGCGTGGCAGAAGACACCCAAGGGAAACTTTGGCTAGGTACCGCCTCTGGGCTTCTTGTTTTTGACCCTATTTCCAAAAAATCGGAACTCGTTAAACTGCCCACTGATGCTTCCTCCAAAACACAGGTTTATTCGATTCGGAGTATCATGGCCGACGGCGAGACAATTTGGGTGGGTACCGACATGGGGTTGTATCGTTATCATCGTTCGTCTAAGTCGTTTCAGGTATTTTGCAAAAGCGATGAGCTTGGTAGCATCCCCGACAATTCGCTTTCAGCCTTGGCCAAGCACCCCAAAACGGGCGATATTCTGGTAGGGTCGCGAAGTGGAATGGTAGCTTCTTTGAGTTTATCTAGTGAGCTTTTTCGGATCATCAAACTCCCCCTCAAAGAACCCCAAGAAATCAGCCGTATTTATTTTGACCGTGACCAAACCTTATGGATTTCTACCTTGGGCGAAGGGGTTTTTTATTTCATCAAAAATTCTGAGCAAGTAGGGCAGTTTTTATCTGACATCAATACCCCAAGCAGTCTCGGCTCCAACTACGTCAAATCCGTTTTTCAGGACCGTGCGGGCGTTATTTGGTTTTCTACTTCGTACAAAGGGCTGAGTCGGTTCAATCCTTACAACCAGTCGTTTCGCTCGTTGCTCAAAGATGCCAACGTTCCCCAACCCAATGCCAACGCTAGTACCATCAATCGGATTGCGGTCGATAGTAAAGACAACCTTTGGCTGGCCACAAGTGAAGGTTTACTCTGGATTGATGCAAAAAAAACGACCCACAAACGCTATTTACACGACCCTAACAACCCTTATAGCCTGACCGACAATTACATCAACAGTGTTCTGGTGGACCGAAACGGCGGCGTGTGGGTAGGAACTCGTTCGTATTTACACTATTTTGACGTTAAAACGGGCAGATTTACGCACTTCGACCACCTGCCAAACGAAGAAAACCCCTCCCCTTCGGAGGATATTACTCGTACCGATTTTGTGGCAGGCAAACTGATTTACGACCTTGCCGAAAGTGCCGATGGCCGCATTTTTATTGGGACAGAAGAAGGTTTGACCATTTACAACCCCAAATCACGCATTTTCACCAATCATTTCAATGATGCGCAGGTTCGGAAAGTACCCGTCAATCGCTTCAATTCACTCTTTTTTGACAGCAAAAACTACCTGTGGGTAGGCTGCGGCGTCGATGAGGTGCTTTGCATTAGTCCCGATTTATCCAAAACTGTTTCATACCGTTACGAAGAAAGTAACCCCAAAGGACTACCCGACAACGGCGTCATGGCTTTTGCCGAAGATTCAAAGGGAAATATCTGGATGGGCACCGACAACGGATTGGGTTGTTTAAACCGACAAACGCAGCAATTTACCAACTTCACTACCCGCAACGGACTGGCTAATAATTACATATCGGCCCTGATTCGCGTGGGAAACACCCTCTGGATGGGAACGGCCAATGGCTTAACTCGTTTTGAAGAAAACGGCAAGCGCTTTACCTCATTTGGCTCGGCCGACAACCTGCAAGTATTGTCGGTAGAAACCGAATGCGTCGCCAAAGACAGCCAAGGGAATTTGCTTTTTGGCGGCTTGTACGGGCTGGTGAGTTTTCATCCCAATCAAGTCAAGACCAATTCGTTTATCCCGCCCGTAGCCGTAACGTCGGTCAAAGTGTATGGCAAAGAAGTATTGCCAACGCTTTACCGCCAGGCCAACGTCCCAATAGAGCTAGATTATGACCAAAACGACCTGACGATTGAGGTTGCCGCCCTGAGTTATGACCATTCCGAAAACAATCTATTTTCGTTTTGGCTCGAAGGCATTGAAAAAACTTGGGGAGCACCCACCCACCAAACTACCCTCAATTACCTCAATTTACAGCCTAACGAATATATTTTGCACGTGCGAGCGGCCAACAATGACGGTGTTTGGAACCCTGTCCCGTACCACCTGCACATCATTATTCATCCACCCTTCTGGCAACGTTGGTGGTTTCGGCTTTTGGTCCTTGCTACCCTGATTGGTTCGGGAGTTTATTTGTACCGATGGCGGGTCAAAATGATTGAGCACGAACACGCCACTGAAGTAAAACTGTTGGAGGAACAACAAACGCTCCAAAATCAATTGAACCAAGAATTAACTGAAAAGCTCGACTACCAACAGAAGTTTGAAATAGCCCAAAAACAACAAGCCGAGACGGAACGTAAAACGATTTTACTGGAACGAGAAAAGTTTTTATCCAAATACCAAAACCTTGTCAATCAGCTCAATCCGCACTTTTTGTTCAATAGCTTGGCGGTACTCGACAGTTTGATTTACAAAGACCACAAACTGGCCTCGAAGTACCTCCGTCAGCTCACAAAGGTATATCGCTACCTCATCGAAAACGACGACCACGAAACCGTGACGCTGGAACAAGAATTACGGTTTGCCCGCGATTTTGTTAGCCTGCTTCACATGCGTTATAGCGACGGGCTACAGATTGACATCCACCTTTCGGAAACGTTATATCACAAACGGATTGTACCTGTGACGTTCCAAAATCTGATTGAAAACGCCATCAAACACAACATTACCGCTTTGGAATCACCGCTAAAAGTGCTGATATACGAAGACAATGAGTATTTAATTTTTGAAAATAACTTACAAAAACGAGGTACCGTTGCGACCTCCAACAAACGGGGTCTCAGTGATTTTAAGGCATTGTACAGCTATCTAACCAACCGACCCCTGTTTATCGAAGAAACAACCACACATTTTGTCGTACGGGTACCGCTATTAGATTAACGGTTCACCCAAGTTTTTGGGGCGGATTAAGTCGCGAAACCCACGGCTCAATTGCTTTTTTTGTAAAGTCCCAATTGAATTTACATAATTTCAGCCATCTAATTAGTACATCAACCCTTGCTCAATTGTTGAAACCATGAATGACCAACAGAAAAGACTCGTCCAAACAAGCTTTGCGCGTATTGTTCCTAAATCTGAATATGCCGCCAAAGTTTTTTATGGTCGCTTATTTGAAATTATCCCCGAAGTACAACCTTTGTTTAAAAGCGATCTTAAAACCCAAGGAATCAAGCTGTTTCAAGTCATAAGTTTTGCCGTTTGTTCGTTAGATAATATGGACGAGTTGCTCCCACTTCTTCATGATTTGGGACGCCGCCACGTAAAATATGGCACCCAAGACAGTCATTATGCCTTTGTTGGCGAATCGCTGATTTGGACGCTAGAAAGAGTACTTAAAGATGATTTCACGCCCGAAATTCGGCAAGCGTGGCTTGATGTTTACAGCCTAATGGCAGCTGCTATGACCGAGGCAGCCAGCCAAGAAATAACCTAAGCAATGAAACCACTCGCTAACCAACCTAACCAATCCCACGAACTCCCCGCAAAACCAGCGAGTGACGCAACCAACTATGACAGTACCCAGTCCGACGTCAGGTACCAGAGTTTAGTTAGCCAGCTAAACCCGCACTTTTTGTTTAATAGCCTTGCCACCTTAGAAAGCCTCATTTACAGCGACCAGCGCCTCGCCGTCAAGTTTCTGAGCCAGCTTACGCGGGTGTATCGCTACTTACTTTCGACCCGCACCACGCCGCTCATACCACTCAGCGATGAACTAAATTTTATTAAAGATTATGCCGACTTACTCCAAACGCGCTTTGGGAAAGGGCTTACTGTGCTCATCGACGTGCAACCTCAACACCTTGAACAAAAGCTTGTCCCTGCTGTTTTGCAAATTTTGGTAGAAAACGCGACCCGTCACAACATCACCGACCCCGATAGCCCATTGACAATATCCATAAAATCAATTGATAACCAATTAATTATAGAAAATAACCTTCAAAAGAAGCAAATTTTAGAACCAAAGCGCAACGAAGCACTCAAAAGCCTCACCGACTTGTATGCTTATTTTTCGAGTGAACCTATGGTCGTAGAGCAAACCCCCGAAACCTTCCGAGTCACCCTGCCTTTGCTGTAATTTGGTTATTGGTTAACTGGTTGATTGGTTCTTTCTAATTCGTAATTCACAATCCCCAATTCGTAATTCCCAAGTCCTAACTTATATGAAAGTCCTAATCGTAGAAGATGAAATTTTGATTGCTGAACAGCTCCAACGGATGCTAAAAGACATAGCCCCGCAAACGGAAATCCTTGACGTGCTTCACAGCGTCAAAACTGCCCGCCGTTGGTTTATGCAAAATCCTGAACCTGATTTGCTGTTTATGGACATCCAGCTTTCGGATGGCATTAGCTTCGACTTGTTCAATTATTTCGACATCAAATGTCCCATTATTTTTGCCACGGCCTACGACGAATATGCCATCAAAGCCTTCAAAGTCAACGGTATTGACTACTTGCTCAAGCCCATTGATGAAGAAGACCTCATTCGAGCCTTGGAAAAATACAAAGCACTGAAAAAGAATGCGCAGATGCCGACTGAGTTGCTCCAGACGTTGGTCAATCACCCAGCGCAAAAAGGAAAGTTGTACAAAGAAAAACTCATTGTGCAGCACCGCAATGCCTCCATTCCTATTTCTATATCGGACATTGCGGCTTTTTATCTCGACCAAGTCATCTATGTCGTTACGCACGACGGACAAAAATACATTGCCGAACAAAACACGCTCGATGAAGTAGAAGATATTCTGAATCCTATCGAATTTTTTAGAACGGGCCGCCGACAAATTATCAATCAGCAAGCCATTGAAAGTTATAAAGGAGATGCGGCAGGAAAATTGTACCTAAAACTCAAAACCAACCACCTCCCCGAAGTAGAAATTAGTCGCGAAAAAGCCCCCGTTTTTAAACGCTGGATAGATAGATAAAGGAATGTCGAGTGCAGGAATGCAGAGTGTCGAATTTTTATAAATTATTCGACATTCTGCACTTTACACTCGACACTTACTATGATTCGCTTTTTACAGAGCTTGCGCCTGAGGTGTTGGAGCGAACCGAGGCCGTTCCACGGTAACGCACACTACTAGCACCGCTCGCTTCTACCTCCATTTTACCGTTGACACTCACACGCACGTTGCTCGCGCCCGACACGTCCAAAAATGCTTCTTTTACGGGAAAATCGTACGCTCTAAGCGAGGTAGCACCCGACACATCTCCCTCGATTCGATTGGCATTTCCTGTCAATGTAATGCTAGAAGCACCCGAGGCATCCATGATTACTTTTTGTGCTTTTACTTGAATATCCGACTTAGAAGCCCCCGAAATATCCAAGTCAAGCGTTCCTAAATCGTTGAAGCCCGCTACCCTTGAGGTTGTAGCGCCCGACAAGTCCAATCCTTTGAGCGTCGGCATCGAAATCGTTACTGTCACACGTTTGCGGTTTCGATTCCAGCCGTACGAATCTTTGTAGCGAATCCGAAGTTTTCCCGACGCTACCCCTGCTTCCAAATCGTCAATATCCTGTTTGCGGCCTTCCACTTTGACCGAATAATTGCCTTTTGTTACTGATATTTCAAACGCACTTCCCAACGACAAACGGTCAAAACCTTTTAAATCGTAGCTACGTGAGCTGCGGCTGTCGTCTTGTTTTGAAGAAAAAGAACAGGCGACTACCACCAATGCACTTGCCAACATCGCAAGCATTAACTGACTTCTGAAGATTGTTTTCATGTGGTTACTATTGTTAAAACGGTTGTATTTGGTATTTATCTATAAGATGCACTTAAAACGGCTAACGTTGCATTTTTCTCAAAGTTATTTTTTTAATCGTCATACTACTGAGTCGTTTTTGCCGTTTTTAGCACGCGAACATCTTTGTTTTAGCATAAATCTCTTTTTATTTCATAACACATTGAAACACAACTTAGTATCAAATTGATAAATACTTTTCAAGTAATTCTCCGATTCTGATTACTTTTGTACGAAGTTCAACCTATCAAATCACCTTTTGTACCAAATGAACCGTAGAACCTTTCTTCAAAGCACAGCGGGACTAAGTGCCCTCACCATGCTCGGGTTAGAAGCCCGCCCCAATGCCAAATCTGTAGGATTGCAGTTGTACACCCTTCGCAGCGACATCCAAAAGCAGGGAATTGAGAAAATTTTGGCCGAAGTTGCCAAACTTGGATATAAAAAAGTAGAAAACTTTGGGTATAACCAAGGCAAGTTTTTTGGAAAAACTCCTACCGAATACAGTAAGATTCTTGCCGATAATGGACTCAAAGCCATCAGCGGCCACTACATGACAGCCCGCTCTAAGGCATTTGGAGACACCGATGGCTTGACCAAAAACTGGGATAAAATAGTGGAAGACGCCGCAGCGATTGGACAAGAATACGCAGTTATCGCCTATTTGATTGACAACGAACGCAAACCTGAAGATTACAAACAACTTTTTGACCTGTTGAATAAAGGCTCAGAAGTGGCAAAAAAAGCAGGTCTTACGCTCGGCTACCATAACCACGACTTTGAATTTACCCAAAAAATTGACGGCGAAAAACCATACGATTTGTTGTTGAAAAACACCAACGTCATCATGGAAGTGGACTTGTACTGGGTAGCTAAAGCAGGTGAAAATGCCAACGAATACTTCAAAAAATTCCCAGGTCGTTTCCCACTTTGGCACGTAAAAGACATGGCCAACACTGAAAAGAAAGAATTTGCGGAAGTAGGCGTAGGCACCATTGACTTTGGCGCGTTGTTCAAAGATGCCAAAAAAGCAGGCTTAAAGCATTATTTTGTAGAGCAAGACGTGTGTCAGCGTCCGCCACTCGAAAGCATCAAAATCAGCATCGACAACATCCAAGCTGCTAAGTGGGGGTAGGTTTTCGGTTGCCTGTTTGTGTGTTTTCAGATTTTCGGTTGTGTGTTTTCGGTTTCTCAAAACCGAAAACCGAGGTTTCTCAAAACCTCGCGAACGCTCCATATAACAAACAAGGCTTGGCGAAAATTTCGCCAAGCCTTGTTTGTTTAAAGCATTTTTTTTGCATTCGCCCTCTACCTCAGCACCAGCGAATACACGCCTCCCTGATTGGTATAAGAAGCCACTTTTCCCCGCCCCGAATATTTGACCTTGAAGCCGTGGTTTTCGAGCAGATACAAGGCATCACGTAGCGACATTCCTTTCAAATTAGGCACTTTTGTAGGATCCGTATCGCGGTTGGCCCACGCAATTTTGTCACCGTCTTTCTTTGCCTCTACCCAGCCATCTACGTTTACAGGCGCTTCGATGTCCATTTCTTCGGCCACAATCCGAATATCATCCGAATGTCCCGCCCGCAGTTGCTTCTGCATTTCCGATGTTTTATTTTTTTGCTTCGTCAACGGTGGGTGCATTTTGATGTCGTACCCAATGATACGATCAGCCACTTCCTTAAACACGGGCGCAGCCACACTTCCCGCGTACAACTGCTCCATGCTAAACCCACGCGGACTATCAACGACAATCAAACACGTATAGCGCGGCTCGTCGGCAGGAAAATAACCAATAAACGACGTGTTGTACAGCCCTTGCAGGTATCGTCCATTCACCAATTTTTGGGCCGTTCCTGTTTTACCCGCAATTTTATAATGGTCATTTCTAATGTTGGTAGCTGTTCCGTGGTCCACTACTCCTTCGAGAATCGTACGCGCTTTTTTGATTGAGTTTTCTGACGCGATGCGTTCTTCGCTTTTAAACACTGGATACTCCTGAATCACCTTATCGGCATCTTTTACTTGCTTCACAATCATGGGGCGCACCCAATATCCGTCGTTGGCAATGGCATTGTAAAAAGCCAACATCTGCAAAGGCGTCAGCTCCGACTCGTATCCGTAGCTCATATAGGTCAGTGAGGTTTTGCTCCAACGCTTGTCCAGCGGCGTCCGAACCCGTGGCGCAGGCTCGCCTTTCATGTGAATCCCCGTAGGTTCGCGCAAATGAAACCGTTTCAGGTATCCCACATACTTGTCCCCGTGGGCGTAGAAATAATCTTTCATAATCAAATGCACCCCTACATTCGACGATTTCTCAAAAACTTGCTGGGCTGTAATGCTGCCGTGGCCCGTTTTTTTTGTATCCCGAATCACCGCCGAACGGTATTTGGCAACGCCATTGCCCGTATGATACATTTTACTTAACGGCAACCCTTCTTCAAAAGCCGCCAGCATGGTGGGCAACTTAAAAGTAGAACCAGGGTTACTCAGTCCCGCCAAGGCGTAGTTGTAGGTTTCACTATAGGTAGAATCGGAGGAGCGCGACAAGTTGGCAATGGCCCGAATCTCCCCCGTTTGTACTTCCATCACAATCACCGAGCCGTACGAAGCCCTGTAGCGTTCGAGCGTATTGCGCAGGGCTGTTTCGGCAATGTCCTGAAAATTCACGTCAATGGTTGTGTGTAAGTCATAACCATTGACAGGCTGTATTTTTTCGTCATCGTCGTTGGGCATAAAGGTTTGGTCGTCCAAGACGCGGTATAGGCCAATACCAGGCGTCCCTGCCAATCGGTTATCAAAACTAGCCTCTATCCCAAAAGAGCCATGCCGTGTTTTTTTATCCAAATCACCAATGGTACGCTCGGCCAGCGACCCAAACGGGTTATAGCGCTCATAAACCACCGTCAGTTTTCCGCCACGGCTTCGGCCAGTTGTGGCAAATCGACGAAAAAACGGCCAGCCTTTCCAAGTTCCTTTTACTTTTTTCTTTGTTTTTTTGTCATAAACAACCCCCGTAAAAGACTGGTTAAGAATAATATTGTACTCACGATACGTTATTCTTCGTTTCACCAGCCGAATGTTGCGATTTCCTTTTTTCTTATTTTTTTCAAACTCATGGCGTGCAAAAACCATCTCACGGCGGTAATCTTCAGCCGTTCTTTGTTTAAATAAATTGGAAAGAAGCGTCGCCACAGAATCAACGCGCGTATAGAAATACGCACTATCCGTGACCGTGGGGTCGATTGATACTTCAAAATACGGCAGCGACGTTGCCATCAAACTCCCGTCATTAGAATATATGTTTCCGCGCATTGCCTCAATAGTATCAATGTGCATCGTGGTTGACATGTACTCAATCCAAGGCTTATTTTTATGAAGGGCAAAATGCTGGATGTAAAAAATACGATAAATCACCACTGCTCCGAGGACAATCAGGCCAATAGCCACTATCCACGAGCGGCGAGATATATCTTCACGAATATTTTTGGGTCGGGAAAGCATCGTCTAATTTTTTAAAATGGAAACCTCAAACTACTCTTCCACCACAATCCGCTGTGGTGTTTTACGGCTCTCTTTGATGCCAAACACCTCCACCTTGGGAGCCAATTCCGATTGTTTCCCCATCTTCATATAATTGGCTTTCAGGATGGTGTATTCGGCCCGTAAGTTATTTACCTCTTCATTTGACTTACGCAATTGGCGCATTTGGCGCTCGGCGTTGATTCGGAAAAAGACCATAATCAGCCCTAGAAATAGTAAAAAAAGGGAGCCGTCGATGTACTTGACGGGAAATTGCTTCCCTCCCATTACATTTTCTACGTTAAACCATTGGCTCAACCATCCCAAGACTTTACTATTGCCCGTTTTGCTTTTCTTCTTTGGGCGACCATTTGCATTCGGCCCACCTACTACGTTAACAGCCATAACAATTTTAAGGGTTTGGGTTTATAACTTTTCAGCTACCCGTAATTTGGCACTACGAGCACGAGAATTTTCAGCGATTTCCTCAGGACTGGCTTCAATAGGCTTACGGGTGATGGCTTGCAATGGCTTGAGGTCGTTTCCAAAAAAATCTTTTTCGACTTCCCCAAAAAATTTCCCCTTGGCAATGAAGTTTTTAACAAGGCGATCTTCTAATGAATGATACGACATCACCACCAAACGCCCCTGAGGCTTGAGCACTTCGGCCGACTGCGTGAGAAACTCTTGCAAAACGGCCATTTCTTCGTTTACCTCAATCCGCAGCGCCTGAAACACCTGCGCAAAGTATTTGTTCTCTTTCCCACGGGGGGCAAACCGTTGCAGGGCAGTCTTGAGGTCGGTTACTGTTTCAATCGAGCGATTAGCACGGGCCGCTACAATGGCCTGCGCCGCAGTTTTGGCATTTTGGAGTTCGCCGTACATTCCAAAAATACGGTGTAATTCCTCCACGGTATAGGTATCGATAATATCGCGAGCGGTTTTGCCAATTCGGGGGTTCATGCGCATGTCAAGCGATGCCTCAAAACGCGTAGAAAAACCCCGTTCTGGGGTATCAAACTGGTGCGATGAAACGCCCAAGTCGCCCAAAATCCCATTGACTTGCTTGACACCGTACAGGCGAAGGTATTTTTGAAGGTAACGAAAATTGGCATCCACAAACGTTAAGCGTTTGTCGTTGATGGCTTCGGCATTGGCCCGCGCGTCGGGGTCTTGGTCAAAGGCAAACAAACGGCCTTTTTCACCCAAGCGCGCCAAAATCGCTTTTGAGTGACCACCGCCGCCAAACGTCACGTCCACATACACGCCGTCGGGCTGTATGTCTAATGCTTCCAAACATTCTTCCAATAATACTGGGTTATGATACATCTCGGTTTTTAGCTGCTGGGTTCGTTTTAGTATATGGGTATGCGAACCGCCACAAATTTAGCAACTTGTTGAGAAGAGGGACAGTTATTAAACTTTCTTTTTTACAGACACTTAACCAATTCATTGATTGCCAAAAGAATCAGGTCTGTATTTTATCGGTAAATTTCCATAAACTGCCGATTATAACAACCATCATTTTTATTTTTTCAGTAAGATTGTTCCGTCATACTGTATTAGGAAACGCATGTTACTCAATCCGAATAGAAAAAACCTACCGCTTGTCATTCATCTTTTGGCATGGTCCCTCATCTCAGGGCTGGTCTTAATGCCACCCTTTGGTGGACGGCTGGCTGTTCCAGATGAATACTGGGTGAAACAATGGATACTTTTGGTGCTGCTTATCAGTAGTTTTTATTTTAACGCCAAAGTACTCATACCCAAATTGCTTTTTAAAAACCACACCTTGTGGTACTTGATCTCGATAGCTGCCGTGGTATTCGTCATTTATTGGACGATTCAGGGAGTGGAGTCTTGGTTGAATTTACCTGAGCTTTGGCACAAGGCCG
Organism: Runella sp. SP2; assembly: GCF_003711225.1. Taxonomy (NCBI): domain Bacteria; kingdom Pseudomonadati; phylum Bacteroidota; class Cytophagia; order Cytophagales; family Spirosomataceae; genus Runella; species Runella sp. SP2. The sequence continues at coordinate 7,185,095 of NZ_CP031030.1, read as the reverse complement.
TTCGTCCCGATAAAAAATGGGATGGCATAGCTAGGGGGCGTCGTTTTGATACCTTTACCCTGCTTTATTCGCTCTTGTCGCTGGGAGCAAGTACCAGCTTGACGATGGTTCAAAAATGGCAAAAAGACGCACACATCCGTGAACAACTCGAACAAGAAAAAGTAACGTCCGAATTGTCTTTTTTAAAGGCACAAATCAACCCTCACTTTTTCTTTAACACCCTCAATAACATCTATGCGTTGACAATGCTCGACGTAGAACATGCCCGTGAGGCGCTACATCGGCTTTCGCGCATGATGCGGTATGTGTTGTACGAAACCAAAGAAGGCATGGTGAGCCTGAGCCATGAAATTGCATTTTTACAGGACTACATCCAGCTCATGCAACTGCGTTTGACGGATAAAGTCAAAATAACGTTCGACAAACCCGAGCCTTACCACGATGTATCGATTGCGCCCATGCTTTTGTTGCCGTTTTTGGAAAATGCCTTCAAACATGGCGTCAGTGCTACACAACCCAGCGAAATTTTTGTAGGTTTGACACAAGAAGGCGCTACCCTCAGAGTAGAAGTTAGAAATACCCTCTTTTCGGGAAAAGGGCCTACTTTGGACGAGAGCAATGGCATTGGTTTGGTAAATACCCGCCGTCGGTTGGATTTGCTTTATCCTAACCGCTATCGCCTCGACATCACCGAGCAAACCCCCACCAACGAATACTTAGTGCTACTGGTGATTCAAACACCTAATGTAACGCAATCGACCCAAACTCCTTCCTATGAACCTGACTTGCATAGCCGTTGATGACGAACCCCTCGCTTTGGGATTGGTCAGTGTGTTTATCGAAAAAACGCCATTTCTGACGTTGGTCGGCAAATACTCCAGCGCCGTAGAAGCACTACAAGGGTTACATGACCAGAAAGTTGACCTCATTTTTTTGGACATCCAAATGCCCGATTTGACGGGTATTGAGCTTGCGCGGGTTTTGGGACAAGCCCAACAAAATGGCGCTGGCCCGCGCATTATCTTCACGACGGCATTCAACAATTTTGCCATTGAGGGCTACAAAGTCGATGCCTTAGACTATTTGTTGAAACCTTTCAACTACGAAGAATTTCTGCGGGCTGCCAACAAAGCCAAGGCGTATTTTGAGTTAATCAACCGCCCCGCGCCAACCCCTGCCGTTACAGCAGCGCCTGTTGCCGCCGAACCCGAAGAAGATTCGCTCTTCTTGAAGGTTGAATACCAGCTTGTTCGAGTCGCTTTCAAGGATATTTTGTACATCGAAGGGCTAAAGGATTACGTCAAAGTTCACCTTCAGGGAAGCAACAAACCTATTTTGTCGTTGACGAGCCTAAAGGCTTTGGAAGATAAACTTCCTCCCCGCAAGTTTATGCGGGTACATCGGTCGTTTATTGTTTCGTTGGATAAAATCTCCAGCCTCACCCGAAATAGCATTCAAATTGGGACGATGACAATTCCCGTCAGCGACCAGTACAAAGATGCCTTCAGCGTTTTTCTGAGTAAATGGACGTAGTGAAATCGTCGAACGACAGCTCTTTAAAAACGATGCTTTCGTAAGGACTTTTTTTGCCTGCTTCGTAAAAACACGCCAAGTTTCCGTTGGGTAAAATCGCCAAATTGGAATAAGCCGAAGGGCCTTCATAGACTACGTGGCTTTGCTTCCACGACTTGCCTTGGTCGTACGATAGCCGCACTGTCATGTTGGCTCTTGTTTTTTGATGGGCGGGATTGGAAAAAGCCAACAATGGTTTTCTGCCTTTTTTCCCGTACCACAGCAAACTTCCTTGACATACAGGCTCAATCAGGGTAGTATCTCGTTGCAGTTCCGACCACGTTGCTCCACCATCTTTGCTCATCGATACTTGCCGCACGCGTACCGACGTATAATTGCGCATATTCAGCATTAAAACTCCCTTGGGCAATTCAGCCACGCTGCACTCATTTACTTGGTCGGAAGGCGTCGTTCCGCCCAACTGCCAGGTTTGTCCGCCGTCGTCGGAATGAATGCTGTGCGAAAAATATTTTTTGGTATTGGCCTCAATGTGGTCGCAGGGAATCACCAATCGCCCTTTATATTTTTTGGACTGCATCTGAATCCCGTTGCAAGGCCCCGTGGCGTACCAAGTCCAGTTGGGAAGTTTTACGTCGGCCGTGATTTCGCGGGCTTTTGACCAACTCAGCCCGTCGTCGCTGGACGATAGCACAAAAACACGGCGCGTATCTTTACTGGTTTGGTCAATGATTTGTCTTTCGTGATCACTGCCCAAATTCCACGTCGAGAGTAACACAATGTTGCCAGTTTTTTGATCCACCACGGGAGCAGGATTACCACAGGTATTGTCGGCGTCGTCCCAAACAATACTCATTTCAGACCACGTTTTACCGCCGTCGTTGGAGCGTTTTAACACCAAATCAATATCACCCGCATCGTTGCATCCCTTTTTACGAGCTTCTGCAAAGGCCAGCAACGTTCCTTTTTTGGTTGTCACCATCGCAGGAATACGAAAGCACTGATAACCATCGTCTCCTGCTTTGAAGAGAACGTTTCCATCTTGCCCAAAAGCCGCAAAAGAAACCATAAGTACCAAGCTTACGCTCAGCAGTTTTAACAAATTCATCATGATGTAACTAGGAAAAGAGACTAATAGCCAACGGCATTTATTTGCCTTGCCTACCAACATTACCCATTACTTTAATATTTGTCCTACGCATTTTTGGAAAAACCTCCAATTTCATCAGTTTGCCTTGTTTGACTGTCCCTGTAATCGTTGTATTTTTAGGAGCATGTAGCTTAAAATCCACGTCCCAGTTCTTAGGCCAAGCGGGCAACAAATAAATCGTGTCACCCACGGTTTGCATCAGCATTTCTTGAACGGCAACATATTAAAAACAAAAGGAAGGCATACAAAAAACGTACACCTTCCCGATTAGAGGTAAACAATCAACAATTAATATCCTGTATTCTGCGTCAAGCTTTTATTTCTATCCACTTCCGACTGAGGGAACGGCAACACGTTGTTTTTCTCTCCAAACACCAACGTTTGTCCCGCAGGGTTTTTTACCGCGGTTAGTCTCGAAGCCATCGCATTCCAGCGTTTCAAATCAAAATAACGGTGTCCTTCCAAGGCCAATTCCACGCGGCGCTCGTGACGAATAAACTCCCGCAACGATTCTTTGGTGTTGTATTTTGTTTGATCCACCGCAGGGAGTTTCACACTCGTCCGAGTACGAATGGCGTTGAGCGCGTCGTAAATACTCGCATCAGGCCCCGACACTTCGTTTTTGGCTTCGGCATACGCCAAAAGTACTTCGGCATAGCGCATGTGTACCACGTTCATGTCGGTCACTGGAATCTTGGTTCTATCGTACGGCAATTTCGACAAATCCATGTACTTTTTCTGCGCAAAGCCCGTTAGAAGTGGGTCAGTATGGATAAAATTGGTCGTTTCTGGGTCACCAGGCGCTTTAATCGTCATGCGCAAACGTGGGTCACGGTTGGTGTAAGGATTAGCCGCGTCGTAGCCAGAGCCTGCTTCCGAAATCATCTTCCCGTTGGTCATTTCGTATTCGTCCACCAAGTTTTGATAAGGAGCAATGGCACCGTACCAACCAATTTCCACCAACATTCCTTCGTTGCCCTGAGGGTTGTTAGGTGCCAAGTATTTGGTCGAAAACAATATCTCGTTGTTATTTTGTTGGGTAGTTGTCAAAAAGAGATTGGCGTATCCACCCTGATAAATCGAAAACAACTTTGAGTTGATTATCTCGTTGGTGATGGTCGCAGCCTCCGCCCAGTTTTGTTGGTAGAGCCGCACGCGGGCTTTCAAAAACTGCGCACTGGCTTTTACGACACGTCCTGTATAGGCAGTGGCGGGTAGTTTTGAAATGGCATAATCCAAGTCTTCCAACACAAAGGCGAGTACTTCTTCTTTGGTGCTCTGTTTGATTTTGGCTTCTTCGGCGGTTTTGGGAGCTACTTTGTACAAGACCACTCCGCCAAACATTTGTACCAAGTCAAAATAGTACATGGCCCGCAAGAAGCGTACTTCGGCCGAGTACAGGTCTTTATTGGCTTGCGACACCGCCGCGACTGAACCCACGTTTTCTAAAAAATAATTACAAGCCGCAATTCCCGCATAAGGCTGGTTGTAAAGCCCCGAGTTGACATTACTTGGGTTCACAACGCCTAGGGTTACGGCCTGATACCCAAAATAATTATGTCGGTCATAGGCATTGTCAGAGTATGCATCAAAAAACGGCTTGCGGTGGCCATAAATCCCGTTTTGAAGTGTGCGGTACACCCCCGCCAACGCCATGGTAACGTCGGTTTCGGTTTTCCAGAATGTCGCGCCCGAGATGGCATTCAGTGGGTTTTTATCCAAAAAGTCTTTATCGCAAGAACTCAACGTGCTGAAGCACATCAAAGCTGCGAGGCATTGGGTCATGTATTTTTTATAAAATTTCATTGTTGTCGAACGTTTAAAATGAGTACTAAAGCGCGGTTTCACCTAAAATTTGATGTTCAATCCTCCCGTAAAAATTTTCAACTGAGGGAATTGCGCAAATCGTCCTGAACCTGCTCTTTCGGGGTCGTTTCCTTCGTATTTTGTCCACGTAATTAAATTGTCACCCGAGAAATACACAATCAACCCTTTGGCTCCTACTTTGCTGAGGATGTCTTGATTGAAAGTGTAAGAGAGGTACAAGTTTTTCAAACGCAAATACGACGCATCTTGCAAGAAATACGTAGAGGTATAACCTGACACCCCTGGGTAGCCCACTTGATACACGGCAGGAACGGTCGTGCTAGGATTGGTAGGCGACCAAGCGTTTAGGAAGCGCAACGGAGGCGCAGAACCTTGTTGGAACGGCTCATACCCCCAACCGCTCACTTGGGTCTTTATTCCCTGTACCCCTTGGAAAAACGCCGTTAGGTTAAAACCTTTCCAGCCTGCGTTGAGGTTAAACGAGTAGTTGTACGAAGGAAAACGGCTAATACGCACTCGGTCTTCGGGGCCAACGGTGCCGTTGCCATCTAAGTCTCTGATTTTCAAATCACCTGGTTTGAGCGTACCTGAGTTAGGTTGCTTGGGCGAGCTGTTGATTTCGTCTTGGCTTTGGAAAATACCCACCCACTCATACATAAAGAAGTTGTTATACGGCTGCCCAATTTCGATTGTACCTAAGGTCTCGGCCAACAAGTTGGTAACTTTGTTGCGATAGCGGTGGAAAAGCACACCCACCCCGTAATTGAATTCGTTGATGGTTTTGTTGTGTCTCAATTCCAACTCAATCCCCGTATTTTGCATCGCTCCTGCATTGACAATAGGCGCGGTAAGTCCTACGCTGTTTGGCAAATCTTGGCGCTGCGTAAGGATGTCGCGGGTGTCACGTTTGTACCAGTCGATGGTAGCGCCAAAAAGTCCTTTGAACAAGTCAACGTCTAGCCCAAAATCCAACATCGACGTTTTTTCCCATCTCAAATCTTTGGTCACCAAGCGGGTCAACTGCGCCCCCGTTGTGAGCGACGAAGTCCATGGATAAGCCGTTAGGTTGAGTACGTCTTGGTAAGGGTAGTTCCCGATTTCTTGGTTTCCAAGCGTTCCGTACGAAGCGCGCAATTTTAGGTTATCAATCCACGATACGTTGTTTTTAATAAAATTTTCTTCCGAAAGCTTCCACGCCCCCGAACCTCCGCCAAAAATCCCCCAACGGTTGTCGATTCCCACGCGTGACGTTCCGTCGTAGCGAATGTTACCTTCAAGGAAATATTTGTTTTTGAAATCGTAATTAGCCCTTCCAAACAACGACTGCAAGGCCCATTCGGAAGCACCACCGTTGGTTGTTTGGTTGGTCGGACCGCTACCATCAAGCACCATAATGGACGTGGTTGGGAAGTCGTATCTAGCACCACCTACGTTTTCGGTGAAGTTGTTTTGTTGCTCATAACCCGCCAGTAAGTTCAGATTATGGTCAGTACCAAATTGGGTGTTGTAATTGAGGGTACTGAAAAAGGTTTTCGTAATAGCGCGGGTTTCATTTTGTTGAAGCCCGTTGAAGTTAGGGTTACCGTTTGCTACTTGCACATAATTTCCTGAAGCGTCGGGCTGATACGCAAACGACTGCGTTGGGTACTGACGGTTTTTGTATTGTTCATCGAAATACGTAATAGCCCCCTTACTCATCCATTTTAAGTTTTTCAAAATGCTTACTTCGGCAAATGCCTGGGCGTTGACATTGTACGTTTTGGTGAATTGTCCACCCGTCGCATACACTTCTTCTACGCTGCGGTTTCCTGTTCCGTTGGTCGTAAAATCGCGGTTAGTCGCTCTTCCACTTCCATCGGGCAAAAACGGCATCATGGTCGGTGCTGAGGCGTAGGCGAGTAACAACAAGTTGTCGTTGGTCAACCAAGGTGCTTTTGCATCCTGAAACGACAAGTTGATGTTTGTTCCAACGCGTACCCGCTTGTGCACTTGCGACGAAAAGTCAATTAACCCGTTGTATCGCTTGTACTTATACCCTTTGGTAATACTTTGTTGGTCTAAGTAATTGAAAGAGGCATTGTAAATCGTCTGCTCGTTTCCACCCGAAAACCCGATATGGTGATTTTGAATCGGGCCTTTGCCTAGCACATGGTCCAACCAATTAAAATTGGGGTACTTGTCGCTGTTGGGGTTGTTTTTGTACAAATCAATTTGGGCTTGGGTATAAAGCGCAGGCTGTCCACTACGAAGGCGCGCCGAATTGTACATTTCCATATACGTGGCTGAATTGGTAATCAGCTCGGGGTATTTTGTGGCTTCGCTTACACCCATGCTTCCGTTGTATTCAATCTGGGTTTTGCCTGCTTTTCCTTTTTTGGTCGTAATCAAAATAACCCCGTTGGCAGCCCTCGCACCGTAGATAGAAGCCGACGCGGCATCTTTCAAAACTGTCACACTTTCAATGTCTTGCGGCGAAAGGTTCTTGATAGAAGCAATGACCCCATCAACCAAGACCAAAGGAGCCGAAGAAGCACCAAACGACCCAAATCCCCTGAGCTGGAAAGAGGCATCGTCGCGGCCTGGCTCGCCCGTACTTTGGATAATGTCCAAACCTGCTACGCGACCTTGCAATAGGTTTTGCATGTTGGGCACGGGGCGCTGCGTCAACTCTGTGCCTGAAACCGTGGCTACCGACCCCGACAGGTTTACTTTTTTCTGCGTGCCATAGCCCACCACGACCACTTCCGAAAGGGCGGAGGCGTCGGCTTGGAGTGTTACATCATAGACGCTTCGGCTATCGGTCAGTACTTCCTGCGAAATATACCCAATGTAGCTAAATACCAACGTGGCATTGTTGGCAGCCTGAACACTGTACTTGCCGTTGACGTCGGAGATGGTACCTGTCACCGTACCCTTTACTTTCACGCTCGTACCAGGCAAAGGCACGCCGCTGGCGTCAAAAACCGTCCCTGAGATTTGTCGGTTTTGTGCAAAAGCCCCTTGCACCATGCCCCCCAACAACATCAGCAACGCCAATACACTAGCCCTAAAGCCAATGCGTAACCGACGCGTTAGGGTAAAAAATTCTTGTTTGTTACTGTCTTGCGTTGTGTACATCACCCGTTTTTGGGGCAAAGGGATGCCTGTACTCCTTTCAAAAGGCGTAGAATGAATTGCCATAAAGTAAAATGATTAAAGGTTAGAATTTGGTAAATGAACAGATGTTAGGGTTGTTTTCCATAGGAAGATTCAGTGAAATGGTTAGACAAATTTAAGACCCACAAGGGAGCGAAAGAATGGATAAAACCGTAAAATATTTGTACAAATCCGACTTATTTGGAGGCTATTTTTCACATTTTAGGCATAGCGATAGCAAAGGAGTTACTATTTGTCATTGATAGTAACTCCTTATTTTTTAATGCTTCGTGCATTATTTCACCGTCAGTAAATAGGTTTTATTTTTTTGGGTTTTTAATTGCAGCAAGTACCCGTCAGCCGTCTTTACGGAAGTAGTATTTGTTCCTTGTACGGTCACGGGTTTGTGGGTGAGCAGGCGCAATTCTTCGCCGTTTATAGACTTAACTTGAGCTTGGGTCAAGGTATTTTTTTCCCATTGCATTGATACTTCAAACCCTCCGCGCCCACGCAAACCACTGACTTTGCCCGATGGCCAACTGGTAGGTATCGCAGGCAATAAGTGTACTTTATCTTGATGACTTTGAATGAGCATTTCGGCCATACCCGCCGTTCCTGCAAAGTTCCCATCTATCTGAAAAGGTGGGTGAGCGTCGAATAAGTTAGGGTAGGTTCCTCCACCACGGCTCATGATGGTACCTGTTTCATTGGTATATTTCAATAACTCCCGAATGAGGGTATAAGCGTGATCGCCGTCCAGCAATCGGGTCCAAAAGTTGATTTTCCAGCCTTTGCTCCAGCCCGTTCCTTCGTCGCCGCGTAGCTCCAAGGTCTTTCTAGCCGCGTTAAAAAAGGCAGGCGTTTCTTTCGTAATCTGACGCCCTGGGTGTAAACCAAACAAATGCGATACGTGGCGATGGTACGGGTCTGTCTCTTTGAAGTCTTTCGACCATTCCAACAATTGACCTTTGCTACCAATCTGCAACGGCAACAGCTTGTTTCGCTTGGCAATCAACAGCTCTCTAAATTCTTTGTCTTGGCCTAAAACTGTTGAGGCATCAATAAGGTTAGTAAACAAATCCCAGATAATCGACATATCCATTGTAGTTCCTACCGATACCCCTTGTTGCTTGCCAGCCGCGTCAAAAAACTTATTTTCAGGCGTAGTAGAAGGGGCAGTTACGAGGTAGCCGTCTTTGTTTGTCACCAACCAATCGAGGCTAAAAAGAGCGGCTTCTTTCATGACAGGGTAGGCTTTTTCGGCCAAAAACTTTTTATCGCCCGTAAACCGATAATGCTCCCACAAATGTTGACACAGCCAATTGCCACCCATAGGCCAATTTGCCCAAACGGGGTCACCTGCACCTACGTCGCCCACGGCATTACTCAACGCCCAAATGTCGGAATTGTGGTTCGCAACCCATCCTTTGGCGCGGTAGTAATCGTGGGCCGTTTCGTGACCTGTTTTGGCCAAATGCTGAATCCAATCAAGCAGCGGTTGGTGCATTTCCGAAAGGTTGGTCACTTCGGCAGGCCAGTAGTTCATTTCGGTATTGATATTGATGGTATAATTGGAACTCCACGGGGCACGAAGCTCTTTGTTCCAAATTCCTTGCAAGTTGGCAGGCGGCCCTCCTGGGCGCGACGACGAAATCAGCAAATAGCGACCATACTGAAAATAAAGCACTTCCAAATCAGGATTGTAACGCCCTGCTGTATATGCTTTTAGCTGCTCGTCGGTTGGAACTGGGGTTGTATTGGCATTCAACGTGTCTTTAATCGTCAACTGGCAACGGTTAAAATACGATTGATATTCGCTCTGATGTTGTTTCAATAAAGTCGCGTAGGGCTGCGCTAGGGCTTTGGTCAGGAAACCAGCCGCCAGTTGTTTTTCGTCTTTTCCGTCTTTGTCGGGGCATTTGTCGTAGCCGTTAAAACTGGTAGCAGCCACAATGTACAAAACTACTTCACTGGCCTTCTCAATGTGGATACCTGCGGTGTCGGTTTTTACCGAACCATCTTTGGCAACCGCCTTGATTCGGTACTGAAAACGCATTCCATTACAGCCTTCGGCATCTTCGTAAATGACAGGAGTACGGCCTTTAGGGTTATAATAAGACGGGTCCACTTTCGCTGGAGCTTTGCCATTGACGACCAATTCGGTATTGCTCAACGGTTGTTTTTGAATCCGTAGTTTGGAACGCGTATTGATGTCTAGATTAAGTTGTTTCGACTTATCAGCACTCAAACGTACCACAAACACATTGGCAGGTGCCGAAACGAAACCTTCCCGAACGTAAGTGACCCCGTCCACGGTGAAACGGGTGGTGGATATAGCTTTTGAAATGTCAAGGTCGCGGTAGTAAGCCGTTGGCGTGCCATTTGTCAAACGGTGCTTAATCATCAAATCGGCCAACGGCAAGTACGATTCGGTATAAAACCCTTGCATTTTTTTGGTGAGTTCGTTGGCTTTTGAATAATCTTCTTTTTCCAACAACGCCTCGCGGATGGCACTGAGGTATTGATGCGCTTCGGGGTTGACGTTCTTTTTGAGCGGACCACCCGACCACAGCGTTGATTCGTTCAACTGTATCAACTCTTCATTGACACCGCCAAACACCATTGCACCGATTCGACCATTGCCCACTGGCAATGCCTCCACCCACCTTTCGGCGGGCTTGGCATACCATAGTTTTTGGCTCGATTGGCCAAAGGTTTGAAAATAACATAAAAAGAGGAAGGCAAAAGATTTGAAAAAGTACTTCATAATGCGTGTAGAAACTTATGGAGTTAAGGCTATGATTAGAAATAGAACTATTGGTTTTACAAAGTACGTGTATTTCTAATCCAGTATAAATTTGGAAATTATCAAGATTATAAGTTATTTTAACTACGAAACAGATATAAACGGATATTTTCTGCTAATTTTTTAACTATGAAACCCCAGCTTTTACAAGTTGCTATTAGCCCTAATCGTTCTTTTAGCCTTCGTCGAGATCCAATTCCGAACATCAACAACCGTTGGCACTGCCATAAAGAGGTCGAATTGGTTTGGTTTCACCGAGGCAGCGGAACGCAGTTTATTGGCGACAGTATCCGACGCTTTAAACCTGGCGATGTAGTGCTGGTAGGGGCAAATTTACCGCATTATTGGCACTTTGACCACGAAGAAAAAATAGATTGCCCAAAAGGAAGTGAGTTTTATTCTTCCGTCATTCATTTTACGGAAGATTTTTGGGGGAGCCAATTTCTACAACTCCCCGAGAATAAAATGCTTAAAAATGTCCTTGATAAAGCCAAGCGGGGCATCTCTTTTTCAGAAGAATTGAGCCAACAAGTGGCCCAACAAATAGAAGTCATTTTCGCCACCGAGGGCACTTACCAACTCATCGCCCTGATTCAATGTATATTATTGGCTCAGCACTGCGACGAAAATGACTTATTATCTTCCCTTAGTTTTCAATACGACGCCTCCGATCTGGAGAATGAACGCCTTCATGGCATTTATAAATACACCCTCCAGAATTTTCATAACAAAATAAAACTGCAAGACATTGCGTCGTTGGCGGGACTAACGCCCAACTCTTTTTGTCGGTATTTCAAGCACCGAACGGGTAAATCGTACTCTCAGTTTTTGCTCGAAATACGGGTAGGCAATGCCTGTAAGTTACTCATTAACACGCCCATGGCCATCAAGCAAATTTGTTTTGAAAGTGGTTTCAACAACTTCACTTGTTTTTATAAGCAGTTCAAAAACATTACAGGCATGAGTCCGTTTTCGTACCAAAAAGCCCACGCAGATAAGTAGCGGAAAGGAGACTAACGGCCTATTTTTACCCCAAAATTGATAAACCCGAGCTTGCCACTTTGCTGATTGTAATATTGGGCATTGCTGGTAGAGAACCTCGTCAAGCTAGGGGTAATTTGAGTAAATGAAGGCGTATAATTAAAAAAAAGCGACACGCTTCGGTAACCCATTTCTGCCATATAAGTAAAGTTTTTCAGGCCACCCTCCTTCGCAAAGAAATACATATCCTTAGAAGCAACAATGGGGCCGCTGGTGGCCGTAACTCGACCTCCCAAAACTTTATCTGAATCTATTGGATAAACGCCCCACCCAACGATCATCCCACCACCATCCAATGGCTGTTTCATCCTACTTACGTTGTAACGCACTCCCAAACCCAAAGAGAAAGTTTCTTTTCCTTTTTTGTTTTTGAGAAACACCTTGGGCATCAGTTGAAAATTATAACTAAACGCACGCACATCGGTTTGCTCTGGCCTAAGCATCAACGTATTCTGATAATAATCAGATCTGGGTGACGACCATTCGTTATTCGGAAACAATTCACTGTCCACTTTTACCACATTGGAATATTGATACCTCAAACCTAGTGCTTCTACCCCTACTCCGTACCTAAATTTCATTCCCATTCGTTTACCGTTCCACCAATAGGCGTCATGCACCAAACTCACGCCTACCACCGAACGGGTTCGTAACCAAAGTGAGTTCGAAATAACAAGTCCTTTGTTGGGTGCATTTTCCATAAAAATCGAAGGGTCATTGAGCCTAAGGTATTCATACCGATCAATGGGCTGGTTAAAAAAAGTATAACTACCCATTCCCAGATGCAAGTTAAAAAAGGTGTTTTTCTTGTACGCTTGCCAGTATTGTTGCCATTTGGGAAGTGGCTTGGCCGTTGCACGATAAGGCGCTGAACTCAGCTGAATGTGTCCCAACGTAGAATCTTTGGTTTGATTCAGGTCACGTAGAAGTTTGTTTAAATCCAAACGCTCAAGCTTTTGTAAATCTGCGGGCGTTTTTCCGTAAAAAATAACGCGGCTTGCAGGGCCTGCATTCACAATGAGGGAGTCGGCAGCCCAGCTACAGTTCGTAGCAAGGAGACACATTAAGAGGGTTGTTTTCATGGTTGTTATTGGTTATTTCGATTCTGGTACAACGAGGCTGTGCGCGACCAATGACCACACGCCTTTGCCTGCGCGGCGGTCCAATGCTCTTAAATCAAATTTTCGTTCTGTGCGCAAACGGCGCGTTTCTCGACTAAAGCGTTCTAAAAAGGTGGTTCTTAACAAATCTTGGGCGGGGGTTTTCTCGGGAAAATCTGGTAAGTCAATATCCACAATCAGGACTCGTTCTTTGGGCTTCGCCTCATTTCCTAAATCCTCCTCTCCTTTCTGTAGAAGGGGACTTTTTTGGGCGTCGCCTTCTTCCTTTTGGACACGGGAAAACGCTTCACCCTTCTCCAACAAGGCGAGGGGTTGGGGTGAGGTGATTCCATCGGCTTGGACAACGACTTGCGCAAGCTTACTTGAATCCTCTGGCTCAACGGCCCAAGTATCTTCTACAACCAACTGTCTTTCAACGTATCTGTAGCTTTTGTTTTTCTTCACAAACGCCTTATTCTGCTGAGTGGTTGCTACTTTTAACGGCTCTACGGGTGGCTTAGAAAGACTAGGCTGCGGAGTAACTTTAGCCAAGCTTGGTGGTAATTCGTTCAAAGACTGGGGACTCAACAACCATTTACCCAACAATAGTATCCCAATAAAAGCGGCAGCCACCGCCGCCCATCTACCAAAAGTAAAACCACGGCGGGGGGAATTTTGCGTTTCGATACGCTCCCACACGGCTTTTTTATCCCATTCAAAAGGGCTAACGTCCTCCGCCGCATCGTCGCTGAGCGTATCTCGGATTTTATCGAACAATTTTTGATTGTGCATAGTCTTTTTCTAGTTCAATGACCCTTTTTTGCAACAATGATTTTGCCTTACTTAATTGAGATTTGGATGTCCCTTCCGAGATGTTCAGCATTTTGGCAATCTCGGCGTGGCTATACCCTTCGATTTCGTACAGGTTAAAAACGGTTCGGTAGCCAACAGGAAGCTGCGAAACAATTTCCCAAATTTGTGCGGCCGAAAGCCTCTCGATGGTGTTTTCGCTAACGGCTTCTATTTCAAACTCAGAATCTGACAACAAATGAAAATTGGCACGCTTGCGAAGTGATTTCAACGCCTCATTGACCGTGATACGCTTCAACCAAGCTTCAAAAAATGGCACACTCTGGAAATTTGCTTTCGGCATATTCTCAAAAGCCAAGCAAAACGCTTCCGAAACAACGTCTTCGGCATCGGCTCGCTCTCGCAAGTACCTAAAAGCCAAGCGATAAATAACATTACCATAGCCTTCAAAAAGCTGTTTTTGGGCCATTTTATCGCGGTGCTGGGCTTTTTGTATGGTGGCGAGTGTAATCAAATTAGGTGCGTTTTGGGCTTATAATAAGAAACGCAGGCGAAAGGTTGCCTGCGTTGTAAAAAAAATAAAAAAACAGCCTAGCGTCTCCGACGCAGGTCTTAACTCAAAATCCCTTTCACCAACTTCCCGTGTACGTCTGTAAGGCGAAAACGGCGGCCTTGGTATTTATACGTCAACTGCTCGTGGTCAACGCCCATCAAATGCAGCAACGTCGCTTGAAAGTCATGCACGTGCACGGGATCTTTGACGATGTTGTAGCTAAAATCGTCGGTTTGTCCGTACGAAAACCCTGATTTCACGCCTGCCCCTGCCATCCACATCGTAAAGCAACGCGGGTGGTGGTCGCGGCCGTAATCGTTGGCGGCTAGTTTTCCTTGTGAATATACTGTTCGGCCAAATTCGCCTCCCCACACGACCAAGGTATCTTCGAGCAGTCCTCGGCGCTTGAGGTCAATCAACAGCCCCGCCGTGGCTTGGTCAATTTGTTTGCACTGCTTCGCCATGCCTTTGGGCAACGACCCGTGGTGATCCCAGCCTTGGTGGTAAAGCTGCACAAAACGCACGTCTTTTTCCAACAGTTTACGGGCCAACAAACAATTGGCCGCGTAGCTTCCTTTATCGCGACTACCAGGGCCGTACAGGTCAAATACCTCGTCGGGTTCTTGGCTGGTATCCATCACTTCGGGCACGGAAGTTTGCATCCGATACGCCATTTCGTACTGCGCAATGCGGGCATTCACTTCGGGGTCGCCCCACGTATCGTTTTGCAAGCTATTGAGTTGGCTCAAGTACCCCAACATCTGCTCACGGTCGGTGCCGTCGTAGCCTTCGGGATTATTGAGAAACAACACGGGGTCTTTGCCCGACCGAAACTGCACGCCTTGGTATTCGGACGGTAAAAAGCCATTTCCCCACAGCCGCGCGTACAAAGGCTGGTCTTTGGATGCGTCTTTGGACACCAACACGATAAAAGCAGGTAAGTTCTGATTTTCAGAGCCTAAGCCATAGCTCACCCACGACCCAATCGACGGACGCCCAGGGAGTTGATGACCCGTTTGAAAAAACGTGATGGCGGGATCGTGGTTAATTTGTTCGGTATAAAGCGATTTAACCAAACACAATTCGTCCACCACCTGCGCCGTGTAAGGCAGCAGCTCACTCACCCACGTGCGCGTACTTCCGTGTTGTTTGAAACCATACACACTTGGGGCAATCGGCAACGACGCTTGGTTGGCGCTCATCCCCGTCAGGCGCTGCCCTTTTCGCACCGAATCGGGCAAAGCTGCCCCGAGCATCGACTGCAATTTGGGTTTGTAATCAAAGGTTTCAAACTGCGAAGGCCCGCCTGCCATAAACAAGTAAACCACCCGTTTGGCTTTGGGCAAAATCGGCGTTGCGCCAAAACTTGGCGTTCCTAACAAACTACCCAGCGCCAACGCCCCCAATCCCGAGGCCGTTCGCTTGAGAAAATCGCGGCGGTCGAGCTGTTGGTTCAAGCCCGAAAATTCGGGCGTATGCAATCGAAAAGGTTCATCGTGATGCGGTGTCATGGGCATTAGCGTTTGGTGATGGTTGCATCGGAATTTAAAATGGTATTGGCCACGACGGCGTAGGCTGCCACTTGGGCAGGTTCGAGCGTGGTATCTATTTTTTTCAGCCCTGTTTTTAGCCAACCTTTTGTTTTGGCGGGGGTTGCTTTAAAGGTCTGGTATTGCGTCGTGTATAATTTATCCAACAACTGTACTTCCTTTTCGTTGGGTCGTTTTCCCGTCAGTTGTCGGTACGCCCATTCAATCGCTTCCGCTGACTGTTTTTGGCGGGCCATTTGCTCGCCCATTACCCGCGAGGCTTCCACGTAGGTGGGGTCGTTGAGCGTGACCAAGGCTTGCAAAGGCGTGTTGGTGCGTTGTCGGCGTACGATGCAGCTGCTACGCGTGGGGGCATCAAACGTCCCCAAGGTCGGATTGGGCACGGAGCGTTTGACAATCACGTACAGGCTACGGCGGTAAATGGCATCGGTCGTATCCATTTTGTAGGTCATGCTGTTGATTTCCCACAAGCCATCGGGCTGGTAAGGTTTCACGCTTTTACCCCCAATTTTATTATTCAATAATCCACTGGCCACCAGCGCATTGTCGCGGAGCATTTCGGCGGTTAGGCGAGTGGCTGGGCCTCGTGCCAATAAGCGATTTTCGGGGTCGCGCTCTCGCAAAGCGGCCGTCGTGCGCGAATCTTGACGGTAGGTAGCCGACATCACCATCAATTTCACCAATCGTTTGACATCCCATCCGTAATCCTGACGGAACGTGACGGCCAACCAATCCAGCAGTTCAGGATGAGAGGGCAATTCGCCTTGGTTTCCAAAGTCTTCGGTGGTTTTTACTAAGCCTGTTCCAAAGAAATTTTGCCAATAGCGATTCACTGCTACCCGCGCCGTCAGCGGGTGATTAGGATCGGTCAACCACTGTGCCAAGCCAAGGCGGTTTTTGGGAAGGGTGGCGGGGAAAGCCAATACCGCCGAAGGGGTATTGGGAAACACTTCGGGGCCAGGCGCGTCGTATTGCCCGCGTTGTAGCAAGTACGAGCGTTTGGGCGTTGGCATTTCCTGCATTACCATAATTTCGGCAATGTGGCGCGTGGAATCGCTGAAAGCCGTTCGTTGTTGTTGGAGAACTGCCCGTTCGGCAGCCACCGCCGCATCCACGGCCGACACGTAGTAGTCTTTCAGCACTGCCCGTTCTTCCTGCGACAGCGCGGCAGCAGGTTTATCCACGATGGCTTGCCACGTAGCTTTGTTGGCCAAAATCTTTATTTCAAAAGGCGTGAGGGTTCGGTTATACACCGCCACGTCGTCCACTTTACCCCCTTTGAAGCCCAATCCACGCCACCAGCCACCGATTTGTAGCCCCGTTTCGTTTTTGGCATCGTAAAAAATAATGTCTTTGTACAACTGGTCTATCACCGTTTCCATCGCCAATTCGGTGCCGTCCATAAACAATTTAAAACCATTGGCTTTGGACGAACCGTCGTACGTCATGGTCAACTGCACCCAGCGGTCGCGCGGAATGGGTTGATTGCTTTGCCGCGTGATGGCATTGGACGGAGCGGTGTGCGCCATGCAGATTTCAAAACGGTTGTCTTTGACGTGCAAATGAAAACCTTTGAAATTGTACAACCGCTCGGCATTACTTTTGTGAAAAATCACGCCTTCTTTAAACTCTTTGGGAAACCACGCCCAAATCCCAACCGAAAACGGCTCTGATTTCCGAAAAATGCCCACAGGCCGCAAATCGGCGTACGAATCGCCGTTGAGTTCGAGTACTTGTCCACGGGCGGTTTTTGAAAAAACAGGCTTGTCGGCATCGCCCGCGTCGCGTTTCATTTTGCCCTTGTGCGAAGGATTTACCGTATTTCTCAACGAATCTTCAAACGTGAAAAAGCCCTGTAGTCCTACCTGCGGCACGGCTTGGATTTTGAGTTTTTGCGGCTCTTCCGTTCCTAGCCACGCCTGAAAAGAAGCCTCGGAAGCATCCACAGTTTTGGCCAATTTGGCTTCCTGTTCTTTCATCGACGACTGCATAAAACGGATTAACTCCTCTTGCTTTTCGGTAGGCAACAGCAGCGTAGGCGTGGGCAAGTCGTCGTTCCAAGAAATTTGTCCCGCTTCGCGCACGTTGTTGAAAAAGCTGTAAAGTTCGTAGTAATTTTTCTGAGAAATAGGGTCGTATTTGTGGTCGTGGCAACGCGCACAACCCAGTGACAACGCCATGAACGCATCACCCAAGGTATTGGCTCGATCCATAACATATTCGGTCTGAAACTCTTCTTCCACAATTCCCCCTTCCATGTTTTGTTGGTGGTTTCGGTTGAAGGCCGTCGCAATCAGCATGTCACGGCTTGGGGTATTTCCCGAAGGCCCTTTCATCAAATCCCCCGCCAATTGCTGGTGGATGAAGGCATCGTAGCGCATGTTTTGGTTGAAAGCATTGATGACCCAGTCGCGGTAAGGCGACATATCACGCAACCGATCGACGGTATAGCCGTGAGAATCAGCATAGCGGGCTACGTCCAGCCAATCGGTGGCCATGCGCTCGCCAAAATGCGGCGACGCCAGCAGCCTATCCACTTGTTTTTCGTAGGCATTGGGGCTTTTATCTGCCAAAAAAGCGTCGATTTCGGCGATGGTCGGGGGTAATCCTGTTATATCCAACGACAACCGCCGCAACAATAACTCCTTGGGCGCTTCGACCGATGGCGTCAGTCCTTCACGCATCAACCGTTGTCCAACAAAATAATCAATTTCATTGACGGGCGTGTAGCCGCTGAATGCGGGCGGGCTAGGGATGGCTTTTTTCTCAGGTTTCACAAACGCCCAGTGTGGCTTGTACACCGCTCCCGTTTTTACCCATTTGAGTAAAACGGCTTTTTCCTCCGCCGTCAGGGTGAGGTGCGATTGCGGCGTCGGCATTTGGTAGTCAGGGTCGTTGGACAAAATGCGGTGTACCAACTCACTTTTGGCCAAGCTACCTGGCTTGACGGCTACTTTGCCAGGGTTTTCGGGCAGCGAACCGTAAGCAGCTTGTGCTACGTCAAGGCGTAAACCCGCCTTTTGTTTGGCTTTATCGGGGCCGTGGCAGGCAAAGCATTTGTCGGAAAGCACAGGCTTTACGTGTTGGTTATAATCCAGTTCGGCGGGGAGTTTGTCATAGGCGGCGGCCACTTCCTCGGGCACTTTTACGCCGTCAATGGTTTTGGTGGGAGGAAACCAAAAAGGCACGCTGGCCAAGAAAAAAAGGAGTAACCTCATCATGACTATGATTGCGTTTTTGTGGTTTTATTGGTATCGGGCAACGTGAGTCTTTGTTGTCCATCTTCTATTTTCAACGTTGGTTTGGCGCGTTTGAGCCGTTCAATTCCTTGCGGAGTTACCTTGGTTTTCCACAAATAAACGACCTTCAATTGTGGATAAGTCGCTAATTGTTGAATACCTTCATCGGTCACCGCCGTACCGTACAAATTTAGCTGTTCTAATTTCGGCAATTGCTTCAATTCGGCCAACGCCGCATCCGTAATTTGTGTATTTTCAAGATTGAGTCGGTTGAGGTTGGTCAAGGTACTCAGCGGCTTCAACTCTTCATCGCGCACGGGCTGGTTGGAAAGACGCAACCGTACCAATTGACCTTGCACGCGGCTCAATTCTTTCAACATCGACGGCTGGTACGCTTTTACATTCACAAAATTGGCCGCTACGTAGCCCGTTCCTTGCTGGACGGGCGTCAACGTCACCTGCTGTTGCTGAAAATACGCCACCGTCGAGGTAGTAGGTGCGTCGGTTGGTTTCGCCAATATCGACGTCTCGACGCTTGCCACGGCATGTGTTTCTTTTTGAGGAACAATCGTGCAGTCAGCAAGCGCAGCGGGAAAGGTAAGTGGCAAAATCGCCGAGGCTTCCACCTCCGACGGTTGCTGATTCTGAATAACCTCCACTTCTTCCTTAAACGATGCCCCTTTCGCAATCCAATGGTGCAGTATGGCTACTTCTTGGGAAGTTAATTGGCGTTTGCCTTTGGGTGGCATGTGCATTTCGTCGTCGTGCGGAAGCAGCAGGTAGCTAAACAGTTTGCTTTTTTGCGGATTTCCCGCTACTAACACTCCCCCATTTTTACCTCCCTTTTGGATAAAAGCTTCGGTATCAAGCCGCAGTCCGCCCTTCTTTTTCTTCGCCGAATGACAACTGTAACAGTTTTTTTCTAGGATAGGCACCACTTGGTCGCGGTAAAAAAACGTGCGACGAACTTGGGGCTGATTGGCCGCTACCAACGAATCTTGTTTTGTTACCTCAGGCGCAATGACCACCGCCGTCGTATCAGATGCCTCAGTGGGTCGATTAACAAACGACAAATAACCTTCGCCGTGCGTCAGGTTACCGCCGTAATGCCCTGCGATGGTCAATAGAATCACCGTTGCCGAGGCCAATAGCCAGCGGTATTTTACAAAAGCGTAGGTCAAAAAACTCAACGCAGCCGTTGCCAGCCCCGTCCATTGGTGTACCTGCACGGCCTCCGCTTCGTAGTCGCCCGATTGCACCAACAGCCAGCCCGCCCCGCACGACAACAATGCGGCAATCGCCCCGGCCAGCCACGCCAGCGAAATAGCCTCAGTTAACTCCGCTCTTCGGACTTTTTGGTACAACATCAACGCAAATCCAAACAATAGGATACCGATGGGGAGGTGCACTAAAAGTGGGTGAAAACGGCCTATGTATTCGGCAACGGTCATCATGCAAGTTTTTCTGGTTTAGGATACACAAAAGTAAGGTGAAGTTTGCCTTTCAAAAATGAATAAAAGTGTCAGCTATTTGTACAAATCCGACTTTTTTAAATACTTTCCCGCATAAGTTACTGCGCCCGAATATTTTTTAAGTCCTCAAAAACCGTCTCGAACCCAAGCCATCCGTGTATAACAACCGCCGATAATAGCCCACGGATACAGCAGATTGAACAGGTTTAGACGGATGAACGCATAAAAAGGATAAGAACCTTCGGATACAGTACACATATTTCCAGAATCAAAATTTAGAAATACCACAATCCTACTCTTTGCTAAATAATTATTCCCAATAGAATCTATTTTATGCGAATTAGAAGTTAAAATATCTTACAACTATGGTAAATTTCAAAGATAAAATTAAACTAAAATACGTTTTCTTTGTAACAGTTAAAGCGCCCGACACCCATTATAACGCAGCGTTTTTATAAATAGATAGATAGGTTAAAGCCGCAAAAAGCTCATTGTTCCTTTTATACATGAGCTTTTTTTTATCTAATCCATACTACAATGATTGACACACTCTACACCTTAAAATTTGACCTCTTGCACATTGGTTATGCTTCGCTAGGCAATGATTGGCAATTTGACGGCGTGTTAAGCCCCTTTTCCCGCTTGTACTTTATCACCGAAGGAGAAGCTTGGGTTTATCATAATCAGCAGAAATACGTATTAAAACCTGGGTATATGTACCTCATTCCCAAGTTTTCGGTCAGTCGTTATCATTGCGACACCAACATGCAGCAATATTATATCTCCTTTTTAGATGATTCCGAGTCGGGGCTTTCGGTATTCGACATTCTACCGTTTGTGTATGAGGCCAAAGCTTCTCATTTTGACAAGGAACTGTTCCAGCGCTTATTGGATTTACACCCAGGCCGTGCCATCTTAAAAAGCGACCCTAAAACCTACGATAACCGCGCAGATTTGCTCAGTTTTAACCAAAAATACCCTCCAACCAACGAACACCATCTGATCGAAACGCAGGGAATTTTACTTCAGCTAGTATCTCGATTTATCCGCCCTACCACTGCCTTCGACAATACTAGCGACAAACACCGCCGTAGTGACATCGGTTTTGTACTTCGGTTTATTCATACGCATTTGGATAAAAAGCTGACAGTAGAGCAATTGGCTGACCTTCAGGGGCTGAATTGCGATTATTTTTCGCGGCAATTCCAAAAAATATTGGGCGTTCGCCCGTTGGACTATATCATCAATAAACGGCTAGAACGGGCCAAATTATTGATAACGACTTCTTCGCTTTCACTGCAAGAAATTGCCGACCGAGTAGGTGTGTTTGACATCTACTATTTTTCTAAACTGTTTAAAAGCCGTTTTGGAATAGCGCCAAGCCAGTACCGAAAACAAGTCCCTGAGCTTGACTAAAAGACCTTGTGTTGAAGTGTGATAAAATCAAGCACGGGGGAGGCAAAACCTCCCCCGTGGCCCCCTCACTCATTCTATCTAAAAAGTCTTTAAGTGCATTTGGAAGAATGGAAAGCGCGCAAAAAAGCAAGCAAACCAAGCGCCCTAAAAATAGAACGGAGAGCGCGTCAGAAAAAATAAAAAAGCACCAGTGCCCGTTTTGGATGCTTAAATAGGGCATCTCAGGCGTTGAAAGCGGCTTTAGTTTATTTGCCCAGCCACTCCTTAAAATCAGCAATGCGATCACCACTCACAAAAACTTCTTGTTTATAAGGAGGCGTCAATTCTAGCTTTATTTTACCGCCCGAATACGCGTGGGCAACTTGAATCGCCGACAAGGAAACGAGCAGGGAGCGATTGACCCGAAAAAAATCATGCGGGTTGAGCAACTGCGTAAGCTTATCAAGGCTGTAATCGACGCTGAGGCGAAGGTTGTCGTGCGTGGTAAGAATCGTAGCTCGGTCTTCAAACGAAAAATAAGCAATTTCGCTGGTTTGAATACTCCGCAATTTTGCACCCACCGTTACCATAAAACGGTCTTTGTAAGCCACTTGGTTTTGCCCAAAAAGTTGGAGCATTGCATTGAGATTTACTTCAGGAACAAGCGGTTGTCGCAGCCGTTTAAACTTATCAACTGCCGCTTTTAGCTCCTCAAAATCAATCGGTTTCAACAAATAATCAATACTATTGGCTTTAAAAGCCCGCAAGGTATATTCGTGGTAAGCGGTGGTAAAAATGACAGGAATCGTCAGCTGAAGTTTTTCGATAATCCGAAACCCTAAATCGTCTTCTAGGTGAATATCCAGAAACAACAAATCGGGCTTGGGATGTTGGGGGTTTTCGAACCAATTGATTGCATTTGTCACCGAGGGGATTTGTGCCAATACCCGAATTTCGGGATCGTAACGATGCAGCAAATGAGCCAACCGCTGGGCCGTCAGTTTTTCATCTTCAATAATTAATACGTTCATGTAAGCAATGGTATGGTAACTCTAAACATCCCCTCTTTTTGGGTGATAGAAACGGGAGTTGAGGTTAGTAATTTGTATCGATTGACGATATTGTTCAGTCCTAAGCCCGTCGAAGGTTCGCTCTGGGGACGAGGCTGAATCGGATTAACCACGCTCAAATACGTCTCGTCGCAGTGAATAGAAACCAGCAGCGGCTCTTCGGCCGACATTCGATTGTGTTTGACGGCGTTTTCAACCAACAATTGTAGCGTCAGCGGGGCAATCGAATACCGATTTGCAACCAGCTCAGGAATCTCAATTTCGACTTTCAATTTTTCATCAAAACGCATTTTTAACAAAAATAGGTACGTTTCAATAAACTCTAACTCTCCTTTGAGACTACTACGTTCGTTGTCACTTTGTTCTAAAATATACCGATAAACTTTTGAAAGTTGCTGAAGAAATTTACTTGCTTGCTCGCTATCGGTTTCTACTAAGGAAGAAAGGATACTGAAATTATTGAACAAAAAATGAGGGCTAACTTGGTTTTTTAAAGCATTAAACTGCGTCTTCACGTTTTCTTTTTCCAACCGCTCGGCCTTTAGTTGCACGTTTTCCAGTTGTTGATATGCCCGTCGGTTGGAGGCCAAGTAAAAGGCCGATAACATCGCCAAAATGGTCAGGCCCATGTTGGCCTTTTTCTTTTGCTGCTTTGTAAAATGATGCGCAACGCTGTTTTCGGGCGAATGGTTTGGGGCAAGACCAAAACGTTGTTCGAGCGAATCTTCGGCAAAACTCCATAAACCCCGAAAGCCGATATTGAACATAATCGCCAACACGGTAGCCATCGAAAACATCGCCAATTGAGCGGGGATTTTGAATTCCATCAGAAATCCCCTACCAAACCAGCTAAACAACCGTTTCTGCACCCACTCAATGACGTTAATCCACAAAAAGAAAAACAGCACATTGACTGTCACCTCCATCATCCAGAGCGGTAAGCGTTGCAAAATCGGGACTTGGCTAAGGTCATGAATGTTGATATAAATCCGAATTGGCAAATAAACAATCACCACACTCCAAGCAAGTTGGAGTTGTTGGCGTTTGCTGAGAAAGTCAGAAGGAGCTAGATTCATCAAAGTA
Organism: Runella sp. SP2; assembly: GCF_003711225.1. Classification (NCBI taxonomy): domain Bacteria; kingdom Pseudomonadati; phylum Bacteroidota; class Cytophagia; order Cytophagales; family Spirosomataceae; genus Runella; species Runella sp. SP2. The sequence goes on along the minus strand of NZ_CP031030.1, from coordinate 7,161,334 downwards.
AAAATAAGGAATTAGCTCATAATAAGGCAACAAAAACGGGCTGAATGTCTATTTCAGCCCGTCGAATGACTCATATCAAGTTGTGAATGCCTTTTTTGCTCAATCTCTTATTCTTCTCCCTCCTCGTTCACCCTGTTGTTCTCCCGAAGGCGACGACTGGGCTGAGCCACGTCCTTGCCATCCTCCACGGTCATTGCGGGGCGTTTCGCTCCGTTCTGTCGAACGGCTAGGGCTTTGTCCTTCGCTACGGCGTTGGGGGCTACTGTCTCTTTCTCCTCCACCCTGCCAAGTACGCTCAGCACCACCGCGCGGTTGTTCGTAGCGTTGCTGGGGTTGTTCCTGGCGTTGTTGTGGCTGTTCGTAACGGGGTTGAGGTTGCTGATAACGTCCCTCGTCTCTACGGCCATCGTTACGCTGACCTTGTGAGTTACGGTCGTCATCACGCCGAGGTGTATTTTGCGAGCGATTTTCCCAACGCTCTTCGCTTTCTCGTCTCGACTGAGGCATAGAACGGTCGTTGTAGCGTGAGTTGTTTTGCCCCATGCGATTGTCATACTGCCGCTGTGGATACGAGCGGTTATTTTGTGAATAACGGTCGTTACGGTTATAATCGTTGCGGCGGTAATTGCGGTACAAGTCATCGGCGCGATACACATACACGCGGTTGCGAGTCACGCGTTCTAGGTCACGGCGGTGAGGGCCAAACACGTACGAACGGTTGTTGTATCGGTAATAATTGTTGAGGTAGGATGTTCCACCCCACAAACCAGAGATGCGGTTGCGTGGCACACAGTAGCTATACACACGCGGGCTACGAATGTACATATCGGGAACAAACACCCAGTAGTTATGCGGGATGTTGATGTTAATATTGATGTCCAGCCCCATCCCTGGGCCTAACGGTGCCCAGCCGTAGTAGCCGCCACCCGAGCGCCAAGTTACCCAAGCAGGCCCCCATTCATAACCAGGAATCCACACCCAGCCATAGTAGTTGTCAAACGTCCAGCGTCCGTAGTGAAACGGTGCCCAGCCCCACGGATAATCCGACACCCACGTGTTGCCGTATTCGGTCATTTCCCAGCGCCCATTGGTACCATAGGGCTGAAAATCAGGCTCTACGCGGGGGCGCCATACCCGTCCGTACGACGGATAGTCCATCCAATCGCCATAAGGAGAAAGCTCGTCGTAAAACTCATCGTACGAAGGCTCGTAGTCGTAGTTTTGGGCCCAGCTTTTTTGGGCTGCGAAGAGTGTCACGGCAACACCCAAAGCCAAAAATAGCGCGCGGAAGTTATTGAAAGTCATCATTGTTTTCAATTGTTAAAGGAAGCTGTTGCTTTTGTAATGATAACGAAAAGGTACTGCATTTCATTTCAATTACCAAACCCGTTAACAATCATTAAGGAAAATGTATCCGTTGCTACAAACGGTGCGCCTCTCCGAGATTCTACAAACGTTGCGCCTCTCCGAGGCTACTTTTTAAGTAACCGAGCAAAAGCTTTGGGGTATTTTCTTTTATACAATTCGTTGACTTTAAACGGATAACGACTAACAGTTAACGATTAACCGCACGGATTTCTTTCTACCATCCAATTAAATTTGAAAAATTAGTTGGAAGTATCATTCTGAAATTCTACATTTGTAGAACAAAATACACATCCGTAGAATATGCAACTTTCTAAAGCCGAAGAACAACTCATGGAATACCTCTGGCGGCAAGGCCCCATTTTCATGAAAGACCTCATTGAGGCCCATCCCGACCCGAAACCCGCCGCTACTACCGTTGCTACTTTGCTCAAACGAATGCAAGACAAAGGCTTTGTGGGCTACGAAACCTTTGGAAATTCTCGACAATACCATGCACTTGTGACCAAAGAGGATTATTTCGGGAAACACGTCAAGGGATTGATTCAGCAATTTTTTGGCAACTCTGCTTCTCAATTTGCCTCCTTTTTTACCACGGCCACCGACCTCTCCGAAACCGAGCTTGAAGACTTAAAAAGCGTGATTGAACAACAAATCAAAAACAAACAACAATGATACTCTACGTGCTCAAATTCACCGTTGTGTCAGCCGTGTTGCTGATGGTTTATCATTTTTTGCTGCGAAAAGAAAAAGTCTATGTCTTTAGTCGCTTTTTCTTAGTGTTTGGGCTGGCTTTTGCTGCCCTCGTGCCCTTTGTCCCTATTCAACTTCCTTCTACGGTCGCGCCCGTACCTACCTACCTCAGCCATGAAACAGCCATTATTTCCCCCAACCTTACGCCAAAAGCCACAACAACTCCTCCTTTTGTGCAGCAGACAGTTGAAAAAACAACCACTATTGTCCCTTCTTTGGAGCAACTCGTTGGCGGGTTGTATCTGCTGGTAGCCAGCTTATTGTTCGTACGTTTTGTCCAAAATCTTTGGCTTATGCGAAAGAGTATTGGGCAGCACCCCGTCGTTCGGCAGGGTCAATTAAGGATAGTTCTTCTTCCCCAAGCCATCACTCCGTACAGTTTTTGGAATTACGTTTTTGTCAACGAAACCGAATACCAACAAGGCAGCATCGAACCCGAAATCTGGCAACACGAAGAAGCGCACATTCGTCAGAAACACACTTTTGATATTCTTTGGAGCGAGTTTTTCAAAATTATTGGCTGGTTCAATCCCGCAGTTTGGTATTACCGCCACGCGATTGCTCTCAACCACGAGTTTTTGGCCGACGAATGGGTACTTCGCGCCCATCCCAATCCGCCCGTTTACCAATACTTACTGCTCCACCGCCTTTGCCACCACACGCACCTTGCTCTGTCGAGTTCATTTAATTATAAAGTCACCAAAACCCGTTTCGCCATGATGCAAAAAAACACAACTCCTCTCCGCGCCTTTGGCCTTAAAGCTGCTGCTTTTGCTGTCCTTTTGGGCGTAGGCATTGCTTTTGCCGACCTTAGTTGGGCGCAAACCCCTGCTCCTCCGACTATTCAACCTGCTTCTAGCGCAAAAGCCCCATCCAACCCCGACGGAGCTTCTCCCGAAATGATTACCGAATACCAAACCCTGGTTAACAAATACGTTACAAAAGGTGTACATAACGGCAAAGAATGGAGCCGATTGGATCGCCCCAACGAAACCGACCGTGCCCGTTTGGAAGTGCTTTTTAAGTCGATGAGTGAGACGCAGCAGTTACAGCAGCAGTACGCCATGAATCCTCCTTTAGGGCCATTACCAAGAATTACACCTACGGAAAAGGAGTTTGAATCGTACAAAAATCCGAAAATTTACGGACTCTGGATTGATGGCAAAAAGGTACCTAATTCGGTGTTAAACAATTACAAGGCATCGGATTTTTCGCAAGTGTTTATTAGCCGACTTTACAAAAACGCCCAAGCGACGATTGGTTACAAATACAAGTTTCAGTTGGACTTGGAAACAACGGCATACTACGAAAAAAACCGAGCAGAAACCTTGGCAGATAAGCGTTATTATTTGGGTTTTAACATGGCCAAGTGGAAGAAAGAAAATGCAGAGAAAGGCAAATAAGCATTTTGTTAAAACAAAAAGAGGCTGTCTCCAACCAAAGAGACAGCCTCTTTTTGTATAAAAACGAGCATTATAAACTATTGCCAATCCCCACAATAACCACCGAAACGAGCATGGTAAGAATCCCTAATACTATCGTGCGGAAGGTACGGGGAGAAACGGCTTTCCACTCTTTAAAGTATAAACCCCATAAGTTGGCCGTTAGGATGATGGTTGCCATGTGAAGAATCCACGAACTAGCCCCATTGCCCAGTTTGCTTTCGCCCATTCCGTAGAAGAAAAATTGCAAGAACCAGGTAGTGCCTGCAAGTGCCGAGAATACATAGTTTTTGACAAGTGGCGTGGCGGGATTGAGGTAATCGCCAAACGATTTGTTGCGACTGTTAAGAATCATACACCAAATAAAATTGGTTGTTAGTCCTCCCCAAAGTAACACCACATAAATCACGTTGTTTTGGTAAAGCGGATTCATGCCCGCTGCTACGGCGGCGTCAGCCATGGGTTTTCCAGCTTCGATACCGAAATTAAAGCAAGCGCTCAACGTTCCCGAAATAATGGCCACAACTAGCCCTTTTCCCACGTTAAACTCCGCCACACTCTTTTGTTTTTCTTCGGTAGAAAGCTCGTTTTCTTTCATCATTCCAGCCTTTCCACAAATAAAAATACCAAGCAAGCACACGGCAATTCCCAGCAACACCACTTGTCCGCTACGCGAATTAATCATATCAATGATAGACACTTTCCCTTCGGTTGGATAAACTGCGTAGAAAATAGCGGGAAGCAATGACCCAAACGCCGAACAGAATCCTAAAGTTACGGAGTTGCCAAGCGACATACCCAAATAACGAACTCCTAACCCGTAAGTAAGCCCGCCGATTCCCCATAAAAGTCCAAAGAAAATGGTCAGTTTAATAACATCAGAGGAAGTAGCTTTGATGATTTCGGAAAAACCTGGAATGGTTAACCAAGCGGCCAGAGGCGGCACGATGAGCCACGAAAATAGCCCCCCGATAATCCAATAACTTTCCCAAGACCATCCTTTTACTTTTTTGTAGGGCATATAAAAACTACCCGAGGCAAATCCCCCTATTGAGTGAAAAATAACGCCTAAAATAGACTCCATGAGAAAACGGTTTTTGAGTTGGTAAAGAGTTGAAAATTGTATTAATACAACAAATTGTACAAACTTAGATAGCTGCATACCCTCAACTGTCCTTGACTGTCATGTAAAAAGATTTTTTTTTCTCCGTTTTACGCACCACGTATTATAGCTTTTTTGAAGTGCATCGAAACGCAAAAATGAGGAAGTTCTTGCATGAGGGGGATGAGCGGCGTAATTTTGGACTCTCAATTTTGAAAAAAGTTAACACGCATCGCGTACCACCTTCCAATGATTTTATACAGTACCAAAAATGCACAGCTCAAAGCCTCATTAGAAGAAGCTGTTTTTCGTAGCCTTCCTGCCGATAATGGGTTGTATATGCCCGAACATATTCCCAGTATTTCACCCGATTTTTTAGCGAATATCGAGCAACGTTCGTTCAACGAAATTGCGTTTGAAGTATCAAAAACACTTCTGAGCGACGACATTCCCGAAGCCGATATTTTGCGCATTGTGGAGCGGGCCTTTGATTTTGATGCGCCAGTTGTCCCTATTGAAGATAAAACGTACTGTTTGGAGCTATTCCACGGGCCGTCGATGGCTTTCAAGGATTTTGGGGCGCGCTTTATGGCTTCGTTGATGTCCTACTTTTTGGTACGTTCGCAGCAAGAAATACGCATTTTGGTGGCTACATCGGGAGATACAGGTGGCGCGGTAGCCCAAGGGTTTCACAATGTCCCTGGCATCAACGTAACGATTTTGTACCCTAGTGGTAAGGTCAGCGATATTCAAGAAAAGCAATTGACCACCTTGGGCGGAAATGTAACCGCGCTAGAAGTCGATGGTACATTTGATGACTGTCAGGCGCTGGTAAAGCAAGCATTTTTGGACGACGAACTCAATAAAAAGTACAACCTAGCTTCGGCCAACTCCATCAATATTTCACGCCTCATTCCGCAGTCGTTTTATTATTTCCGCGCGTATGCCCAAGTGAAACAATTGGGTTTGCCTGTGGTGTTTTCGGTGCCAAGCGGAAACTTTGGCAACTTGAGCGCTGGGCTTTTGGCGTATCGGATGGGCTTACCCGTGGCGCATTTTATTGCCACCACCAACCGCAACAACGTCGTTCCTAATTATTTGTCGAACGGGAATTATGCGCCTGTGCCGTCGGTTGAAACCATTTCTAACGCCATGGACGTAGGCAATCCAAGTAATTTTGTGCGAATGACCCGCTTTTTTGGCGACGAGTGGCCCAAAGTAAAACAAGACATTTCGGGTTTTTGGTTTAATGATGACCAAACCAAAGCCGCCATGCGCGAGGTGTATGACCGCACGGGCTACTTAATGTGTCCACATACGGCCGTGGCTTATTTAGGTTTAAAAGAATACACGAACCTAACTCAAAAAGAAGTAGCAGGAGTATTTTTGTCAACGGCGCATTATGCCAAATTCTTAAACGTCGTGGAAGAAGCGTTGGGCACTGGCGACGTCGAAATTCCGACGCGTTTGTCTGATTTGCTTAGTAAAGAAAAAGTAGCAACCCCAATGACCAAACAGTTTGCTGATTTCAAAGCCTATTTGTTGGGATAAACTATGAATATCATCGTTGCTCGAACTTCTGAACACTACCTTGAGGCCGTCGAACTCTTCAAAGAGTACGCCACCAGCCTTGGCATTGATTTGCAGTTTCAGAAGTTCGACAACGAACTCCAAATCCTTCCGACCATGTATGGCCCACCTGTCGGCGAGTTGTGGTTGTTGGAAGAAGACGACAGTTTTGTAGGCTGTGCTGCCCTGCGAAAACTAGATGAAAGCATTTGTGAACTAAAACGAATGTATATCCGCCCTACTTACCGAGGTAAGCGCTGGGGGCGAGAATTGATGGACGTTGCGCTCCAAACCGCTCAATCATTGGGCTACCATACCATGCGTTTAGACAGCCTACAACGCTTGGAAGCTGCCGTAAAATTATATACTTCCTACGGCTTTCAGCCAATCTCTCCTTATAATTTCAATCCAGAGGCGGACGTAGTGTATTTTGAGAAAAATCTCCATTCCTAGGCTTCCACCTCATCCCCAAAATTCTCCATTCATTTTGTCCTTTAACCGTTGGTCGTAAAAAATATTTTATTACCTTGCATTGCATAGTACCTTTGAATCAACAATAAAGCCCGACGGCACACAAACCAACTTTTAACAATCACTTATAAATCAACCATAGCCATGAACAATAAGCCCTTACGCCGAATACAAAGTGAAGCCGTTTTAGGCGGTGTCGCTGCTGGTCTTGCCGATTATTTCGGAATGGACAAAGCTTTGATGCGTGTTATCCTTATCGTCCTAATGATTTTTGCGAAAGGGTTTCCCATCGTATTATTATACATCATTCTGTGGGTAGCCTTACCAGTAGGCGAATCATCAACTCCCGCCGTTGGGTTGGAGAATAGTTGGCAGTATCCCGACGATATGGCTCCTAAGAAAACCAGTAATCGTGGAATAGAAATCGTAGGATACGGTTTACTTTTGATTGGCGGATTTATGCTTTTCGACCGTCTTTTCTACTGGATGCACCTACAAAAGTACATTCCAGCGGCGATTTTGATTGGCATTGGTTTGTTTTTGATTTTGAGACACAACAACTCCCAAAGCGGAACGCCAACTTCCTCGGTGGATAGTGACCGTGCTACCCCTTCGTGGACGGACTCAGCTCCTATCTCTTCGTGGCAGCCGCCTGCTTCTACCGAACCGACCGCCCCAACGACGCCATCTTCGGACGAACCAAAAGAAGACAAAAGCCCCGATGAGCCAAAAGCTTAATGCCGTAATACTCACTAAAAAACGTTTACTTCTTTACACCTCTAAATTTTGATTGCCATGAATTATCGAAGCACTTTCTGGGGAATTCTCCTCGTATTAATCGGCGGCCTCTTGCTCATGCGTGAGTTGTTTGATTGGTTTGATTTCGAGCGTTACTTTTTACCTGTTGTGTTGATTGTCGGAGGGGCGTTACTCATCTTTAAAGATAAAATCAAGAATCTTTCTTAACCCCACTTCGCCATGAAACAATCCTCTAATACCCTCGTTTGGGGTTCTATACTTCTGGCCTTTGGGTTGGTACTTTTGGCCAAAACCCTCGGTTGGTTCCACATTGACTGGGGTTTCACGCTTCGTTTTTGGCCTGTTTTATTGATATTGGCAGGGGGCGTTTTGTTACTCAAACAATCTTGGTCTGGGGTAGTAACGGCCATTTTGATTGCCTTAGCGATTCCATCGGCCATCATTAATGGTGCCAATAAAAAGTTTCACGACTGGGATGACCGTGGTTTTGAGTTCAACATCGACGATTTTGACGACGATGATGACGACCACCATAACCACCGCAACGACTACGAAGAACGCTCTGATACGTATTCAAAAGACGGGAAAACCCACTTTTCTGAGCCATTTACCGAAAATATTGCCGATGCAACTTTGAAATTTGGCGCTGGGGCGGGAGAGTTTACCATTGAAGGCACTACTTCACAACTGGTAGAAGCGGATGCTGAAACGGAGTTTGGTAACTATGTCATGACGGCAAAACGAAACGAAAGCACCAAAACAAGCGTGGTGGACTTTGAAATGGAAAGCAAAGACAGCACGGGCCGTAAGAAAATCCGTATTCGTGATTTTGACAACATGGATAACCGCGTAGAGATGCGTTTGAGCGACAAACCTACTTGGACTTTCGATTTGGGGCTTGGTGCTGGAAAAGGAAATTTCGACTTGTCGGCCTATCGGGTGAAAAAAGTAAAACTCGGTGCAGGTGCTGCCGAAGTTGACCTCAGACTCGGCGAAAACGTTGAAAATGATGCGCAAATCGACATTGAAGCTGGAGTGGCGTCTATTGAAATTAACATCCCCGAATCAGTAGGTTGTGAATTTAAAATCGACGGAGCACTCAACTCAAAAGACCTCGACAATTTTGAAAAAATCAGCAGCGGTTTGTATCGCACCTCTAACTATAACTCGGCGAAGAAAAAAATCAAAATTTCGTACGAGGGTGGTATCTCTTCTTTGGAGGTGAATCGCTACTAGATAAAACCAATAACTTGAAAAATAAATAGTCTCAAAAATGCTGTTGGTCAGAATGACTGGCAGCATTTTTGTTTTTTGTACCTTTGTAACACACGCAACAAAAGCGGCCTTTTTTCGTTCACTATTGGCAAACATTCGCACAACAATGAAACAACTACTGACTGCCTCGGCATTATTGGCAAGCATAACGCTCTTTGCACAAAGCACACCCAAAGATTTTACCATATCGGGGTCGGCTAAGACCTTGCAAGCCAACGATAAAGTATATCTCGAAATTCCTGGCACTCAGCCTTTGGTGGTGCTAGATTCAGTAACCGTAGGAAGCGATAAACGTTTTACATTTAAGCGGAAAGAACTTGACGAAGGCACTGTGTATCAGGTCAACATCGCTAAGAAACAGCGTTTCATTGTGTTGATTGAAGGCGGTGAAAACATCGAAGTTACTGCGGATGGAACGGAAAATGGCGCTGCGCAAATCAAAGGCTCGGCCAACAACGATTACTACCAGAAGTTGTTGGGACTCTATAAGGTAATGTCAGAAAAATCGGCCAAATGGCAAGATGAATACGCCAAAGCTGAACAAAAGAAAGACAGCAAGAAAATAGCCGAAATTCAGCAGGCATTTGAAGCAGAAAGCAAGGACTTTACGGCCAAAGTGAAGGCCATGATTCCAGAGATGGGAACGTCGTTGGCTGCGTTGTTTGCGACCAATTTTCTCAACCCAGAAGTAGAAATGAGTACTATTTTCGACCTGGCTCAGAAGTTTGAGAAAGAACGCCCTAACATGAAGCAAGGACAGATTTTTGTCGGTAATGCCAAACGTATGCGCGGAATTCAGATTGGTGACAGTGCCCCTGAAATTACCCTAAACACAACAGGCGACAAGCCTCTAAGCCTCTCATCGCTTCGCGGAAAAGTAGTTTTGATTGACTTTTGGGCGTCGTGGTGTGGGCCTTGTCGCCAAGAAAACCCTAATGTGGTGAAAGCCTACAATCGTTTCAAAGACAAAGGCTTCGAGATTTTTAGCGTATCGCTTGATAAAGACAAAACCGCGTGGGTCAAAGCTATTGAAAAAGACGGTTTGTTATGGCCAAGTCACGTATCTGATTTAAAATATTGGCAATCGGCTGCGGCCCAAACGTATGGTGTAAACGGTATTCCTGCAACATTCTTGTTGGACAAAGACGGAAAAATTATCGGTAAAAATCTTCGTGGTGAAGCGCTTGAGAAAAAATTGGAAGAAGTGTTGAAAGTAAATAATTAGGCGTACTTCTCGCTTTTTACTGCTAGAAAAATAAAACATGAAAACTTTTCAGGTGTTCGTCACTTGGAAAGTTTTTTTATTTTGAGTCAAACCTTAATCTTTACAGTATTCTAAAACCAGCGAAACCATGCGCCATTTTTACCTCTCAACTATTCTTACTGCGTTATCTGGACTCGGAGCCCTTGCCCAAACTTCCGACTTTACCCGTGAACATGAGTTTACCAACAACTGCGAAGGCCCATCGGTAGATGGCGAAGGCAATGTTTATGCCGTCAACTATGCCATGGATGGTACCATTGCCCAAATCCCCAAACGCAACAAAACGTCGATTTTTTTGACCTTACCCAAAGGAAGTACAGGCAATGGGATACGTTTTGGCAATGCCAATACTTTTTATGTTGCCGACTTTACAGGCCATAATGTATTGAAAGTCAACCTAGCAACGAAGCAAGTGACTGTTCACTGCCACGAACCAAGCATGAATCAACCCAATGATTTGGCGATTACGAGCAAAGGACACATTTTTTGTTCGGACCCCAACTGGAAAGCTGGTACGGGGCAAGTCTGGCACGTGTCGCCCGAAGGAAAAGCCAAAATTGTCGCTCCCTCGATGGGAACAACCAACGGCATTGATGTGAGTCCTGACGAGCGGACACTATACGTCAATGAAAGCGTGCAGCGTAACGTCTGGGCTTTCGACATTGGCGCGGATGGAAGCTTGTCAAACAAACGATTGTTGATACAATTTGCCGACGGAGGAATGGACGGAATGCGCTGTGACGCCAACGGGAACCTGTATATCACACGCCATGGCAAGGGAGAAGTGGCCGTCATAGCGCCCGATGGAAAGATTGTCAAAACCATCAAAACCAAAGGCAAAAGTGTGTCTAATATTTGTTTTGGAGGCAAAAAAGGGCGAACTTGCTACATCACTTTACAAGACAGGGGCTGTATGGAAACTTTTACCGCCGACGCTCCTGGTAGAGAGTGGACAATGATGCAAGCTTTTTTAGGAAAGAAATAACCCCATTAATACGTTTAAATGCAGAAGTTTAACGCTCTTATCATTCTGATTTTAGGCTTACTAGCCGCTCGTTCGGATGCCCCGCGCGAACAAATGATAACGTTGGGAATGGCTTTTCAAGATTTGAATACGCAGATTCGTGAACAAACCCTGACGCCTGATTCGGCGCAATTGCGCTTTCAGGCCATTTTGCGCGAATTGCGCCAAGTAACTCAGCCGTATCGCCAGCAAAACTGCACGGATTCGGTTCGATTTGTGTTTCCTTTGCGCGACTACGATGCCAACAACATCGGAGGGCATGGGTCGGGTTTTCGCCCGAAAGGCTTTAATTTATTCGATCATTCCGTACAAGGAAGCCATCCTGCGCACGATATTTTTGTCTATGACCGCAACCAAGATAGCGTTGATGATCAGACAGATAAACCCGTGGATGTGTTGGCGATGCGCCCTGGTATTGTAGTAGCAACCGAAACGAATTGGTCGCACGAAAGCTTGTACCGAGGCGGCAATTTTGTGTGGATTTATGACCCTTGCCTCGACGGGTTATTTTATTACGCCCACCACAGCAAAGTAATGGTAGAAGCAGGCGATGAAATCGCTTTAGGGCAGAAAATAGCGGAAGTCGGACGTACAGGGCTTAATGCTGCAAAAGCCCGCTCAGGCACGCATTTACACATGATGTATCTTCAACTAACGCCCGAAGCGCTTCCTCATCCTGTAAATACCTACGATTGGTTAGCGAGTGCTGAAATAATACGATAAAAAATTATAGGCTATGACTCAGGTTACGCTTACACTTTCTGAAAGTAAACAGGCTGAAGCTTTACTTCGGTACTTGGAGTCGTTGGATTTTGTAAAAATAGAACGACAAATTACGTCGCCCCCTCCCACCAAAAAAGCGTTGAAAGCTGCCCAGGGAATGAGAGATTTCTTGACGCAATTACCCAACCGTACTTCCAATCAATCTGAAGTAACTAAGGCTGTCAGAGAAGTTCGAGAAGGAAACTTTGAATAATCTGTATGATACGTGTCATCATTGATCCCAATCTAATTGCAAGTGTGTTGATTGGGGGTATCACAAGAGAACGATTTGTAGAATTGACCTATCACTTAGATACAATAGAGTTTTTGTACTGTGACCAATTAATTAAAGAGATACGAAGTTTTCCGCGAAAAAACTACTTCAAGACAAAGGGCGTTGACGCCGCTAGTGTTAAAACGTTTTTGGGATATTTTCAAGGGTTTGCTGTTAAAGTAATCGTGACCTCTCAGGTAAAAATAGGGCGTGACAGAAACGACCATTATTTACTAAGCCTAGCAAGAGATGGTAGAGCAACGTATCTAATCACTGGTGATCCAGACTTGCTGCAACTTCAAAATTATGCTACAACTGAAATTGTAAGCATGAAAAAATTCATAGATATATTGGAGGAAATTTGGTGACAAATTAACACTTTGCCACTTGAAATAATACGATAAAAAAATCGCCGCATGGTTACCCGTTGCGGCGATTCTCTTCACGAAACCAATCACTTCTTTACCAATCCACTTAACTCTTTTTGAAGCGTTTTGTTATCAGGAAATTCTTGCGGAATCCAGCGTTCTACAATCTTTCCTTGCGCATCTATCAATACGAACGGATAACCCATGGTGGTTGCGTAGGTTTCTTTTAATTTTTGTGCGTCTTCGTCGGAAGCCCAAAGATGGACAACACTCGGACGATTTTCGGTCAACGATTGCCAAAGCTCAAAAGAAGTATTGGGTGTAACGTTGAGATAAACAAACGTTAAACGACCCTTATAAGCTTCTTCGAGCGGTTTAAAAATAAGCTCGTGTTGTTTTAGATTAAAGCAAAAGGCAATACAAATGGGCTTACCTTGCAGACTTTGGAGGGTTACTTCTTTACCATCACGGTCTTTAAGTAAAAAGTTGGGGGCGCCCTTTCCTACGTACATACCTTCTTTGGCCGTAATGCTTTGCTTGAAATACGGAATTAGCTCGGAAGATGGGTACGCACGTTCAAATTTTTCCAATAAACTGCGAGCGGCGGTCATGTCGCTTCTAAACGCTACCGCATAATCAACCCAATGTGTGAGTAAGTAAGCGCGTTGTTTGGGATAGGCTCGTAGCTGTTCGTCGCTTTCTTGGTAAGCTAATTGTAATGCGTCCCCCGACAAAATGTAGCGCTGTGCCGAATCCGTTGGGTATTTTTTGGTAATAGGAATCAGGATATGATTTACCAATTCGCGGCGGTACGGCTCACTCATGAGGGCGGCATCGGGCAAGATTTTGAAATTTTGAAGCGTAAAGTTCTCAATTTCTTGGCGCTGATTCGACTTCAGCTGAACACCCTGACTTTCACGGAGTTTTTTATCCAATACCAATTGACGGGTCAGATACGCTTCGGTATTGATGGTCGCCGTGATGTACGCATCAAACGCCTCGCTGATGGGTTGTTGGCTTTTCAATGTTTGAAAACGCTGCAAACGAGCTTGATGCAGGCTGTCCACCTTTGGCAAAATGATGCTGTTGTCATTTTTGGTGGGTTTGTAGCCAAATACGGGCAAGTATTCGTATAAGTTTTCTTTGAAATAATCCCGCAAAAACTCTTGGTAATAAGCATTTGTTCCCTCAAAAGTCAGTGATTTATTGGGATGAATTGTCACCGTCAGTTTATCATTGGGGCTGATAAACAACACCCGATTAAAACTTTGATTACCAGGCTGATAAGCCGAAGCCCCCGCAGAAGTAGGGACAATTTGAAGGCGTACCAACTGAGGTTCAGTAAGTTCTACTTCCGCATTGGCGACTTTTTGGTTGGTAATTTCAAAATAACCAATATTTAGAAACTCAACGTCGGCCAAACCAATGGCTGGCGAAGGCTGAAACTTTATTTTTTCCGTTACCAGCGACACCGAAAAATTGGTGGCCTCAGGTGCCATTTTGAGGGTAATTTGGGCATTTTGTGCCTTTAGGATTTGTGTAAACAAAAGCGCAAAAAGGCCGTAGAGAGGATATTTCATAATGCAATTTTTTCTAATAAACGAAAAAAGGCGTAAGTAATTGTCGATTTAATTGACCGAAAAATTCACCCCTCCCATTGATTCTATCAGTTTAAAAAATTCGTTGGTAGGCGCGACTCGGTGCGTTCGTGATTGAAGTTTCACCTCCGTCCGACTTTGATGATCCACAACCGATACCGTGAGCGCACAGTGACCCGGATAGGCTTGTACGGCTTCGTTGAGCTTGGTTACAAGACCGCTATCCAGTAAATCTAAATCCAACTGCAACTTGATTTCCTTGGTGAGTTTTTCACGAACTTCATTCAAAAGCTGCATCGACGTGATTTTAAACTCGTATTGATCTTCTTGTTTCCAGCGGTTTTGAATTTTGCCTTTGACAAACAAAAAGTGTCCCATTTGGACGTAAGCCGAAAACTTCACAAAATCTTCGCCAAAAAGCGCCATTTCCATCGAACCTGCATAATCTTCGAGCTTAAAAATACAAAACGGGTTTCCTGTTTTGGTAGTTCTAACTTGGCTGCTACTCACAATACCTGCTACGGTAATATCTTTTCCAAACAAGAGCGGACGGCCGCCGATTTCTACGTTGGCAACGGCAGGCGTATCGCCTTCTTCGGTATCACTGGTTTCGGTAACTTCGGAAGTGAGCATCACCTTGTCGAGGGTACAGGTACAGAAGTTGGTCAATTCTAGACGATACATATCAAGCGGGTGACCCGAAATGTAGAAGCCAACCACGTCTTTTTCAAAACGCAACCGCTCAATATCGCTCCATCGTTCGACGTTAGGTGCTTTAGGTTTGGCAATATCGGCGCCACCTCCGCCAAAACCACCAAACAGCGATGCTTGTGCGTTGGATTTATCGGCTTGAACGGCGTTGGCGTATTTGATTAGTTTTTCGATTAAGTTTTGCTGTTCGCCCTCGGCGGCCGTGAAGTACTGCGCGCGGTGGTATTCTTCAAACAAGTCAAACGCTCCCGCATAGGCCAACGATTCGATGGTTTTCTTGTTGACTGTACGCAAGTTTACCCGAGTGATAAAATCAAAAAGGTCTTTGTAAGGCCCGTTTTTGGTTCGTTCTTCGATGATACTTTCTACGGCGGCGTCGCCTGTTCCTTTGATTCCGCCTAATCCAAAACGAATTTCGCCGCGTTTGTTTACCCCAAAACGACGTTCCGATTCGTTGACATCAGGCCCCAGTACAGGAATCCCGAGGGCTTTACATTCTTCGAGGAAGAACGTGATTTTTTCGATGTTTCCCAGTGAACTTGTCAAGACCGCCGCCATGTACTCGGCAGGGTAATGGGCTTTGAGATACGCCGTTTGGTAAGCTACAAAGGCATAGCAAGTAGAGTGCGATTTGTTAAAGGCATACGAGGCAAAAGCTTCCCAGTCGGTCCAGACTTTATCGAGTTTTTTCTCATCAAGGCCCTTATTTTTTCCGCCGTCGATGAACTTGCTTTTCATCTTGTTGAGAACTTCAATCTGCTTTTTCCCCATAGCCTTCCGCAGTACGTCGGCATCCCCTTTGGTAAAGCCAGCCATTTTCTGCGAAAGCAACATAATTTGCTCTTGATAAGTACAAATTCCGTATGTATCAGCCAAATACTCCTCCATTTCGGGGAGGTCGTATTCTACTTTTTCACGGCCGTGTTTACGGTTGATGAAGTTAGGAATGTACGCAATTGGGCCTGGACGATACAGGGCGTTCATGGCGATAAGGTCTTCAAAACGGTCAGGTTTGAGTTCGCGCATGTACTTTTTCATCCCGTCGGATTCAAACTGAAAAACGGCGTTGGTATCCCCTCGTTGGAACAATTCAAAAACTTTGACATCGTCCAGTGGAATATAATCAATCTCAATTTTAACTCCGTGGTTCGCCTCAATCATTCGAAGGGCTTCCTTGATGATGGTCAAGTTGCGAAGCCCCAAGAAGTCCATCTTGATAACCCCCGCATCTTCAATGATTTTTCCTTCGTACTGAGTAATTAGTAAGTCTGATTCTTTGGAGGTACTGACAGGAATCAAGTCGGTTAAATCAGAAGGTGCAATGATAATCCCCGCGGCGTGAATACCTACGTTGCGGACGGTTCCTTCGAGCTTTTGAGCCTCTTTAAGGACTTTGGCCGTCAGGTCGTTGCCTTTCAGCATTTCACGCAGTTTTTTTAGGTTTTCTACCTCGTCGGGCGTGATAACCTCCGCCATTTTTTCGAGAGGCACTTTGAAAACCTTGTCGAGGTTCATGCCATAAGTAGGCTTATCGGGCACGAGTTTTACCACGGCATTGGCCTCTTGCAGCGGTAAGTCCATTACCCGCGCCACGTCTTTAATCGACGATTTAGCGGCCATTGTACCATAGGTGATGATTTGGGCTACCTGATTTTTACCGTATTTCTGCACTACATAATCTATCACCCGTTGACGGCCTTCGTCGTCGAAGTCCGTATCAATATCGGGCATGGAGATACGGTCAGGATTCAAAAAACGCTCAAAAAGTAGGTCGTACTTGATGGGGTCGATGTTGGTGATTCCGATGGCATAGGCGACGGCACTCCCTGCCGCCGACCCCCGCCCTGGCCCAATGAGTACGCCCATGTCGCGCCCCGCTTGGATAAAGTCGGCTACGATAAGGAAGTAGCCAGGAAAACCCATGTTTTTGATGGTATTCAGCTCAAAGTTGAGTCGTTCCTCAATTTCGGGCGTAATTTCTTTGTATTTCTTACGGGCGCCTTCAAAAGTCCAGTGTTTGAGGTATTCCCACTGATTGAGCACGTCGGCGGTGAGTTCTTTCATTTTACCGTTGAACTCAATCATTTGCGAAATACTGTGCTTTTTAAACTCGTCGGGAATGGGGAAGTTAGGCAATAAAATATCCCGATTGAGCTTTAACAATTCTACTTTGTCAACGATTTCTTGCGTATTGTCCAGCGATTCGGGTAAATCACTGAACGTTTTGAGCATTTCGTCTTTGGTTTTGAAATAAAACTCATCGTTGAAAAACGCAAAGCGCGTGCCTTTGGGCATCGGATTTTCGTCATCAAAGTCCTTGTTGGTAGGTGTTGATTGTTTATCACCCGTATTGACACACAACAAAATATCGTGAGCGTTGGCGTCGTCTTGTTCTACATAGTGGCTATCATTGGAACATATCACCTTGACGTTGAACTCTTTGGCGTATTTGAGCAAGGCTTCGTTGGCAATGATTTGATCACGAATACCGTGGCGTTGGATTTCGACGTAATAGTCATCCCCAAACAAATCGAGCCACCACTTAAACTCTTGGCGTCCAGCCTCTTCACCTTTTTTGATGATAGCCTGTGGTACACTTGCCCCAATGCAACAAGTCGTGGCGATGAGTCCTTTGTGGTATTTTACTAGAAGTTCTTTGTCGATACGTGGGTATTTGCCGTACATCCCTTCGATGAAGCCCAGCGAGCAGAGTTTGGCCAAGTTGCGATAGCCTTCGGCGTTTTTGGCCAGCAGCAATTGGTGGCGGCGAACGTCTTTTTGTTCTTTGGTAAACTGTTTTTTGTGGCGGTCTTCTACCAAATAAAACTCACAGCCCACGATGGGTTTGATGCCTTGTTTATGTCCTTCGGCCACAAACTCAAATACGCCAAACATGTTGCCGTGGTCAGTAATGGCAATGGCGGGCATATCGTCAGCTTTGGCCTTTTTAAACAGTTTCTTAATATCTGCCGCCCCGTCGAGTAGGGAATATTGGGTGTGGCAGTGGAGGTGGGAGAATTGCATAATTGGGGAGATTATTCAATATTTTTATAGTCAATATGAGTATAGTATTCACTATTTTGAGCGAGTTTGTATTCTTCTCTATCAAAATTACCATCTAACATTTCCACACGTATAATTTGTTCTAATTGGCGTTTCAATGTAGGCAACTCGTTTTGAAGAATGTCAAATGCAATAAATCGGTCAATACCAATATAGTCGTGAGCTACACGATTACGAAAACTCTTTATCTGAAGCCATGCTAAATCAGAATGTTTTATTTTAAGAATGTTACTTACTCGATTGGACTGCTCTCCAATATTAATAAGTAACATAAGAGAAGCATTGAAATTTTGTTGGTCATTAGCTCGAAAAAACTCAATAGCTTTATCGAAATTAGCAATGTACAGCTGTATTTTTCCAATTGATTCAAGCATTCTGAGCAAATAAACCAAATCATTTTTAATGTCTTGTTGCATAGATTAAGTCTTTTTTTGCACGATAAAGAATAATCGGGTCGGCGTATTTTTCAAACATAATATCTACTTTAATAGCTAAATCAGCTTCAATTTTTTCCTTGAATTGAACCCATTTTTTGAAGTCACTTGGGTCACCATCAATCAATAAGTCTAAGTCATTTGCATCCTCTTCACGTGCTACTGAGCCAAAAATGCCAATTTTCTCCAAATTATAGGTTTGGAAAAACAGTGAGCTTTCTAAATACTGAATGATGGTTGTCAGAGATTGCATAGTAGAACTAAATTTTCTATCCAAAGTTACGGTTTTCTGCTAGAAAGCAGAAGAGAATAGCCGCTAAAATTGCTGTAGTAGTGAGGACGCCTGTTGCGCAAAACAAGAGCAAGAGCAGAATAAGCAAAGAAACAAGAGTTGTAAAATGATGATTGGCATTGAAAAAATATCAGTTTAGCGGCACCAGTTTTATTCTCCTCTTTCCCAAACTCAAAATTAACACAATCCCGCTTTAAATGGGCTAAAAACGGCGTTTTGTCAAAAATGAGCAAAAGAAAGTCAAAAATGAGTTAATAAAAATTGAAATTTTTTACATCAAAATTTTTCAAATGTCAAAAATGAGACAAAGAATGTCCATTTTGAGTTAACACCCTCAGTCCATTCGATACGATATTTGTGCAGTTTACTATTCACTCAAAACTCATTCTTTTATGAAAACTTCCCGCACATTTTGGTTATCACTTTCGACTGTCGTATTGGTTGGTTGGCTTGTGGCTTGTAATGAAAAAGAAGAAGTCGTGCCTGAGCCAGAGCAATTGACAGCGGCCAATTTTGTAGATCAATTACGCGCTCCCATTGGGCTCACGCTCGACACCAAAGGACAGCTTTGGGTCACCGAAGCTGGTACGGGTAAAAACGACGCAAGCATCGTCATGATTACCCCCCAAGGAACAAAAACGACGGCTATGACGGGCTTCCCTTCGGTCATTGCCAACGGGGCCATTGAAGGCATGAGCCACCCTCTTTTCCACGACGGGAAATTGTACGTGCTTCACGGTGTTAGTGGAATGCTTTATACTATTGATGTTGCTTCATTTAAGGCTGGGGATGCTCCTCTCAATATAGCCACTGCCCAAAAGGAGGATTTAGGAACTTACATCCGTACCCTCAATCTTACCAACCCTATCAATTCTAACGTGTATGATTTGGTCGTTGGCCCCGATGGCAATCTATACATCGCCGACGCAGGTGCCAATGCCATTTTTAAACGCGACAAGGCCACTGGTAAATTGAGCTTGTTTGCCAAAATCCCTGATGCGGCTCCGAAAGTAGAGTCTGTACCTACTGGTATCGTGTTTGACGGTACGCGTTTCTTAGTGACAACGCTCAGCGGGTTTCCGTTTGCCCCGGGTAATGCTAAAATGTACCAAATAACGACCGACGGTACCGTAAGTGAGTACAAAACAGGTTTTACGACTTTGTCGCATTTGACCCTTTCTAAAAACAACAAGCCATTGGCGATTCAGATGGCGGAGTTTGGCGCAACGGGCTTTCAGCCGCTTTCGGGTAAAGTGGTCAACGAAGAAGGCAAAGTATTACTTCCAAGCATCATGATGCCAACCGACATCGAACGCAGCGGAAACCGCGAATTTTACCTTTTGAGCTATGCCCTTGGAACCATTCAAAAACTAACATACTAATTTAATCTTTTTTCCCTACAACAATGAAAAGCTATCCTATTTACGCATTTGCCCTACTCGTTTTCTTTATTGCAGCTTGTCAACCTTCGCAAGAGTCGAAGGACACAGCCAAGGCTGAACTGGAACTATCGGACTCGGCGCTTATCAAGCGTGGTGAATACTTGGTCGGCATCATGGGCTGCCAAGACTGCCATTCGCCCAAGCAGCTGGGTCCGAAAGGGCCAGAAGAAGTACCAGGTCGCCACTTGTCAGGCTACCCCGCTGACCGTCCCATTGCGAAAGTCACCCCCGACGCGTTGAAAAGTGGCTGGATGCTACTTGGCGGCGACGGTACGTCGGCCGTTGGCCCTTGGGGAATGAGCTTTGCGGCCAATTTGACCTCCGATACCACAGGAATTGGTTCTTGGTCGTTTGAGCAGTTCAAGATTGCCCTCACGCAGGGTAAATCAAAAGGGATTGCGACCGCACGCCCTTTGTTGCCTCCGATGCCTTGGCCCAACTACGTAAACATGGCTGAAGAAGACCTGCAAGCGGTATTTGCCTACTTGAAGAGCACGCCACCTGTCAACAACATCGTGCCGATGCCTATTGCGCCTGATAAGTTGCAGTAACTAACCCCATCCTTGACGTAATTCTCTCGTTTTGAGCCCTCCTTTTTAGGAGGGCTAGGCGATAGCCTTGTCCTTTTGGGACTGTTTTGGCTGACACTTTCATGGTAGAAAGGGAAGGAGGAACAAGGGGGTATTTGACGAAGCACCTCCCCTCCTTTTGCCTCGCTGCCCTATTTCGATTCTTTCTCCACATTTAATCTTTTCTACTCATGAAAAAACTCATTTATCTCTTAATGGCTTTGCTGATAAGCCAAAATTTGTTTGCCGTTGATAAAAATTGGATTGGGGTTACCAACTCTGACTGGAATACTGCCTCCAACTGGTCGCCAAGCGGTGTACCTACGGCTAATGATGATATAACTATTTTGGATAACGTTCCGCATGATCCGGTTATTAATACCGCAGTCACTGTCAATAAAGCCTTTGTAGGTAATGACCTGACGATAACTTCTTTGGGCTCATTTACCGTTACAACTGATTTTATAAACAATTTTTTTACTCTGCGAAGTGGGGTTATTTCAAACTCAGGAACTATTACAGTGAATGGTAATCTCACCCATTATTGTATTTATGCTGAAGACTTTTCGTCAACCCCTTTAACAATCCTTGAATTTAAAAATGAAGTATGCGGGAAAGTGTTTGTTCCTAACGGAACATTCAATTTAGGAGGTGTTTGCAATAACTATGGAATGATCATAGCCGATGGTTTTGGTTTTATAAGCGGGCATGCTCCCGGCAATACGCAATATTTCGGCACTTTTACCAATACTGGAGTCTTTAAAAAAAATACGGGTTCAGCTGCTGGAATTCAAAATAATTACCTATTTGTCAATAACTCCGATCCTATTTTTATCTATGGAAATGCTTTTAACGGCACCGTAAACGGAATCTTCACCGATGCCGCCGCCACTGCTTCGGCAGGTACCTTTACCGCCCCCAATACGTTTACACCCTCCAATAGTTTGCCTTCCGGCTCGCAAACCCTGTATGCAAAAATCACCCCGAATACGGGCGGATGTTTTTATGTAGTTCCGTTTGCCTTTAACAATGCTGGCCAGCCTGATTATAACATCAGTACTTCAGGCAACAACCTAGTCATCACCGACCTAACAGGAACGGGGGAAACGTTGGACATTACTCCAAATAGTACGAACATCCGTTTTAATGTGACAGGGAAAACATTCAGTCTAAACAATGGCCCTACCACCAACTTTCCCGCGGATGTACCTTTGAGTAGTTTAGCAAGCATCACAGTAAACACCGCTGACGGCAATGACATCATCAACATCGGCGCTCTCGGCAGCAATCTCCCTTCACTAACCATCAACGGCGGCACGGGCGACGACCAAGTGAATTTCAACGGAGACATCACTTTTGCGACCAATGCCAACTTAGATGTGGATTTGCAGAACGATGACGCTAGCCCAGGAGTGGATGCCATCACGTTTGCCATTAATGCTAACATTATACTTCAAGGAACAGGGGCGGCGACTCTCAAAGTAAGTAAAAATGTAGTTTTCAATAATGGAAGCACACTCGGAACGAACAATGGTAACCTCACAGTAGAAGCAAACCAACAAACAAGTCCTACTGCTGGTAATTTCATCGGTGTATCCATGACTACTAGTACCCAATTGCAAGTGCTAGGTTCGGGTGCTCTGACGGTCAAAGGAAAAGGAGGAAATGACGCATCGGGTGGTCAGGCAGGTATTTTCTTAAACTTTGGAGGAGTCATCTATGGAGGTAGCAATACCGTTTCAGTAATTGGCAACGGTGGTGCGTCGAGTGGAATCGGTAATTACGGTATTCTCATTCAAGGAAGTACGGCTAAAATAACCTCTTTGGGCGGAGCCGTTACCGTAGAGGGTACAGGTGGTGGAACAGGAAGCAGTATTGGCAATGACGGGATAAGACTTACTACTTCTGGTGAAATTACCTCTGCGGGAACGGGTGCGGTGACGGTCACTGGGCGAGGAGGAAGTGCTTCAACGGGAAACAATAACATAGGAGTTAATCTACAAACTTCTGGCAAAATCACTTCAGTTGGCGGGAGTATCACGGTCAATGCCTACGGCGGAGGCAGTGGAACTAGCCAATTGAACTACGGACTTTCGATGAGCCAAAGTGGCGAAATCTCAGCTGGAGGCACTGGAACCGTAACTATCACAGGAGAAGGTGGAACCTCTACTGGTGTCTCAAACCATGGAATAACATTGGAAGGCTTGGTTAAGTCTGCGGGAGGGAATATTGCGCTCACGGGAAAATCAGGCGGCGGCAGTTCGACTTATGGTATTTATATGTCAAAACAAATTGGGGCTCCCGTCTCTAGCATTACCACGGAAGTAAATGGCGGTGATATTGCAATCATTACCAACAGTTTACGAATAGTGGATTCCCCTGACATTCGCACTAATTCGTCAGGCCGTGTCACGCTCAAACCCTTCACGGCAGGTACGGCGATTGATTTTTCTCTTGCCCCTGATGGTGCAAATGGCCCCCTTATTTTATCGGATCTTGAACTTGACAGAATCAGCACGGGTACGCTTGTCGTAGGTGATGCTACGATGGGCGATATCACCGTTGGGATTGGAATTACTCGCCCAACGCTTACCAACATGCAACTCATCAGCGGCGGCGATGTCATCATCAGTGGCGGAAGTATCAATACCAACGGCGGTACGCTGTTACTCGACCCAGGCACGTCACCCAAAGCCGTGAAACCTACCTTCAACGGGACGGATGTCATTGCCGGCACGCTGTCGTTTAACAGTGATTTGCAAATCACCATCAACGGCACTACCCTCGGCGACGGTACGGGCAGCACTTACTCCCAACTCAACGTAGAAGGAGAAATCGATTTAAGGGGTGTAGATTTGCTTTTGGCGGGTACTTACGTGCCAACAGGGAACGAAGTATTTACCATCGTCAACAACGACGGTACCGACCCTATCGTGGGTACGTTCACCGGTCTAGCACAAGGAGCAACGATTCCTAACTTCCGAGGAAGCGGCCTCAATGCGACGATTAGTTACACGGGAGGAACCGGTAACAATGATGTGGTGATTACAGTGTCCGCCCCTGCCGTACCCGACATCAACCTCAAAGGCAACAGTCAAAATATCGCAAGGGGCGACAATACACCTATCATTACCGACCACACAGACTTTGGCCCTGTTTTAGTGTCAAGCCCAAGCGGCTCGGTGACGCGCACCTTTACCATCGAAAATACGGGAGCGGGCGCTTTGACGCTGGGAACAATCACGGGAGGAACCACCGATTTTGTCATCACACAACCTTCGTTGACGACTATTCCTGCCAATGGTTCAACCACCTTCACGGTGACGTTTGACCCTACCACAGCGGGTAAACGTACGGCTACCATCAGCATTCCGAGCAATGACCCCGACGAAAATCCTTACACCTTCGCCATCGAAGGCTACGGTGGAACGCCTTTTATCACTACTTGGAAAACCGACAACTCAGGCAACCCAGGTAGTTCAAATAGTACCTCTATTAGAATACCGACCACGGGTACGGGCTATAGCTACGACGTGGACTGGAATAACGATGGTATTTATGATGAGTTTGGGCTGACGGGCAACGTTACCCACGACTACGGTACGGCAGGTACATATACAGTGGCTATCAGAGGGACTTTTCCACGAATATTCTTCAATGCTTCGGGTGAAGCAGCAAAGTTACTCGGGGTAACTCAGTGGGGAAGTGGCGTTTGGACAAGCATGGAAAGCGCCTTTAAAGGATGTGTAAATTTAGATGTATCAGCCACAGATGTTCCTGACTTAACAAATGTTACTTCTACCAATGCAATGTTTGCTAGCTGTCTAAAACTAACAGGACCAAGCAACATAGGTAGCTGGAATGTAAGTTCTGTCACCGACATGGGGTATATGTTTGCTGCATGTGTACTTTTCAATCAGGATATTGGTGGTTGGGATGTGAGAGCCGTAAATAACATGAGAAACATGTTTGCTTTAGCAGCGTCTTTTAATCAATCGCTCAACAACTGGCAAGTAGGTGCCGTGACCTCGATGGAAGAGATGTTTAGCCAGGCAGACGCATTTAACGGGAATATCACGAACTGGGATGTAAGAAATGTTACCACGTTTAGACGGATGTTCTTTGAGGCCTTCCGTTTCAATCAAAACATTGGAAGTTGGCAGCCAACGAAAGCGCTTTCGACCTCACAAATGTTTTACGGAGCTACCGATTTTAATGGAAACATTGGCGGGTGGGATGTGCAAACGGTCAATGATATGTCTGGAATGTTCGACGGGGCTAGTCACTTTAATCAAGACATCGGTAATTGGCAAGTAGGTGCTGTTACTAACATGAGATCAATGTTTCGAGATGCAGTCATTTTCAATCAAGACATCAGTCGTTGGGAGGTAAGTGCAGTGACAAATATGGAATCGATGTTTCATGGTACAACTGCTTTTAATCAAAACATAAGTGGGTGGATTGTAAGCGCAGCTACGAACATAAAATTGATGTTCTATCAAGCACCCTCTTTTAATCAAGACTTGAGCTCGTGGGACATCAGGGCTGTAGAGAACATGTACGGTATGTTTTACGGTGCAACGGCCTTTAACCAAAGTTTGTCTTCGTGGGGAACAAAACTTAATGCGAACGTTGATTTAAGGTTTTTTCTTGATAACTGCGGGATGAGTGTTGCGAACTATGATGCTACCCTCACTGGGTTTAGCCAAAGTACAGTCACGAATAGAGAAATGGGAGCAGCAGGCTTGAAATACTGTGCTGCTGCCGCCGCGCGCGCTACTTTAGTGGGAGCGACTGGAAGTGGAGGAAAAGGGTGGATCATTACGGGCGATGCTTTAAGCAGCACCTGTGTTCCTGAAATCAACCTCAAAGGCAACAGCGTCAGCATCGTAAGTGGAGATAATACACCTATCATTACTGATCACACAGATTTTGGCCCAGTCTCAGTGCCAAGCGGTTCGGTAACGCGTACGTTCACCATCGAAAATACGGGGGCAGTGGCCTTGACGTTGGGAACAATCACAGGTGGAACCACTGATTTTGTCATCACACAACCTTCGTTGACGACTATTCCTGCCAATGGTTCTACCACCTTTACGGTGACGTTTGACCCTACCACAGCGGGTAAACGCACGGCTACCATCAGCATTCCAAACAACGATACCGACGAAAACCCTTACACCTTCGCCATTGAAGGCTACGGTGGAAGGCCCTTCATTACGACGTGGAAAACCGACAACTTAGGTAGTTCTAGTTCAAACAGTACCTCTATTGAAATCCCGACCACGGGTACGGGCTATAGCTACGACGTGGACTGGAACAATGATGGTATTTATGATGAGTTTGGGCTGACGGGCAACGTTACCCATAACTATGGTACGGCAGGCACCTACACAGTAGCTATTAGGGGAGCTTTTCCACGAATTTATTTTCATGATGATAATGACATAAGTAAAATATTAACAGTAAATCAATGGGGAGACATTGATTGGAAAAGTTTTGAGGACGCTTTTGAGGGTTGTACCAATTTAGAGATTAACGCCAGCGATAAGCCTGATTTGAACGACGTAACCAACATGCGTAACATGTTTACGGCTATTACAGCTATCAACCAAGACATTAGTGCTTGGGACGTGAGTAGTGTCCAGGACATGTCAAACATGTTCAGTAGTATTGTTTCTTTCAACCAAGACATCAGCGGTTGGGATGTGAGTAAGGTGACAAATATGAGTACGATGTTTGCTGGTGCGACGGCTTTCAATCAAGACATCAGCGGTTGGGATGTGAGTAAGGTGACAGATATGACTGGGATGTTTGCTAGTGCTACGGCTTTCAATCAAAACATCAGCGGTTGGGATGTGAGTAAGGTGACAAATATGACTGGGATGTTTTTGGGGGCAACGGCTTTTAATCAAAGCTTGGGGGCTTGGGGAACCAAATTCAATGCCAGTGTTGATTTAACAGAGATGCTGAGTAGCTGCGGCATGAGCATTGCCAACTACGACGCTACGCTAATTGGCTTCAATCAGGGCACTGTGACAGGTCGAAATTTGGGAGCAACAGGTTTGCAATATTGTACTGCTCAATCGGCTCGTACGAACCTAACTACCAACAAAGGCTGGACTATCACGGGGGATGCTCTTTCTTCTACGTGTGCGCCAGAGATTAACCTCAAAGGCAACAACGTTAGCATCGTAAGTGGTGATAACTCACCAATTATCACCGACCACACAGATTTTGGGCCTGTCTCAGTGCCAAGTGGCTCGGTGACACGTACTTTCACCATCGAAAATACGGGAGCGGGAGCTTTGACATTGGGAACAATCACGGGAGGAACCACCGATTTTACCATCACGCAGCCTTCTTCAACGACTGTTGCTGTAGGTAGTTCAACAACCTTTACGGTAACGTTTGACCCTACAACAACGGGTAAACGCACGGCCACTATCAGCATTCCGAGCAACGACCCTGGCTCGCCTTACACCTTTGCCATTGAAGGTTACGGTGGAAAGCCTTTTATCACAACTTGGAAAACTGACAACTCAGGTACTTCCAACGCTACTTCCATCACCATCCCGACCTTAGGTACAGGCTACAATTATGACGTGGACTGGAACAACGACGGTATTTATGATGAGTTGGCAGTAACGGGGAGCGTTACCCATAATTACGGTACAGCAGGTACTTACACAGTGGCTATTCGAGGGGATTTCCCAAGGATTCATTTCAACTCCGTAGGAGATGCTTCTAAATTACTGACGATTAGTCAATGGGGCGATATTGCTTGGACATCTATGAGCAGTGCTTTCAATGGTTGTAATAACCTGAGCGTTACCGCGACAGATGTCCCCAACTTGTCTGGCGTAACGTCGCTTTCATCCATGTTTGCTAATTGTACGATTCTCAATGGCCCCGCAAATATCAGTACGTGGAATACAAGCACCATAACGGGGATGTCACGTATGTTTCAAGAAGCGACTTCGTTTAACCAAGATATTAGCAATTGGGACGTGAGTAATGTCACTAACATGTCGTTAATGTTTCAAAATGCGACGGCTTTCAATCAAAGCTTGGCGGCTTGGGGAACCAAATTCAATGCCAGCGTTAATCTAGGCAACTTCCTAGACAACTGTGGAATGAGCGAGGTCAACTACGATGCGACGTTGATTGGCTTCAATCAGGGGACAGTGACGGGTCGGAGTTTGGGCGCACTAGGGCTAAAATATTGTACTGCTCAATCGGCGCGTAATAATTTGATTACCAACAAAGGCTGGACAATCACGGGTGATGCTCAAAACATTGCTTGTACCTCTCCCGACTACACCATCACGACCACAAGCGGAAACATCGTCATTACCGATGCCAAAGGCACGGGCGAAACGCTGGAGGTAAGTGAAAACAGCGGTAAAATCCGCTTCAACGTCACGGGTAAAACGTATAACATCGACGGCGGTATCACTACGGCCTTTACCACGCCTGCGGAGGTAGTACTTTCGGGAAAAACCAGTATTACTGTCAACACTGCTGGAGGCAACGACATCATCAACGTTGGGGCATTTACAACCCAATTGCCTACATTGACCATCAACGGTGGCACGGGCGATGACGAAGTGAATTTGAATGGCAACATCACGTTTGTCAGCAATGCTAACTTGGATTTAGACTTGCAAAATGATGATGCTACCACGCCTGGAACGGATGCTTTGAGTATCGCTGCTAATGCGATTGTCACCCTCTCTGGCACAGGTACGGCAACGGTGAAAGTAAGCAAAAATGCAACCATTAATACAGGGGGTAGCTTACTAACACAAAACGGAAATTTAGTCGTAGAAGCCAACCAACAGACAACGCCTTCATCGGGCGATTTTGCTGGTGTTGATGTCAATGGCGGCTCACTAAAAGTAACAGGCAGTGGGCAAGCAACCATTAAAGGGAAAAGCGGGGTTGCCGGCTACAAAGCAGGGGTTTCGGTCAATAGTGGTGGTCTAATAGAGGGAGGTAACGCTCCACTTTCAGTAGTAGGAACGGGTGGTACTGCCTCGGGCAATGAAAACATTGGCGTATTGGTTACAGGTACGAATTCCAAAATAACCTCACTAGGCGGCAACGTCAGCGTAACAGGACAAGGTGGCGGACTTGCGGACGAATATAACCAACACGGAGTGGCAGTCACCGACCTAGGAATGATTACCGCAGGTGGAACGGGTACGGTTACTGTACAAGGCACAGGAGCTAGCCAGACCGATGGTAATACCTTTGGGGTACACCTCGATGCAGGTACGATCACCTCTTCAGGAGGAAATGTAAGCGTAACAGGCCAAGGTGGGGGAAGTAGTGATGCGACTTCCAACCATGGTATTAATCTTGAAAGTTCAGGACTAATTTCTGCGGGTGGAGCGGGAACTGTAACGGTACTAGGCACTGGCGGAACTGGTACAGATGGATACCATCAAGGTGTTTTTCTAACATCGAGTGCCATCACTTCTACCAATGGCCACATTAGCGTTACAGGCCAAGCAGGAGGAGCAAGCACAGGTAGCGCCAAAGGTGTCTTACTTGATGCTACTAGCCGTATTGCGGCGGGAGGAACTGGGAATGTCACCGTGCAAGGTACTGGCAGTAGCTCACCAAGCACCGCTTCGTTTAATTATGGTCTTCAGCTTTCTGGTTCCAATAGCCAAATTAGTACCAATAACGGTAATATCCGACTCATTGGTCAAGGCGGTCAAGGAACCAATGGTTCATTCAATAATCCTACGGGCAATACGGGAATTGGTCTAAGTGGAAAAGTCCTTGCGGGGGGTACTGGTAGTATTTATATAGAAGGTACGGGTGCCAACCAGTCGTTTAGCGATGGAGTAGAAGTTCGTAACTTGGTCACAACCAACGATGGCACCATTACGATTATTGGTATAGGAGGAGCTGATGCTACAGCATCCAATGGAAGTGTAGGGGTTGACTTAAATGGCACCATTACGGCGGGGAATGGGAAAGCAATCAACATTCAAGGAACGGCTGGAAGCTCAACTGGGCCTGATAATAAAGGAGTGTATATTCGTGGGACTATCAATAGCACCTCAGGAGGTGCCATCACCGTAACTGGCATCGAAGGTGGAAGCGGCGTGGGTATTGAGATTGAATCACTTTCTGGTGGACAAATTACAACAGCGAGCATGGGAGGAAACATTTCGCTGATTACCAACAGTATTGACATCAAAAATACGGCGACTATCAGCACCAACTCGGCCAGCAGTGTCATACTTCGTCCTTACACCAACGGCGTAAACATCGACTTAGGCTCGTCAACAAACCCTCTGGGCGGTCCTTTGAGCCTTTCCGACGACGAACTTGACCGCATCACGGCGGGTACGCTCCAAATCGGTGATGCCAACAGCGGCGCCATTACTGTCAGTGCGCCCATCAGCCGCGCCGCAGCCACCAACGTCAACCTCTCGACGGCAGGGGCAGTTAATTTGAACGCTTCGGCCTTGGCGACCAACGGAGGTAACCTTGTCATCAACGCAGCAGCAGGAATCAATCCAACGGCAGCGGGAACGGATGTCAACGTCGGAACCGTGTCGTTTGCCTCGGGCAATGACTTGGCCATTGTCATCAACGGAACTACGGCTGATACCGACTACCGTCAGTTAAAAGTAGAAGGGTCGGTCAACTTGTCGGGACTTGATTTGGTACTCAGCGGTAGCCACATACCAGTATTGGGACAAACGTTTGTGCTAGTCAACAACGACGGAAGCGATGCCATTCAAGGTACGTTCAACGGCTTACCCGAAGGGTCAACGATTGCACCATTTTTGGGAAGTCAGTTAAACGCCCGCATCAGTTACGTAGGTGGCGATGGCAACGATGCGGTATTGACCGTCATTGCTTCGGTGGAACTTCCAACAAATACTACCAACGTGACCATTTGCAAAAACGCGACGGCATCATTGACGGCTTCGTGTGCAGTGGGACAAGTAACATGGTACAACGCGGCGGGCACCACCCAGTTGTTTGTGGGCTCACCGCTGGTGACACCAACACTTACGGCAAGTACGGTTTACAAAGTTCGTTGTGAACTAGCCCCTCAATTGAGTGGATTTGTGGATGTGATGGTGACGGTAGTTGTTCCACCAACTATTTCGTTGACTACCCTTCAACAAACCCTAAACGAAGGCAACAACCCCGTTTTGTGCGATACGGATGCCAATCCTGTTAACGGTTTACAGTTTGGGGTTTCGAGTTCGTGTGTGGTTGGCAATCCCGTTTGGCGAGTTCAAGTTGGTAGTGGTGCATGGAGCAACTGGTCGGCGACAGCACCAGTTTCCCAGCCGTCCAATAACCAACCCCACCGCTACCAAGCGGCTTGTGATGCCAATTGCGCTTCGACCTATTCGGGCGTGATAGAATTGACGATAAATAACCGTGCTTCCGTTCCGCAAAATGTGTCGATGTTGGTGGATGGTGTAACGGTTGCCGTAGGTGAAACCAAAGAAGTCTGTAGCTTAGTGACTACTACGCTCACATTTAATGCGAACTGTGCTGCTGGCGAAGTGATTCTTTACTCAGTTGACGGTGGCGAGTACAGTGCAGGAGTTCCCGTAGGTTTGGTGGACAATCAATTCCACAACTACCGCGTACGTTGCCGCAAATCAGACGGAACGCCTTCGTGTGTAGAATCTGAATCAGGGGTAATGCGCTTAAAATTGGTGACGATTCCAACAGCTCCGACGGTTTCATTGTCATCTACAGCTAGTTGTGACGCGACAGCCAGTTTCAGTGGACAGTCAACTTGTGGAAGCTTGCGCACTGTTTGGTACAATGCCACAACGAATGTTGCTCTGCCAAGCCTTCCATCGACTGTTCCCAGCCAAACGACCTCGTATTACGCTCG
Source organism: Runella sp. SP2 (assembly GCF_003711225.1). Taxonomy (NCBI): domain Bacteria; kingdom Pseudomonadati; phylum Bacteroidota; class Cytophagia; order Cytophagales; family Spirosomataceae; genus Runella; species Runella sp. SP2. The sequence goes on along the minus strand of NZ_CP031030.1, from coordinate 7,129,906 downwards.
TTGTCAGACGGAAAATGGTTGTGTAAGTGAAAAGAGCAATGTGGTAACGTTTACGTTAACGCCAACGCAAGTTGCTCCCGTGATTACGGCAAGTCAAGAGATTGTTTGCACAGGCACAACGGTCACGATTTCGGCCAATTGCCCCGCAGGAAGCCAAACGTTTTGGAATACGGGCGTCACCGCGCCAAGTTTTGAAGTGGCATTTAGCAACGTGACCAAGCAAACGTACTGGGCGAAGTGTCTATTTGAAGGCGGTTGTCAGAGCTCAGAAAGTGTTCGCAAAGATGTTTACTGGAATGCTTTTGTAGTGACGTTGATTAACATCGGCGAATCAAAATCGGCAGTAAAGCCTGCGAATGATAAGTCGTTGTGGACAAGCCAATTCATCACCCGCGACGGTGGCCCCGAATTGGAGCAGAGTACGCAGGTAAATCCGACCTTATACTACGTTGAGAATGCCAACAAAATGGCTCCTCGTTACTGGACAATCAACGTAGAAGCTTGCGGATTAAGCACCGATGGTTCATTGACCTTCGACATGTTGGCGACGCCAGAAATGGGGGTAATTCGTTCATTTAACACGCACGAGAACAACGCGCCATACTTCATGTACGCCAACCGCGAGGGCTGGACGGAGTTGTACGCTCAAAACCACCCCGCCTACGGTTTCTACCAAGACAACGGTTCAGGTGGTAACATATATGATGCAGGTTTACCCAAGGGTTTGTACAAGTTAGGCATCCGTTATTGGGATATGAAGGGTTGGGGTAGCATTTACCCCTCGACGCGTCAACCACAAGGCAATGTCTTGGCCTATCAAGAGTACTGGTTCAGAATCCAGTCGAAAGATGGAGTAGGCGTGGGAGCAGCACGCGCAGCGGAGAGCGAAGAGGCAAAAAGCAAAGGGCAAGGGTCGGATAACGGAAAACAGATAACTGATAACGGGTCTTTCGCCACAGTCATGCCCAACCCCGTCAGCAACATCCTGCGCTTAAAAGTGCAAGAGAGCAAGGGACACATGGTGCAAGCGGCTTTAACGGATGCATCGGGTCGGGAGGTGCTACGCCGTCAATTTGTACCCGAAACGAACACCCATCAAGAGGAGTTTGGCGTAAGCGAACTACCAACTGGCATGTATTTCTTGAAGGTGACGACGCCTGAAAAACAAGCAACGCTGAAAGTTGTAAAAGTAAATTAAAGCTCATTTATCAATTTTAGGCCCTGTTTTAGTGACACCCACCTAAAATAGGGTCTAAAATTGTACAATAACGATACAAAATAAGCAATTAACTAAGATTTGGGTTGGGGAAATGAATCACGTTCTGCTATATTTGTCCGACATTTTATATAAATATTCAACTAAATCTTTTAACCTACGCATGAATAGTATCGTTTACCTTGTCCCAGCTTTTGGGGCTATTGGGCTTCTGTACACCGCTTGGCGTTTCAACTGGGTTGCCAACCAACCTGCTGGCGACGACAACATGAAAAAGCTATCAGGCTATATTGCCGATGGCGCCATCGCTTTCTTGAAAGCTGAATGGAAAATTTTGGCCTACTTCGCCATTCCTACTGCCTTAATTTTGGCGTATCTGGGTAGCCAAACCGAAGCCAATGGCATCGAAATACACTCGTCTCCACTGATTGCTGTCGCATTTTTGATTGGAGCAGTGTTTTCAGCTACCGCGGGGTACATCGGTATGAAAGTGGCTACCAAAGCCAACGTTCGCACCGCCCAAGCAGCCCGCACTTCACTCGCCAAGGCCCTTAATGTATCTTTTACTGGTGGCTCGGTTATGGGTATGGGGGTAGCAGGTTTGGCTGTATTAGGTCTGAGTGGCCTATTCATTGTTTTTTATCAAATGTTTGCGGCAGGCCAACCACTTACTTCGGTCGAAATGAAAAAAGTAATCGAAGTCTTGGCTGGTTTCTCGTTGGGCGCTGAATCTATCGCGTTGTTTGCGCGGGTAGGTGGTGGTATTTATACCAAAGCTGCCGACGTAGGTGCTGACCTTGTAGGAAAAGTGGAAGCAGGTATTCCTGAAGACGACGTTCGTAACCCAGCAACCATCGCTGACAACGTAGGCGACAACGTAGGTGACGTAGCAGGTATGGGTGCTGACTTATTTGGTTCGTACGTAGCAACGATTTTGGCTACCATGGTTTTAGGCCAAGAAATTGATGTAACAGATAACTACGGCGGCTTTTCTCCAGTACTTCTTCCTATGTTGATTGCTGGGGTAGGTTTATTGGCCTCTTTGGTTTCTACGTTTTTTGTACGTATAAACAACGAAAACGCATCTGTCCAAAATGCCTTAAATATTGGCAACTGGGCATCGATTGGTATTACATTTGTAGCTTCGTATTTTCTTGTGAAAAATATTCTGCCAGAAAGTCTTGTGCTTCGAGGATTTGAATTTACCTCTGATGGCGTATTTTACTCAATTGTGGTTGGTTTAATTGTAGGCGCATTGATGTCGTATATTACTGAATATTATACGGCCATGGGCAAACGTCCTGTGAATTCAATCATCGAAAAATCAGGAACAGGTCACGCTACCAACATCATTGGTGGTTTAGCCGTTGGGATGGAATCTACTGTGTTGCCTATCATCGTGTTGGCAGCGGGTATCATTTTGTCCTATAAATTTGCTGGTTTGTATGGTGTATCTATTGCAGCCGCAGGTATGATGGCAACCACAGCGATGCAGTTAGCCATCGACGCCTTTGGGCCTATTGCTGACAACGCAGGTGGTATTGCTGAAATGTCACAGCTGCCTTCTGAAGTACGTGAACGCACGGATAACTTGGATGCCGTAGGTAATACAACGGCTGCTACAGGGAAAGGCTTTGCGATTGCTTCTGCAGCCTTGACGTCGTTGGCATTGTTTGCCGCTTTTGTAGGAATTGCAGGCATTTCCCAAATTGACATTTACAAAGCAGACGTACTAGCAGGCTTGTTTGTAGGGGGAATGATTCCATTCATTTTCAGTGCATTAGCTATATCAGCAGTAGGTAAGGCTGCCATGGAAATGGTAAATGAAGTTCGCCGTCAGTTCCGCGAAATTCCTGGCATTATGGAGTACAAAACAGAACCAGAGTACGAAAAATGCGTAGCTATTTCAACTGAAGCATCTATCAAACAAATGATTTTGCCAGGAGCAATCGCACTTGTTACCCCTGTACTTGTAGGCTTCACCATGGGGCCAGAAGTATTAGGTGGTTTGTTGGCAGGGGTAACCGTATCGGGTGTGTTGATGGGAATGTTCCAATCAAACGCAGGTGGTGCATGGGATAACGCTAAAAAATCTTTTGAAAAAGGGGTAGTAATCAACGGAGAAACTTTCTACAAAAAGTCAGAGCCACACAAAGCATCAGTGACTGGCGATACTGTAGGTGACCCATTCAAAGATACTTCTGGCCCTTCAATGAACATCCTAATTAAGTTAATGTCTATCGTATCGTTGGTTATTGCTCCGTACATTGCCGTGAATGGCAGTCACGAGCATAGCGCAACAAAAGAAACCAACAAAGTAAGTTCAGTACAAACAACAAAAGTAAGCACGTTCACCAAAGCTTCAGCTCTTGGTCAAATCGCTGCAAAATAGTTAAAGTACTAATCTAATATAAAAATAGCCGCCTCAAAAGCAATTTTTGGGCGGCTATTTTTATATTCTCACTAACCCACTTGAATGATATTTTGGCTCAATTCCAAAATTTGTGGAGCAACTTGGATTAAGCATATATCTGAGTTAGCCGATACAGAAAGAATTCTACATTCCTTACCCCTCTGAACTGAGCTCGAAAAGCTTTAATCTTGGCATTAAAAGATTCGGCAGACGCGTTCGTACTTCGATTATCAAAATAGCGGTCCGCCGCCGCGGTTAAGGATGGTTTCATAATGATTTTGGATAGAACGCGCCACCGTGTTGAAGGCTTTAAAGCCGGATTGCCGCACCTTCTCATGCCATTTGGCGAGTCTGGCCAATCCATAAAGTTTATCAGTAGTATTCTCAAAAATATGGCTCAAGGCCATGGTTAACTCATAAGCTTTTTTCAAATCAGGATAGCGCTCAAAAAGTAGTGTTGCCCTTTGTTTTTGATTCTCTGTCCAATCTTTCTGCTTTTTGTAGAGCACATACCGGCTGCGTGCCAATAACTGTTTCACCGTATCGCCATTGGAGAGTACTTCCGCTTGGTAGTCTGTTTGAGTGGCTTTAGCTTGCTCAATAGATTCATTTTCAGCATCTATTGCTTGCCAACGGTGTTTTATTCTGATTTCCTGTAAGGCTTCCGAAGCCAACTTTTGGACATGAAAACGGTCAGTTACCTGTGTGGCGCAAGGGAAACATCGCTTGGCAATTAAAGCCATATTGCTGGCCATGTCCAGCGTAATCTCAGCGACTTTTTTACGAAGCTTTTGAGGAGTTTTTCGAAGAATCTCAATCACTGTTTCAGCCTTGGTGCCCGAAATGATAGCCACAATACTTCCTTTACTGCCTTTGGCAGCTTTATTGGTAAGAATCGTATACAACTCCCCATCAGATAACGAGGTTTCATCAATGGAAAGATGAGTTCCCATATTTTGAGGGTATAACAGCCATAGTTTAGCATGAGACTTTTGATTCCAATGTTTGAATCCACCTTGGCAATCTTTGTAGTGACGAAGCAAATTCCGACCCTTCACGCCATAAAACTCTCCGATTGAATTTGTACTACTCGGATTCGTATCCACTGATACCTTTTAAAAAATTCGCGAATTCACTTGTCATTCGCGTTCCTTTGCTTACTTCTGCCCAGTCTCTGTAAACTACTTTACCGGTTTGGGTATGGAGCCATCGGCGGCGCTTAATGTGAAGAAAGACCTTATGCCCACGCAGGGGAAAGTCTTGGACAGTTATGGGTGCAAAAAAACCTTTGGAAAGCAGATTTTTCCTTTCAGGGTCTCGAGCGTCTGTATTTTTCTCTGTAAGATGGATATCGAAGACACCCTCTTGGCGGTTAATAGTGGTCAATTCAAAATTTTCGGGGACGCCCAGTCCAAAATGAAATCGGGCAACAGGAACTGAACGATAGGTAGGAAACTCTCCAAAGCAAGTACGATTGATTAAAAGCACAAACTTAAAAAAATCCAACCCTCTCCACAAATTTTGGTCTTGATCCAAAAAAATCCAACATCCCCCACAACTTTTGGTCTTGATCCTTACAAACGGCACGCGAGGCACTGGAGGCGAGTAATATATAGCACAAAAAAGAGGAGCTCATTTCTGAACTCCTCTCGGATTTTAATATTGTGGCGGCTACCTACTTTTCCACATTTTATTGCAGTATCATCGGCGGAGTGGGGCTTAACTTCTCTGTTCGGAATGGGAAGAGGTGAACACCCACCCTGTAACCACCATCAAGGTTATTAGCTATTTCGTCTTTCAATAAGCAATTGACATTGGTAGAGAATAATTTATGCAAATCTGTATTTACAAAGAAGCTATTGGGCAATTAGTACTGCTCAGCTTTGATGTCACCACCTTTACACTTGCAGCCTATCAACGTCGTCGTCTACAACGTCCCTTATGTGGAAGTCTCATCTTCAGGCCAGTTTCGCACTTAGATGCTTTCAGCGCTTATCTGTTGCCCACGTAGCTACTCGGCCGTGCAACTGGCGTTACAACCGATTCACCAGAGGTGAGTCCAACCCGGTCCTCTCGTACTAAGGTCAGCCCCCGTCAAACTTCCTACGCCCATCACAGATAGGGACCGAACTGTCTCACGACGTTCTGAACCCAGCTCGCGTGCCACTTTAATCGGCGAACAGCCGAACCCTTGGGACCTTCTCCAGCCCCAGGATGTGACGAGCCGACATCGAGGTGCCAAACCATCCCGTCGATGTGAGCTCTTGGGGATGATCAGCCTGTTATCCCCGGCGTACCTTTTATCCTTTGAGCGATGGCACACCCATGCGCAACCACCGGATCACTAAACCCTGGTTTCCCACCTGATCGACCCGTCGGTCTCACAGTCAAGCTAGCTTGTGCTTTTGCACTCCCCTGACGATTACCGTCCGTCATGAGCTAACCTTTGGAAGCCTCCGTTACTCTTTTGGAGGCGACCACCCCAGTCAAACTACCCACCATGCGCGGTCCTCAATAATAAGTTAGAACACAGAATACAAAAGGGTGGTATTTCAACGTTGGCTCCATGAATCCTGACGAATCCACTTCATAGCCTCCCACCTATCCTACACATTCATATCCCATATCCAACGCAAAGTTGTAGTAAAGGTGCACGGGGTCTTTCCGTCCCGTGACGGGTAAGCGGCATCTTCACCGCTACTACAATTTCACCAAGCTCACGGTTGAGACAGTGCCCAGATCGTTACACCATTCGTGCAGGTCGGAACTTACCCGACAAGGAATTTCGCTACCTTAGGACCGTTATAGTTACGGCCGCCGTTTACTGGGGCTTCGATTCAAACCTTCGCTTGCGCTAAGCTCCCCTCTTAACCTTCCAGCACCGGGCAGGTGTCAGGCAACATACTGCGTGTCTCCACTTTGCGTTGCCCTGTGTTTTTGTTAAACAGTCGCCTGGGCCATTTCTCTGCGACTCTAGCTCGCGCCAGAGTGTCCCTTCTCCCGAAGTTACAGGACTAATTTGCCGAGTTCCTTAACCGTGATTCACTTGAGCACCTTGGTATATTCTACCCAGCTACCTGTGTCGGTTTACGGTACGGGCTAATACAAGCTGATGTTTCAGCGCTTTTTCTTGGAGGCCAGTTCAAAAGTTCGCTTTGTCCGTAAACGCCGCTCAACGAAGACTTCCGTCACTTCGTACTCTCTCCCCTACCCCGTACGCTTCACACTTGTATCAGGTGCAGGAATATTAACCTGCTGTCCGTCAGGTGCGGCCTTCGCCTTCCCCTTAGGCCCCGACTAACCCTCAGTTGATTGACATAGCTGAGGAATCCTTAGCTTTACGGTGTGTATGGTTCTCACATACATTGTCGTTACTTATGCCTACATTTGCTTTTCCAAAATCTCCACCATAGCTCACGCTACAACTTCACTGACGTTGGAATGCTCCCCTACCGATTATTACTAATCGCATCGCTTCGGTGATATACTTGATGCCCGTTTATTATCGACGCCCGCCCCGCTCGACCAGTGAGCTGTTACGCACTCTTTAAATGTATAGCTGCTTCCAAGCTAACATCCTGGCTGTCTCGGCAGTCAGACTTCCTTTGTTCAACTTAGTATATACTTAGGGACCTTAGCGGTTGCTCTGGGTTGTTCCCCTCTCGGACCGTGACCTTAGCACCCCGGCCCTCACTGCTGTGTCTGTTTATGCCCATTCGGAGTTTGTCAGAATTTGGTAGGATTTGACTCCCCCGCATCCTATCAGTAGCTCTACCT